>WFOA01000076.1 GCA_015488325.1 Acidimicrobiia bacterium | reverse complement strand
GGTGGGATGCGCCGGAAGTTGCATTCGGGGAGGAGCCGCAGCTCGTCGTAGTCGTAGAACACGACCCGGCCGTGCCGGGTGACGCCGAAGTTCTTCAACAGCATGTCCCCGGGGAACACGCCACAGGCGGCCATGTCCTTGATCGCCCGTCCGTACTCGACCATGGCTTCCCGGGCCGCCGACGGGTCGGCTTCCCGCAGGTACACGTCGAGGGGGATGACCCGGCGCTCCACGTAGGCATGGTGGATGGTGACGGAGTCCCGGTCCACGGTGACGGTGTTGGAGCAGGTCGTCGCCAGCCGTTCGAGGAGCCGCTCGTCGAACCGGTCCCGTTCGAATTCGAGATGTTCGAACTCTTGGGCGTCGACGAGCCGCCCGGCTCGGTCGTGCCGGTAGACGAGCCGGTACCGTTCGTAGACGTCGAGCCGGGTGATCTGTTTCGGTGCGCCGAAGGTGTCTTTGATCACTTTGAAGACCACGTCGAAGCCGGGGAGGGTGAACACCTCCATCACCAGGCCGGGGGTTCCCCGAGCCGGCTCGAACCGCTCCCCCGTCGCCGCCAGGTAGCGGCGCAGCTCCCGGTACAGCTCGGTCTTTCCGTGTTTGTTGTGACCGATCGAGATGTAGAGCTCCGATCGGCGTTTCCGGGGCATCACCGACTGGAGGAACCCGACGAGGGCGTGGGGGGAGGGCGCGTCGACGTGGAAGTAGGAGCGGGCGAACGAGAACAGGATGCTCACCTCGTTCTCGGTGAGGAGGAGAGCGTCGAGCACGACACCGTCGGGGGGGTGGAGGAACGCCAGGACCAGAGGGACGGTGTGGGAGCCGCTGAACAGGCGACCCACCACGTAGGCGCCTTTGCCCCGGTAGAAGACCGACGACACCACTTCGGCCCGGTCGACGGTCCGCAGCGCACCGATCGCCCGGAGGTGTTCTTCGATCCGGGCGGCGGCCAGGTCGGCGTCGGCGGCGAGGTCGACGAAGGCACCACCGACCTCGGCGTCGGCGGCGATGCGGCGGACCAGCTCGGCGAGGTCTTCGTGACGGTCGTAGGTGCGGTACACGGGGGTGGGCGGCGGCTGGGGAGGAACGTCGTAGTCGGTGTCGACGAACTCGATCCGCGGATCCACGCCGACCGTCGAGAAGATCCTCCTGGTCACCGAGTTGAAGAACGTCTCGGCCAGCTCCCAGTCGGGCCGGTCGGCGATCACTCCCGAGTACACCGCCTTCATCGCCGCCCACACCACCCGGTCTTCGACCCGTTCCCCCAGGAGCGACCGCACCGTGTCGGCGGTGGCGCCGGCGACCGCCCCGTACAGGTCGAGGCGTTCCCGGGCGTCGGCGGCCATCCCCGCCCAGTCCCGGCCGGCGAACCGGATCCGGGCGCGGCGGGTGATGATCCGGAACCGGTGGGAGAGGCTGGTGTAGGCGTCGGCCACCGCCCGGGCGCCGAGGTTGGCGAGGCGGCTGTCGGAGAGGGCGGGACTCGTCATCGGACCCCATTGTGGAACACGGAGCCTCGTTTCGCACCCACGCCGTCGTGCCCGGGGTGGGCCTCGAACCCACACGTCCCGTCGGGGACACCGGTGTTTAAGACCGGCGCGTCTTCCAGTTCCGCCACCCGGGCTCGGCCGTCAGGCTAACGGCGCTTCGGTCAGCGAGGCCGCCAGCCCGTCGAGGAGGTCGTGTTCGGAGACGAGCACGTCGGTGACGGCCAACCGGCGCATCGCCTCCCGGGCGATGACGGCACCGGCGAGGATCACCGGAGCCCGAGCGGGGTCGAGGGCGGGGATCGCTGCCGTCTCGGCGACCGTCATCGAGGCGAGCCGCTCGACGAGCCGTTCGACGTCGATGCGGGCGAGCACCGAATGGTGGACGCGTTCCCGGTCGTATTCGTCGAGTTCCAGGGCGATGGCGGCGAGGGACGTCCAGGTACCGGCCACACCGATCACCCTTCGGTCGCCGACGGGGACCTCCACCTGGGCGAACAGGCCTTCGGCGTGGCGTCCGGCGGTGGCGAGATCGTCGAAGGTGGCGGGCCGGTCGGGGAGGAGACGCTCGGTGAGCCGAACCGACCCGACCTGGACGGAACGGCCGACGACCCGCCCGTTCTCCTCCCAGACGAACTCGGTCGACCCGCCCCCGATGTCGACGACCAGGAACGGGCCGGGTCCGGGAGCGTCGACGGTCGCCCCCCGGTAGGCGAGCCTGGCTTCCTGTTCCCCGTCGATCAGCTCGGGTCGGACCCCGAGCGCCTGTTCGGCCCGGTCGAAGAACGATTCCCGGTTGGTCGCGTCCCGGCACGCCGACGTCGCCACCGCCTTCGCCCGTTCCACCCCCAGCTCGGCCATCACCGTTCCGAATCCTTCGAGCACGGCGACGGTGCGCTCCACCGCCTCCGGGTCGAGTCTGCCCGTCAGGTCGACGCCCCGGCCCAGGCCGGTGACATGCTGACGACGGTCGAGTTCTGCACCGTCGGAGTCGACCACCAGGAGGCGCATCGAGTTGGTTCCGATGTCGATCGCGGCGACACGCACGAAGGCGAGGCTACCTGGGTTCGTGCCAGTCGGGGTTCGGCCGCCCTTCGACGACACAGGGGACCCGGCAGTCGAGAGGTTCGATCCATGCCGCCACCACCTCCCCGACCGGGTTGTCGTTCCCTGCCCGATGGTCGGCGTAGTGGGCGTGCAGACATTTCACCCCTCGAGCGGCGCCGCCGACCCCTCCGGAGGGCCGAATGTCGACGCCGGCAGGGACGAGGGCGTCGCGTTCGGCGGCGTAACGGCGGTGGGCACGGGCCAGCCGTTCACCGAACACCGGGTCGGCTTCTGCTTTCGCCTCCATCCGCTTCACCCCACCGATGCCTTCCAGCCGTCCGATCCGTTTCGTGGCGAGGGGGCACGTCAGCCAGAAGCGGGTGGGGAACGGCGTGCCGTCGTCGAGGATCGGAGGGACCTCCACCACCACCGGCAGGTCTAGGTGACAGCGCGACACCACCTGGGAGGGTGCCCGCAGGGGCCGGCCGAGCTGGGCTTCGACGGCGTCGATCACCGCAGCAGGTCACGCCCGGTGAGGTAGTCCCATACCCGCTGGTACCAGGGAGGTTGCGGGCTGGTCGACTCCGCCGGGGGCTCCAGGTCGTCTTCGGGGAAGACCGTCGCCGTCTCCGCCGGCTCCAGCACGACATACGCCTCCTCACCTTCCCGGACGAGGCCCAGCCGCTCCCGGGCGATCCGTTCGATCTCGAGGGGTGTGGACAAGGCGGCGACTTGGCCGCGGAGTAGCTCGTTCTGCCGCTCCAACTCGGCGAGTCGGGCCTGGGCCGCCGCGACCTGTTGGCGTTGTTCGACGAGCTGACGAAACGGAACCACGTTGGTGACCATCGCGAGGGCGACGACCAGGGCGGCGGCGGGGGCGAGCACCATCAGCGGTTTTCGGATCAGCGTCACGGCGACCTCCGGAACACGTCCCATCCTCCGTATCGGGCTGTCGACCCCAGAAACTCCTCGATCCGAAGGAGCTGGTTGTATTTGGCGGTCCGTTCTCCCCGGGCCGGGGCACCGGCTTTGATCTGCCCGGCGTTGGTGGCCACCGCCAGGTGGGCGATGAAGCTGTCTTCGGTCTCACCGGAACGGTGGCTGATCATCCGCCCGTACCGGTGGGCGGCGGCGGTGTCGATCGTGTGCAGCGTCTCCGACAGGGTGCCGATCTGGTTGACCTTGATCAAGACGGCGTTCGCCACACCGGCGGTGATGCCCTGGAGGAGGATCTCTTCGTTGGTGACGAAGACGTCGTCCCCGACGAGCTGGACCCGGGAGCCGAGCCGTTCGGTGAGGGCCTTCCAGCCGTCCCAGTCGTCCTCGGCCATGCCGTCTTCGAGGGAGACGATGGGGAACTCGTCGACGAGGCCTGCCAGGAACTCGACCATCGCCTCCGGCTCCAGCTCACGTCCCTCCAGGTGGTACCGACCCTCCCGGAACAACTCCGAGGCGGCGGCGTCGATGGCCAGCGCCACCTCTTCGCCGAGCCGGTATCCGGCCGCCTCCACCGCCTCGGTGAGGGCCTCCAACGCCGCCCGGTTGGTGGCCAGATTCGGCGCGAACCCGCCTTCGTCGCCCACGTTGGTCGACAGTCCCCGTCCGGCGAGCACCTTCTTCAACGCCTGGTAGACCTCCACGCCGGCCCGGAGCGCCTCACGGAAGCTGGGGAGCCCGCCGGGGACGACCATGAACTCTTGGAGGTCCACCGAGTTGGCGGCGTGGACGCCGCCGTTGAGGACGTTCAGGCATGGCACGGGCAGCACCCTCGCCGTCGGACCGCCCAGATAGCGGAACAGGGGGAGGTCGAGCCGGGCGGCTGCCGCCCGGGCGACCGCGAGGGACACGGCGAGGATGGCGTTGGCCCCCAGCTCCCCTTTGTTGGGGGTGCCGTCCAGGTCCAGCATCGCCTGGTCGACGGCTTCCTGGTCGAGGGCGTCACGGCCGACCAGGGCAGGGGCGATCACCTGATGGATGTTGGCGACGGCCCGCGCGACCCCCTTGCCGCCGAAACGTTCTCCGCCGTCTCGGAGCTCGACGGCCTCCAGCGCTCCCGTCGAGGCACCCGAGGGAACCGCCGCCCTGCCGAAGCCGCCTCCTTCGAGGAGGACCTCGGCCTCCACCGTGGGGTTCCCGCGGGAGTCGAGGATCTCACGGGCTCGGATGTCAGCGATCGGGATCGACAACCGGGCCTCCTTGTCGAGGCGACGCTAGCACTCGGCTTCGGTCTCGCCGACGACCCCCTCCGTCCCGGCCGTCTTCGCTCGTTCCCAGCGTGCTTCCAGTTCGTCGAGGGCGAGGCCGTGAAGCGCCCCTTCGGCCTCCATCAGCCGGAACCGGCGGATGAAACGGTCGGTCGCCCGCCTCAACGCCACCTCCGGTTCGACCTGCAGGTGACGGGCGAGGTTGACGACGGCGAACAGCAGGTCTCCCAGCTCGTCCAACGCCTCGACGGGCCGGTCGATGACCGCCTCGAGTTCGGCGAGCTCCTCCCGTACCTTGTCGAGCACCCCTTCGGCGTCTGGCCAGTCGAACCCGACTTTGGCGGCCCGACGCCCCACCTTGGCGGCTCGACCGAGGGCCGGCATCCCGGTGGGGATCCCTTCGAGGACCGATCGGGGACCTTCGACGCCCCGCTCCTCCGCCTTGATGGCGTCCCAGTTGGCTTTCACCTCTTCGGCGGAGCTCACCGAGACGTCGCCGAACACATGGGGGTGGCGCCGCACCAGCTTCCGGCGCAGGTTCTCAGCGACGTCTTCGATGTCGAACACCCCCCGCTCCCGGGCGATCACACTGTGGAACAGCACTTGGAGCAGCAGGTCTCCGAGTTCGTCCTCCACCGCCGCGTAGGCGACGTGGTCGACGGAGCCGTCGGCGGGGAGCCCGGCCAGCGCGTCGGCCAGCTCCGCCGCCTCCTCCATCAGGTTGGTGACGAGGCCGTGGTGGGTCTGGGAGCGGTCCCAGGGGCATTCTCGCCGGAGTCGCCGCATCACGTCGATGGCGCCGGCCAGCCCGCCCGGCTCGGGGTCGAGCACGAGGGAGGTCCGCAGCCCCGCCAGGTTCGGGTCGACGTCTTCGAGGGTGGTATGCACGACCTGTTCGTCGGGACCGCCGGCGTCGACGACCACCGAGACCTCGGTGCCCTCGGGGAGGGTCGTCCCCAGCCGGGCGGAGAGGTCGGCGAGGAGCAGCGGATGGTCGACTTGGGCGACGATGGTCGGGCCGTCGACGAGGAGGGGGTCGGGGAGGCGATGGGCGTCGAGGATCCGCAGGCCCCGTTCCAGAGGGTCGATGCCGAGCCGACGGCAGATGGCGTCGACGAAGGACTCGGCCGTCCATATCGTGGCGTCGATCCCCGCCGCGTCCAGCCGCCGGCGGAGCAGCGTCACGGTTCGCTCCCCCACCAGGGGACTACCGGGCACCGCGTAGACGACGGGTCCGGAGCGCGCCAGATCCACCACCCGGTCGACGATGGCTTCGTAGACGGCTTCGAAGTCGTCGCCCGTGTCGTAGAGGTCGTCGCAGCTCACCACCGGCCGGGTGCGCGCCAGCTCTTCGGCGGCGGGATGCCGCAACGTCCGCACCACCACCTGACGTTCCTCGTCGGCCAACAGGCCACGGATCTCCTGGGGGACCCGGTCGAAGGCACCGGGTCCGAGACCGACGACGTCGACTGGACCGGCTAGCTGGGCGGGGCCACGTCGGGTACCGGAGAAGTCACCCATTCGCCGTATTCCTGCTCGACGGTCACGTCGGCGGCGGTCACGGTCTCGAGCAGCCACTCCTGGAACAGAGAGCCCCGACGTTCGGCCTCCAGCTGGGTGACGATCTCCTCACGGACGGTGTCGTCGAGGACCGGCTCGGTGCGGCTCTCCACCAGGATGATGTGGTAACCGAACTGGCTGCGGACGGGAAGGGTCGGCGATCCGATCGGGGCCTGCAGGGCTCCGACCGCGAACTCGGGGACGTATTGGCCGAGCGGCCCGCAGCCGAGGTCGCCGCCGTTGTCGGCTGCCGACGGGTCGATCGACACGTCCTTCGCCACGGCGGCGAAGTCCTCACCGGCTTCGAGCCGGTCCCGAACCGCCAGCGCCTCCTCTTCGGTCTCGGTGAGGATGTGGCTCACGCAGGCTTCTGTCCGTTGGGTGAGCTGCTGGTCGAACCGCTCTTGGATCTGCTCCTCGGTGATGGGTCCTGCCTGCTCGACGAGAGCCTCGATGACGGCGTCCTGGATGAGGAACTGGTGGGCGATCCTCCGCACCCTCACGTCGGTGATGCCCTGGGCGGCCAGGAACTCCTCGTAGGAGGTCCCCGTCGACTCGACCTGGTCGACCAGCTCCTGGTATCGCACTTCGATGTCGGAGGGGTCGATCTCGATACCGAACTCGGATTTGGCCTTGTCGATGAGGATGGTCTCGACGATGGCGTTCCGCAGCTCCCTGGCGAACTGGGCGCGGTCTACGGTCCCGCCGTCGGCGACGAACAGCTCTTCGACGCTCGCCAACGTGATGGGGCGCCCGTCGACCGTCGCCACGACGGTTTCGGAAGCCGAGCAGGCGGCGACGACGAGGGCGAACACACCCAGCAGGAGCACGGTCTTTTTCACGGGTTTCACCTCGTCGGAAAGCGGACGGCCCATGGTAGGGCCGGGACCCCGATTACCGCGAACCCGCCCCGGTGGCCCCCTTCGACGTGGCGCCGACCGGAGCCGGACGGTCCGGCCACATCCGTCGACAGAACTCGATGAGGCCGACCACCAGGTCGTCCGGCGTCGGGAGGAACAGGACCCGTTCGCCGGGTCTCAGCACCGCCCGGCTCTCCAGACGTTGGAGCCGCACCTCCTGGGAGGCGGAGAGCTCGACGGGCGCCAGCCGCACCTCCCCCCGCAGCTCGACGATCTCCGACAGCCCCACCCGCAAGGCTTCGACCCGCAGCCGTGCGATGTCGACGAGGGCCCGGGCGGGCGGTGGCAGCGGCCCGAACCGGTCCTCCCATTCCCGCGCCACCTCGTCGACTTCGGTCTCCTCCCGAGCGAGGGCCAACCGGCGATAGGCTTCGAGGCGCAGCGACATCTCCGGCACGTAGTCGGTCGGGAGGTGGGCGTCCACCCCCAGCTCGATCCTGACCTCGGCCGGTTCGTCGACCGGGGTCTCGCCTTCGAGACGCTGCACCGCCTCGGCCACCAGCTGGGTGTAGAGGTCGAAGCCGACCGCGGCGATGTGTCCCGACTGGACTTCGCCCAGGATCGACCCGGCTCCACGGATCTCCAGGTCACGCATGGCGAGCCGAAACCCCGATCCGAGGTCGGTCGCCTCCCCGATCGCCTCCAGACGCCGGTACGCCTCCTCGCTGAGGGGACGGTCCGGGGGATGGAACAGGTAGGCGTACGCCCGCAGGTCCGACCGGCCGACCCGGCCTCGGAGCTGGTAGAGCTGGGCGAGCCCGAGGAGGTCGGCCCGTTCGACGATGAGGGTGTTCACCTGGGGAAGGTCGAGGCCCGACTCGATGATCGTGGTGGCCACCAGCACGTCGTATTCGTGGTTCCAGAAGTCGATCATCACCTGTTCGAGGCGACCCTCGGGCATCTGGCCGTGGGCGACCACGTAGCGGGCGTCGGGAACCAACTCCTGGAGGTGGGCCACCGCCCGTTCGATCGACTGCACCCGGTTGTGCACGTAGAAGACCTGGCCGTCCCGCAGCAGTTCCCTCCGGATCGCCGCGGCGACCGCCTGGTCGTCGTACGGCCCGACGTAGGTGAGGATCGGGTGGCGGTCCTCGGGTGGGGTCCGGATGTGGCTCACCTCCCGGATCCCCGTCAGCGCCATCTCCAAGGTCCGAGGGATGGGGGTCGCCGTCAACGTGAGGACGTCCACCCCGACCCGCAACCGGCGGATCTTGTCCTTCGCCGCCACCCCGAAACGCTGCTCCTCGTCGATGACCAAAAGCCCCAGGTCCTTCCACCGGACGTCGTCGGAGAGGAGACGGTGGGTTCCGATCACCACGTCGACCTCTCCGGTGGCGATCCCCTCCACCACCTCTCGTGTCTGGCGGGGGGTGAGGAATCGACTGAGGACCTCCACCCGGATGGGGTAGGGCTCGAACCGCTCCGAGAAGGTCTGATGATGCTGCTGGGCGAGCAGCGTGGTCGGGCACAGCACCGCCACCTGCCGTCCCGCCTCCACCGCCTTGAAGGCCGCCCGGATCGCCACCTCGGTCTTGCCGTAGCCGACGTCGCCGAAGATGAGTCGGTCCATGGGACGGTCCGACGCCATGTCCCGTTTGACGTCGGCGACGGCCTGGAGCTGGTCGGGTGTCTCCTCGTAGGGGAAGGCGGCCTCCATCTCCCGTTGCCAAGGGGTGTCGGGACCGTAGGCGATCCCCTTCGCCGTCGCCCGGGCCCGGTGGAGGGCCACCACCTGTTCGGCGACGGCCGCCACCGCCTTGCGTACCCGGGCCTTCGTCTCCGACCAGTCCCGTCCTCCCATCCGCGACACCCGGGGCGACTCCCCGCCCGTGTAGCGTTTGACGGCGGCGAGCTGGTCGGTGGGGACGTAGAGGCGGTCCCCACCGGCGTAGGCGACCACCAGGTAGTCCCGCTCGGTTCCGGCGATCGTCCGTGACACGAGTCCTTCGAAACGTCCGATGCCGTGGCGGTGATGCACGACGTAGTCCCCCGGTTCGAGGTCCCGGTACGACGCGGCCGCCTCGGTACGTCGATGCCCGGTCTTGCGGTGCGCCCTCCGACGGCCGGCGATCTCCCGTTCCCCGACGACGGCCACCGCCGGTTCGGTCATGACGAACCCACGGTGGATGCCCACCGGGAGGATGCCCGAGTGTGGCCGGTCGAGACGTTCGATCCGTCCCAAGCCGAGGCCTTCGTCCGCGAGGATCCTGGCCACCCGGTCGGCTGCAGGCGCCCCGTCCATCGCCACGACCACCGTTCGATCGGCGACGAGGCGAGCCAGGGCGGCGGCGACCGACGTCGGATCACCCGGTGTGGCGTCGAGGTTCCGCACGGTGAGGACCGGGTCGGCCGGGCCGGCGGGGACCGACGGCATCTCCAGGGCGGCGTCGAATCGCAGGCCGAGGAACAGGGCCGGATGTTCCCCCGCTTCGGGAGCGCCGCGACCCCAGGTCGGTGCGAGGGCTTTCGCCAGGTCGACCTCTTCGGTGCGGAGGTCGGCGGCACGTCCTTCGGCTTGGGTCGGGTCGACGACGACCACCTCGACCCCGAGGTCGGCGACTTCGTCGAGGAGGCTCCGCTCTTCGACCAGCCACGGCATCCACGACTCCATCCCGGCGAAGAACCCGCCCGAGGCGAGACGCTCCCAGGTCGACGCCGCCCACGGTTCCGACGTCACCAGCTCCCGGGCCCGGGCCCTCACGTCGGAGTCGGGACGGAACTCCCTGGCGGGGAAGATGGCGACGTCGCCGACGGTGCCTTCGGAGCGCTGCGTCGCCACCGAGAACGTCCGGATCTCTTCGATCTCGTCCCCCCAGAAGTCGAGGCGGACCGGTTCGCCGGACCCGGCCGGATACACGTCGACGATCCCACCCCGGACAGCGAACTCGCCCCTGGCTTCCACCCGATCGGTGCGCTCGTAGCCGAACTCCGCCAGGCGGCGTGCCAGATCGACGACGTCGACCGTGTCACCCACTGCGAGGTGGAGCGGTGCAGGCGACGAGGGGCTCAGCCGCTGGATGGCGGCCCGGACCGAGGCCACCACCACCGTCCCCGGACCCCCCGTGGCGAGCCGGTGGCGTCCCTCTGCCCGCAGCGCCATCGTGGACGAGTTCGGCGAGAGATGCTCGAACGGCAGCGTCTCCCAGGCGGGGAGCAGCCAGGCGTGGTCGGTGAAGAGACCGAGGTCGTCCACCAGCTCTTCGGCGTCCCGTTCTCCGGGCACCACGACCAGGAGGGGTCGGTCGGCGTGGGCGGCCAGCCCGGCGAGTGCGTAGGCGCGCCCGCCCGGCGCCACCACCCACCGCCCAGGGACGTCGGGGAGGTGGGTGGGGCGCCACAGGTCCACGAGGGCAGAGAGAGGTGCGGCCATCCGACCGGCGGATCGTATCGCGTCTTCGTCGGTGTTCGGATCAGCCGGTGATGTAGGTGCCGGTCCCGACGGCGATGAGGGTCTCCTGCTCGTTGGTGAGCTCCATCCTGGTGACCGCCACCCGGCGACCGACCCGCAGGGGAACCCCGGTGGCGGTGAACCGTTCGCCGGCACCGGGACGCAGATAGTCGACCCGAAGGTCGATGGTCCCGAAACGGGCGAACCGTTCCCCCAACGCTTCGGGCGTCTGAGTCTCCATCTCCCCGAGGATGGCGGCGAGGGCGGTGAGGCCACCGACCAGGTCGAGGGTGGCCGAGATCACACCGCCGTGGAGCACCCGGAGGGCGTAGTTGCCGATCAGGTCCTCCCGAGCGTCGAAACCCACCTGCACGGCGTCCCCGGTGAACGCTTCCACTTCCAGGCCGAGGAGCCGGTTGAAGGGGATGTCCTGTTCGATGAGACGGACGATGTCGGTGAAGGACAGGGCTTCGGTCATCCCGTGCAGTTTGCCCGCCGTCCCAGAAGGAACCAAACGGATCGGTCACCTCACAGCAGGCCTTCGGTCTTCGCCCAACGGACCAGCCGTTCCAGGGTGTCTTCGGGAGTGTGGTAGCGGACCCCGAGTTCCCGTTCCGCCTTCGCCCCGTCGTAACGGTGCCCGTGCAGCATCGTCCTCACCATCTCCCGACACACCGGCGGTGTCCGTCCGACCACCCGCGCCGCCGCTTCCACCGCCGCCGCCCCCGCCCGAGCGACCCATCCGGGGAGGAACCGCACCCGGAGGGAGACACCGGTGACGATCTGGGCGATACCGAGAGCTTCGGCGACCGTCACGGTGAACGAGTTGAGGAGATACCGTTCCCCCGGCCGTCCGTGGGCGGCGGCGAGGAGGTGACCTTCCGCACAGTCGTCGATGTCGACCACCGAGATCCACGTGTCGACGAGGATCGGGAGGCGACCGGCCAGCACGTCGAGCAACAGCTTGCCGGTTCCCGACGCCCGGCCCGGTCCCTGCACCGACGACGGATTCACCACCACCAGCTCGAGATCTCCCGCCTCGGCGAACGCCACCTGCTCCGCCAGGTACTTGGAGCGTTCATAGTGGGAGAGGTGGTAGCCCCGATGGGGCGTGTCCTCGGTGCCCACCGAACCCGGGGGCTCCCCGATCGTCGCCGCCGACGACGTGTAGACGAGGCGCCGCACCCCCGCCACCCGGGCCGCCCTGACCACGTTTCGGGTCCCGTCGACGTTGACCCGGTACAGGGCCGACGGATCGGCCGGGCAGAGTTCGTTGCGCCCTGCCACGTGGTAGACGACGTCGGCGCCGCCGAAGGCGGAGACGAGGGACGGGAACGACTCCACGTCACCGAACACCGGCTCCGCCCCGTGGTCGGCGACCCGTGCGGCACCGCCGGGGGAACGCACGAGGGCTTTGACCCGGCCCGGCTTCCCGGACAGTCTCCGCAGGACCGCCCCTCCGACCACACCGCTGCCGCCGGTGATGACGACGCTCATGCCGGGGCGCGCGTCGCCCGCACCGTGTCCCAGAACCGGGCGACGTACTGCCACCCCGACGCGATGGTGACGATCACCGCCGCCCACATGAGCCACTGGTCGAAGTAGAGCGGGCCGAGCCGTTCGGGGAAGCGGAGGAACGAGAACCCGATGGCGACGAACTGGGCGGTGGCTTTCACCTTCCCCCATACGGAGGGGCGGACCTGCATCCCGCCGATCGCGACGAGACCGCGCAGGGCCATCACGACGAATTCCCGCATCATGATGATCACCGCCGCCCAGATCGACACCCGGTCGATCGAGACGAGGGCCAGCAGGGTGCCGGTGACGAGCAACTTGTCGGCCGTCGTGTCCAAGAAGGCGCCGAGCACCGACTCCACCTTCATCCGACGCGCCAGGTAGCCGTCGAAGAAGTCGGTGAGGGCGGCGACCACGAAGAGGGCCGCCGCGTACCCGAGGGCATGGGCGACCGTCCCTTGCAGACGGGTGAGCACCATGATGACGGGCACCAGGATCACCCGTCCCAGCGCCAGCCAGTCGGGGATGGTGAAGAGTGCCGCGCTCACGGGCGGATCATACCGACACCCGTTTCTCACCAACTCCGGTCCGCAGTAGCGTCGGGTCGGTGTCGGACACGTGGAACCGCGCCACCCACCTTCGTCGCCTCTCCGAGGACGGTCCCTTCGACGTGCTCATCGTCGGCGGCGGCGTCACCGGGTGCGGAGCGGCGGTCGACCTCGCCGACCGGGGCCTCCGGGTCGCCCTGGTGGAGCAGGAGGACTTCGCCCACGGGACGTCGGGTCGTTCCACCAAACTCTTCCACGGCGGGATCCGGTATCTCCCCCACCTGGATCTCCACCTCGTCGCCGAAGGCCTGCGCGAACAGAAGGTCCTCGCCAGGATCGCCGACTTCCTGTACCACCCGCTGCGTTTCGTCATCCCCCTCTACCGGGACCGGGGACTCGCCGACGCACCCCGATGGTTCGCCCGCGGGCGGCGGGCCCCCCTGGCACTCCGGGCCGGGCTGGTCCTCTACGACCTGTTGGGTGGTCCCGGCCGCCCAGGTGAACGGCACCGTCGACTCGACGCCGCCGAGACGCTCCGACGGGTCCCCGGGCTGCGACCCGAAGGGCTGGTCGGCGGATTCGCCTATTCGGACGCCCAGACCGACGACGCCCGCCTGGTCGTCACCTTGGCGAAGACCGCCGTGTACCGGGGTGACGCCGTGGCGGTCGGACGGGTTCGCGCCCGGCGGCTCCGCCGGGACGGCGACGGCTACGTCGCCCAGCTGGAGGACCGCGAGTCGGCGTCCCTCTTCGAGGTCCGAGCGGGGGCGGTCCTCGCTGCCACCGGCGCCTTCGACCTCCCCGGAGTCGACGCCGCAGCCCCCCACCTCCGGCTGGTGCGCTCCAAAGGGGTGCACATCATCACCGAACGTTCACGGCTCGGGATCGGCGACGACGCCGTCGTGCTTCCCGAGACCGAAGATGGACGGGTCCTGTTCGTGATCCCCTGGCTGGACCACGCCATGGTGGGGACGACCGACACCCCCTACGACGGGGACCCCGCCCATCCCCGGCCCGACCCGGAAGACATCGACTACCTGATTCGCCATGTGGTCGACTACCTCGACGTCGCTCCCTTCACGCCCCTCGCCGCCTTCGCCGGGCTTCGCGCCCTCGCCGACACGAAGGCGGGGTCCACCGCCCGGGCATCCCGAGAGCATCTCATCGCCGAACCCGCCCCCGGGTACGTGGCAGTGGCGGGCGGCAAGCTCACCACCTACCGGCGGATCGCCGCCGAAGCGTCCGACCGCGTCGCCGCCCACCTCGGGGTACGGCGGCCCGGCCGCACCGACCGGATCGGCCTGGTCGGTTCGGGATCCGCCCTCGAACCTCTCCGGTCGGGTCTGGTCCGTCTCGGCGTCGCCGCGTCGGTCGCCTCGGCCGTGACGGGACGTTACGGAGCGGAGACGGCCCGGATCCTCGAGATCATGCGGGACCGACCCGAGACGATCCGGCCCTTGGGCGGGGGAGTCGTCGCCGCCGAAGTCGTCTACGCGGCCCGCCACGAAGCGGCGACGACCGTCGCCGACGTGGCGCTCCGCCGCACCCATCTCGGGTGGTTCAGCGCCGACCACGGTCGGGGAGCAGCCCCGACGGTCGCCGGGCTGTTGGGCGACGAGCTCGGCTGGTCCGACGTCCAGCGCCGACGGGCTATCGCCGCCTACGAGGAGGAGTTGGCGGCGGAGGGACTGTGACCGTCCCTCAGGCCCAACCCAAGGTCCGTTCCACCGCCTGGGCCCACCGGGACATCAGCCTGGCCCGCTCGTCGTCGTCCATGGCGGGAACCCAGCGGCGATCCTCTCGCCATTGGGCTCTCAAGACGTCGACCCCGTCCCAGTAGCCGACCGCCAGACCGGCCGCGTAGGCGGCTCCGAGGGCGGTGGTCTCGGCGACGCGAGGCCTGATCACCGGGACACCCAACAGGTCGGCCTGGAACTGCATGAGGAGCTCGTTCTGCACCATCCCCCCATCCACCTTCAGCCCGGTGAGCGCCACCCCCGAATCGGCGTGCATGGCGTCGAGCACCTCCCGGGTCTGGAAGGCGGTGGCTTCGAGAGCGGCCCGGGCGATGTGGCCTTTGGTGGCGAACCGGGTCAGGCCCACGATCACACCGCGGGCGTCGGACCTCCAATGGGGTGCGAACAGCCCGGAGAAGGCGGGGACGAAGTAGACGTCCCCGTTGTCCTCCACCTCGGCGGCGAGGGTCTCCACCTCGGCGGAGGAGGCGATGAGTCCCAGGTTGTCCCGAAGCCACTGGACGAGGGCCCCGGCGATGGCGATCGACCCCTCTAAGGCGTAGACGGGGGGCTGCGACCCGATCCGGTAGGCGACGGTGGTCAAGAGCCCGCTCGCGGACGGGACGGCTTCGGTTCCGGTGTTGAGCAACATGAAACAGCCCGTCCCGTAGGTGTTCTTCGCCTCCCCGGGTTCGAAGCAGGTCTGGCCGAACAGGGCGGCCTGCTGGTCGCCGAGGATCCCGGCGATCGGCACCCCGGAGAGGGCGCCCACCCCCGTTCCGTACACCTCCACCGACGGTCGGATCTCGGGCAGCATGGGCGTGGGCACACCGATCTCCGCCGCCAGGTCGGCATCCCAGCTCAAGGTGGCGAGATCCATGAGGAGGGTGCGGGAGGCGTTGGTGACGTCGGTGACGTGACGGCCACCGTCCACGCCGCCGGTGAGGTTCCAGGTGAGCCACGAGTCGACGGTGCCGAAGGCCAGTTCGCCCCGTTCGGCCCGCCCCCGGAGGTCCAATTCGTCCAGGATCCAGCGGACCTTCGGGCCGGAGAAGTAGGTAGCGAGCGGCAGACCGGTGACCGGCCGGAACCGGTCGGCCCCGTCCCGACCACCCAGGTTGCGGCAGAGCTCGTCGGTGCGGGTGTCCTGCCAGACGATGGCGTTGGCGACGGGCCGGCCCGTCGCCCGGTCCCAGACGACGCTGGTCTCCCGCTGGTTGGTGATCCCCACTCCCGCCAGCTCCCTGGCGTCGATCCCTGCCGCGCCGAGCGCCCCATCGATCACCTGCCAGGCTCGTTCGACGATCTCGAGGGGGTCGTGCTCCACCCAGCCGGGCCGGGGAAAGATCTGACGATGCTCCCGCTGGTCCGACGCCACCACCTGCCCGGCGGCGTCGAAGATCATGAACCGTGTGCTGGTGGTTCCCTGGTCGAGGGCTCCGACGTACCTGGTCACCGCGATCCTCCCTCTCCGTTGGAGGACTCCGACGGTAGCGCCGGGCCGGTCAGGACACGTCGGGTTCGAGATGCATCACGGCGTCGTCGGTCCACTGGGTGGTCCCGTTCCACCAGAGGAACCCGGTGATCCACTGGTGGTCGAAGATGATCCGTACCCCGATCCAGTCCCGGACGGCGCCGTCGTTGTCGCGGCTCGCCTCCGGCCACGTCTGCATGATCGGGTACCAGGTGCCGCACCGCAGCGTCGCCGGGTCGTCGGTGGGGAGGGCAGGACGGTACCGCTGCTGGTTGGAACCGAGTGCACCGCTGGAGTCGGACTCGTAGATCCACAGCTCGGAGACGTCTCCCGAGTTGATGGCCTGAAGCGCGCCGGCGGCCGCCTCCAGGATCAGACAGTCGGCGTCGACGGTGTCACCGGCGGCGGAGCCGACCCGGACCGCTTCCCGGGTGGCGGCGGTGACGCTCAGCCAGTCCCGGAACGCCATCCCGTATTCGAAGGCCCCGATCGCCAGCATGAGCAGCGTCATGAAGATGAGGGCGAACTCGACGGCGGCGCTGCCGTCGTCCTCGGCGCCTCGGGGGAGACGGTCACGGACCATTGGGGACCAACCTCACCGGGTTGCCGATCACCCGCGCCTTCCAGGTGGTGCGGTCGTGGGCGTTGTTCATGTTGAGCTGGGCGGTCCACCAGCAGTTGGCGCCGCAGGTGTAGGTGGCGGGGATGTCCACCGTCGCCACGATCCACTGGCCGTTGTAGATCCGCCCGGTGGTGTCGATGTCGCAGGCTCCGGACCCGCTGGCGGTGATGACACCGTTTTCGTCTTCGGCGTACCACGAGCAGGTGGCGGTAGTTCCGTCCGGCATCTTCACGACGAAGCTGGTGGGGCCGTCGGCGTCACCGGGGTCGAAGAACGACAACTCCAGTTTCTTCCCGGCGTGGACTTCCGCCACCTCGGCCAACGTCAGGGTGGCCGTCCCGCTGATCCTGTTCGTGAAGATCGACATGTCGTTGATGCCGTAGACCCGAGGGTCGGGTCCCGACCCGGCGTTGGCCCGAACGGCGTAATGGTTCGACGCCGCGGCGTACGACCCGGTGGTCCACACCCGCAACACGTAGATCCCCGGTGTGACGGGCCCGCTCAGCGCCGGACAGGAGATCGTCCGCCACTGGTTCTTGTAGGTCGAGGGGTTCTGCTCGGCACCGACGGAAAGCTGACATCCCAGGGGCGGGTTATCGGTCGGATCCTGGGGCGTGGCGTCGACGCCGTAGAGAGCGAAGTTGGTGGTGAAGTCCGGCGCGTGGTTGTAGTCGACCCGGGTGTCGCCGGTCTCCTCGTCGAGACTCGACCTCTGGTAGAAGCCGGCGTCGTAGATGTCGACGGTGACGTTGGCAACACCGCTCGCCACTTCGATGGCGTAGTAGTAGCCCTCGGGGCGGTAGTCGGGGTTGGTGGACGTGCACGCCGACGGGGACGAGTTCTCGATGCACCTGGTGGCGAAGGGGTCTCCCTGGTGCTTCTGGGTGTAGGGAGCCTGGATACCGGCCCAGAAGTACTGGCTGGGGTCATTCCCGTTGCCGAAGACGTTCGAGTCGCTCCCCAACGGGACCGGCTTGACGTACTCCGCCGTCGATTTCCGAGCCAGGGTGAACTCGCTCATCCCGAACACCCGGAGAAAGAAGGTCGGCACTTTGGTGGTGAGGGTGACTTCGAGCTTGTTGTCGGCGAGCTGGGTAACC
The DNA here is from genome assembly GCA_015488325.1 of Acidimicrobiia bacterium. Lineage (GTDB taxonomy): Bacteria > Actinomycetota > Acidimicrobiia > Spongiisociales > ZC4RG35 > S012-128. The sequence goes on along the minus strand of WFOA01000076.1, from coordinate 2,827 downwards.
GTCATCGTCGTGTTCCCGCCGACGGGGAAGCCGTTGGCGCCTGCCGCGGCCTGGGCGTCGGCGGTCGCCTCGGACAGGAACCCAGGCAGGTACACGACCCCGGCCAGGGCGGCCGCGTCCGCCGCCCGCTGGAGCCTCGTCTGGTTCAGGTAGGCCCAGCCGAGATCCACGGCGAAACTCGCCATCCCCAACAGGACGGTCATCATCGAGGCCACCCAGATGAGGGTGGCGCCTCGTTCGTCTTCGATCCGGTCGCGCACACGCAGGCGCCACCGGAGCCGCCGTTCCCTGGTCATTCGAACGCCTCCGGTTCCATCCTGATGATCGTCGTCTCGTTGAGGGTGTAGCTGCCGACGAACGGTGGGAATCCGGTGATCCAGTTTCGGTCGAGGATCACGCGAACACCGATGATGTCGAGGGGTGTCGACCCGACCGTCACCTGCCGGGTGGTGGACGGCCAGGTAACCGATTCGCTCCAGCTGGCGCAGTCGTTGACGTCACCGGCCTGGTAGGTCCACACGTTCGTCTTCGATGCGATCTGGTTCCCGTCGCTGTCCGCCTTGTAGATCTCGATCCGTTGCAGTCGGCTGATGTCGGCGGCGTCGAGGGCGGCCACGGTGCCAAGGAGGATCTGGCAGTCGGCGTCGAGGGCGTCACCGACGAACGCACCCACCCGGGACCCTTCGCGGGCGGCGTGAGAGACGGTGAGGAAGTCCTTGAACGCCATCCCCAGCTCCAGGAGACCCACGATGAGCAGCACCAGGATGGGGAAGACGAGGGCCATCTCGATCATGGCCGCGCCGTCCTCCGAGCGCCCACCCGGGCGCCGTGTCGTTGTCCACTTCGTCACGCGCAATGCTCCCACTCCCCAGGCGGTCGCCAGCCCACCGCCCCGACCCGGGTTGATCCGACCATCAGGCTATCGGCTCGTCCCGTCCAGGTCTACACCAGATTCTCGGTGTCTGACCTCACCGCAGCCGTCAGCCGGGGGATGCACGCCGGCGTCCCGCGAGCTCACGGGCTGCTTCGGGGTCGACGATCCACGTCTCGACGACGTCGGCGGCGTCCTCCACGACGAGGTCCACTTCGGGACGTTCCCGTGGCGAGAAGCGCCGAAGCACGTAGACGGCCGGGTCCATCCGCCCCGGGGGACGCCCCACCCCCACCTTGAGCCGGGCGAACAGGTTGGTGCCGAGGGACCGCTCGAGGGATCGAACGCCGTTGTGGCCGCCGCTCCCCCGCCCGGAGACGAGCCGGAGCCGGCCGAAGGGGAGATCGATGTCGTCGTGGACGACGAGGAGATGGTCGAGGGGGAGCCGGTAGTAGTCGACGAGGGAGCGGACCGGCCCACCCGACTGGTTCATGAACACCATCGGGGCGGCCAGCAGGACCTTGCGACCCGAGATCTCCACCGTGGCGGTCTCGCATCGAGTCCGCCGCATCCGCCGGAACGTCCCGCCGTGGCGGCGTGCCAGTGCGGCGACCACTTCGTGGCCTACGTTGTGCCGGGTTCCTTCGTACTCGGACCCCGGGTTGCGGAGCCCGACGACGATCCGCACCGGCCTACTCGGCGCCTTCGTCCTCGGTTTCGGCTCCGGCCGCCTCGCCTTCGGCTGCGGCCTCCGCCTCTTCACCCTCGACGAGCTCTTCTTCTTCGACCTCCGCCACCTCGGCCACCGCCGGGGCGGTGATGCTCACGACCACCTCGTCCGGATCCTCCAGGTAGGTGACGCCTTCGATCTCGGGGAGGTCGGCCACCCGGAGGGCGTCGCCGATCCGGAGCTCGGAGACGTCCACCTCGATGGCCGGGGGGATCGCGGTCGGAAGCGCCTCGATCTCCACCAGGCTCCGGACCATCGACAGGATGCCCCCCTCCTTCACCCCGGCGGCTTCCCCGACCGGGTGGACGGCCACTTCGGTGGTGACGGTCTCGGTGAGGGAGACCTGGACGAAGTCGATGTGGCGGATCTGGTTGCGGAACGGATGACGGTCGAGCTCACGAGCCATCGTCAGGACCGGCTCGCGACCTTCGATCTCGAGGTTGATGAGGACGTTGAGCCCGGCCTCGGTGTGGAGCGCCACGTACACGTCGTGGTGGTCGACCGCCACCGGGATCGGCTCGAGGTCGCGCCCGTAGACAATCGCGGGAACCAACCCGGCCCGCCGAAGCCGCCGCGATTCGCGGCTTCCGGGACGACGGCCCGCCTGGGCGCGCAGCGTGATCTCAGCCATGACTAGGACTCCTCGAGGGGGAAAACCTGAGCCTCGATTATGCCTCACCCTTCGGGCCATTCCAAGCCGACCGCCGTCCGCCGACCGTCCTCTCCAGCCACGAGACCGTGGCGGCGGCCACCATGGCGTAGACCTCTCCCGGTGTCCGGTCCTTCACCTCGAAGGAGTGGTCGGCACCGGCGACGTCGACGACGTCGAAACGCGACCGGATATGGAGGTCGAACAGGTCCGGGCGGGAGAAGGCGTCCCGACTCCCCTGCAGCACGAGGGTCGGCACCGTCACCGAGTCGAGGTGGTCGACACGCAGCCGGTCGGGTCTCCCCGGCGGATGCAGGGGGTAGGCGTAGAGGACGAGCGCCGAACATACGGTCCCGTCGGCGACGAGGACCGAAGCCATCCGACCGCCCATCGACCTGCCCGCCAGCACGAGATCTCCACCCCAGGTGTCGCGGGTCCATTCGACGACGGCCCGGTGGCAGGCGACGAGCCGAGATGCGCGATCCGGCAGACGACGGCCCTCGGATGCATAGGGATAGTCGAAGGTGACCACCCGGAGCCCCCGAGCGGCGAGGGCGTCCCGCAGGCCCACCACCGT
>WFOA01000075.1 GCA_015488325.1 Acidimicrobiia bacterium | reverse complement strand
GGGATGCCCCAGTGGGGGGCCAGGGGGATGGCCGACGACGGCTACACCTACGACCAGATCCTGTCGTACTTCTACACGGGTACCGGCCTCGCCGACATCTCCACGACCTCTCCGACTCCTCCCGATCCGCTTCGTGTCGGCGTGAACCAGGACCTCACCTCCGAGACGTTCTCGGTGCTGTCGGGCACCGCCGAGATCTGTCGGAGCGGAGAGACGGCCGGGTCGTGTTCCTATCAGATGCAGGAGGGGGAGACGTGGAGCATCACCGGGGACGGCGCCTCCTGCACCCTCCGCCGGGACGGGACGGTCGTCGCCGGTCCCGAACCCTGCTACTACTCGATCGTGTGGGCCGACCAGCCCAACACGAAGATCGACTTCCCCGGGCTGGGACGCACCTTCGCCCGGGGGACGGTGTTCATCACCGACGGTGACGCCGGTTTCCACGTCTCGGTGGAGCTGACCCTGGAGGAGTACGTCTACGGGATCGGTGAGGTGCCCCTCACCTGGCCGGCCGAAGCGCTGAAGGCCCAGGCGGTGGCCGCCCGCACCTACGGGGCGCGGATCGCCGCCAACCGGGCCGCGTCGACCGTGTACGCCGGCAACGGCGGCCTGCGCTACGACTGCGACTGTCACCTGGTCTGGACGACGCTGGATCAGGTGTATCTCGGATGGAGCTCGCGGACCGAAGGCAACGCCCTCTACGGGGCCGCCTGGAAGGCGGCGGTGGACGACACCGCCGGCCAGGTGGTCGTCTACCCGGCAGGCTCGACGAAGATGGCCGAGACCTACTATTTCTCGTCGAGCGGCGGAGCCACAGAGAACGTCACCGACGTCTGGGGGTCGGATCCCGAACAGTACCCCTATCTGTCGACCGTCCCCGACCCGTGGAGCGAACGCTACGCCTCCCCCGACTGCACCCGCTCCTACATCCGCTGGTGTGAGACCTTCACCGTCGACGAACTGGCCGCCATCTTCGGGATGGACACCGTCACCAACATCTTCATCGCCGCCACCTACGAGTCGGGGAGTCCCAGCGACATCCGAGTGGAGGGGACCGTCGGCGGCGACCCGGTGAGCCAGAGCTACACCGGCCGCCAGTTCAAGACGAAGCTGGGTCTGAAGGGACATTTCGTGTACGCCATCGACGGTTTCAAGGAGGCGGTCCGCCTGGCCGGGGAGGACCGGTACGGCACCGCCGCCGCCGTCTCGGGATGGTCGTACCCGACCGGTGCCTCCGTCGTGTACGTCGCCACCGGGGAGAACTACCCCGACGCCCTCGCCGGCGGGGCCGCCGCCGCCGCCGAAGGAGCCCCCGTGCTGCTGGTCCGCCGGGACCTCATCCCCACCGCCACCAAAGACGAGCTGACCCGCCTCGCCCCCGACACGATCGTCATCCTGGGGGGTGAAGGCGTCGTCTCTTCCGGCGTCGCCGACCAGCTCGCCGCCTATGCGCCCACGGTGGAACGCCGGTGGGGTCCGACCCGGTTCGAGACCGCCGTCGAGCTGTCCCGCGCCGCCTTCCCGGAGCCGGTGTCGGTCGTCTACCTGGCCACCGGCTTCGATTTCCCCGACGCCGTCGTGGCGGCCGCCGCCGCCGCCGAAGCCGGAGCTCCGCTGCTGCTCACCCATCCGGATGTCATCCCCACCGCCCTGCGGGATGAGCTGACCCGTCTGGGGCCGTCCGAGATCGTCGTGGTCGGGTCTCCGGGCGACATCCCCGACTGGCAGCTCACGGAGTTCGGACGTTACGCCCCCACGGTGCGCCGACTCGACGGCGGCGACCGGTACACCACCGCCGCCGTCCTCTCCTCCGACACCTTCGCCCCCGACGTGGCGGTCGCCTACGTGGCGGTCGGCGACGACTTCCCCGACGCGTTGGCGGGCGGGGCGGCGGCCGGCGTGGTGGCGGGACCGGTGCTGTTGGTCGAGACCGACACCATCCCTGCCGCCGTCGCCGACGAGCTCACCCGGCTCAGCCCCACCGACGTCGTCATCCTCGGTGGGGAGGGTGTCGTGTCCGCCGCCGTCGCCGATCAGCTCGCCACCTTCGCCGACTGATAGGCTCCCGGGCCGTGCGTCGCCTGTTCACGCTCTTGGCGGTGCTGGCGTGGGTCGCCGCCCTCCCCGCCGCTGCGTCGGCCCAGTCGGACCGGCCCGGGGAGGTCGTCCCCGGAGTCGTCCTCGTGCAGGTGGAGCCTTCGGCCACCCGGTCCGGGTTCGCCGCCCTGTCGTCTCCGGTGGACGGCTGGGTGCGGGTCCGTGTCCCGTCCGGGTCCGACCCCCGGCGCGAGGCGGCACGGCTGGCGACGATGCCCGGTGTGGTGGCCGCCCAACCCGAATACCTCTACCGGCCCGCCGCCGTCCCGAACGATCCCCTCTACCCGAAACAGTGGAACCTCCCCGACATCCAGGCTCCGTCCGCCTGGGACCGGTCCACCGGTGCGGGGGTGGTGGTCGCCGTGTTGGACACCGGTGTGGCCCGCGACGGTGAAGACCTGACCTGTCGGACCTTCGTCGCCGAATACAACGTCCTCACCGGGGAGACCGGCCCCGGCGCAGCCGACGACGACGCCGGTCACGGCACCCACGTCGCCGGGACGATCGCCCAATGCACCGACAACGGTGTCGGGGTGGCGGGCACCGCCCCCGACGTGGCGTTGATGCCGGTGCGGATCACCGGCGACGTGTCGCCGAACGGCTCGTCGGCGACGTCGTCGGCGCTGGCGGCCGGGATCGACTGGGCGGTCCAGAACGGCGCCGACGTGATCAACATCTCGTTCGGGACGACGTCGGTCTGCGCCGAAGGATGCGACCTGGTGGTGGACGCGGCGATCGAACGGGCGGTGGCGGCGGACGTGGTGGTGGTCGCCTCGGCCGGTAACGAACCGTCGGCGCCGGTGGCCTACCCGGCGTCCCATTCGGAGGTGATCGCCGTCGGCGCCACCGGGCCGGGCAGGGTCCTCGCCCCCTACAGCTCCACCGGTCCCGAGCTGTCCCTGGTCGCTCCCGGGGGCGACATGTCCGTCTCCAACTCGGACGGCATCCTCCAGGAGAGCTTCGACGGGAACCCGAAGGTGTGGGGGTACTACTGGGCGGAGGGGACGTCGATGGCCGCCCCCCACGTCGCCGGGGTCGCCGCCCTCTTCCGGGCGTTCCAGCCCGCCGCCAGCCGCTGGCAGGTCCGTTACGCCCTCGAGACCGCCGCCGCCGACCTGGGGGCGCCCGGTTTCGACGTGTTCTACGGGTACGGTCTCGTCCAGGCCGCCGACACCCTCGACGTCCCGGTCGCCTGGCGGTACGCAGGGGCCGACCGGTACGCCACCGCCGCCGCCGTGTCCCGGTTCGACTTCCCCGCCGGTGCCTCCACCGCCTACCTGGCCACCGGGACCGACTTCCCCGACGCCCTGGCCGGAGCGGCCCTGGCCGGTGCGAAGGGCAGCCCGATCCTCCTCACCCGTCCCGACGTGTTGTCTTCGGCGACGAAGACCGAGCTGGGACGTCTCGGGGTCGACACCGTGGTGATCCTGGGCGGGGCGGGGGCGGTCTCCAGTTCGGTCGAAACCGAGCTGGGTGCTCTCGTGTCTTCGGTGCAACGCCTCGCCGGACCGGACCGGTACGCCACCGCCGTCGAGATCTCCAAGGCGGGGTACCCCTCCGGGGCGCCGGTCGTGTATGTCGCCACGGGGTTGGGTTTCGCCGACGCCCTGGCGGGCGCGGCCGCCGCCGTCGCCCGGGGCGGCCCGCTCCTCCTCACCGACCCGGGCGTCCTCCCGGCCGTCACCCGTGCCGAGCTGGAGCGGCTCGCGCCTTCCGAGATCGTCGTCCTGGGGGGACCGGCTGCGGTGTCCGATGCGGTGGTGGCCGAACTCGGGGCCGTCGCCCCGACCCGGAGGGTCGCCGGTGTGGACCGGTACGCCACCGCCGTCGCCGCCTCCCAGGACGCGTTCCCCGCCGGTGCCAAACGGGTGTATGTGGCGGTGGGGTCGGACTTCCCCGACGCGCTGGCGGGCGGTGCCGCCGCCGGGGTGGCCGGCGGGCCGATCCTGTTGTTGCGAAGCGACGACATCCCGACGGCGGTCGCCGCCGAACTGTCCCGGCTGGCGCCGTCGGAGATCGTGGTCCTCGGCGGTGTGGGGGTGGTCTCCCCGGAGGTCGAGCTGGCCCTCAACGCCTACCTGAAGTGACCGGTTCAGATGCGGGCCCCGACGGCCGATAGAGAGACCATGCGGCGGTTCGGCATCCTGGTCGCGGCGTTCACCCTTCTCGCCGGGTTGGTGGCGCCCGCTCCTCTTGCCGGGGCGGCGCCGGTGACGGTCGCCGTCGTCGATTCGGAGGCCACCTACGTGAATTTCGCTCAGCTCGGCTGGTGGACCGAGCGGCCTCCCCGGGTGGCGAGCACCCTCGCCGCCGCCGGCTACACGGTCGTCACCTTCGACGACGCCGACCTGGAGGACCCGGCTGCCCTCGCTTCGGTGGATGTCGTCGTGCTGCCCCTCACCCGGGTGATGAACGCCCGGGCGTCGATGGTGTTGCGGGACTGGGTGGCGGCCGGTGGCGGGTTGGTCGCCGCGTTCATCTCACCGCGCATGCTGCCCCGACCGGGATGCCGGTGGACGGGCGCCAACCATCCCCGTTCGACGTCGAACCTGGCGGCGTCGTGGACCTGCTGGTCGAATCCCGACGGCGGCTTCGAGTTCTGGGCCCGGGAACTGAACAGCGCGGCCTGGGAGTACGGGCCGCTGTCGGAGGCGTTCCAGACGCTGTTCATCAACGATCCGACCCCGACGCAGTTCTCGGTGACCGACGACCCGGCCGGGGCGGCGCATCCGATCGTCGCCGGCACCACCGCATCCCTCGGGATCTCCGGCATCCGTCTCGACCGGCCCACCGGCGCCGGCGCCGAGTTCACCCGGCTCTTCAACACGAACGCCACGTCGCTGCTGCGGTTCTCGATCCCGCCCGGTACCGGTTCGGCGGAAGGGGTGGACGCCTCCCAGTACGACGGCTACACGGCCGCGCAGGCGACCAGGTACGAGTCGGGGCGGATCGTGTATTTCGACTTCGACATCCTCGACTTCCTGCCGCAGATCAACGCCGCCAACGCCGCCCAGACCTACCAGGGGGTGAGCCAGGGCGACATCGCCCTCGAGCTGCTGACCCAGTCGATCGACTGGGCGGCGGCGGCGTCGGGGTCGGCGACGATCAACCGCGACGCCCGGACCTGGGCCGAGGTGGACGTGTACAACACCGGCATCTACCTCCGCCAGAAGGTGGTGGCCGAAGGCAACGTGTCCACCCTCGGCGACCTGGTCGCCCGGATCTACGACCCGGCGGGCAGGCTCGTCTACGAGTCCCGACGGGACGACATCGGCCTGTACCCGGGCGGCCCGCCTCTCTCCTACAGCCTCCCCGGGTACATCCCCGGCGGTGTGTTGTCGACCGCCGGGCCCTACCGGGTGGAGGTGTCGTACCTGTATTCGTATCCGGACTACCGGCGGGTGCACGTCGAGGCGGTGGAGGTGGTGCGGAACCAGGGCAAGAACATCTCCACCTCCCTCGTCTACGACGGTGCGGTGCCGGAACGTCTGGCGGGGGCGGACCGGTATGCGACGGCGGCGGCGATCTCGGCGGCGACGTTCTCGCCGGGGGTGCCGGTCGCCTACGTCGCCACCGCCGCGTCGTTCCCCGACGCCCTCGCCGGTGCCGCGGCGGCGGCCGGTCGGGGCCCGATCCTGCTGGTGACGTCGTCGGGGATCCCGGCGGCGACGGCGGCGGAGTTGGCCCGGTTGTCTCCGGGCAAGATCGTGGTGTTGGGTGGGGTGGGGGCGGTGTCGGAGGCCGTGGCGTCTCAGCTTTCGTCGTACACGTCGGGTCCGGTGGTGCGTCTGGCGGGGGCGGACCGGTATGCGACGGCGGCGGCGATCTCGGCGGCGACGTTCTCGCCGGGGGTGCCGGTGGCGTATGTGGCGACGGGGCAGAACTTCCCCGACGCCCTCGCCGGCGGGAGCGCCGCGGCGGCGGGGGGAGGGCCGATCCTGCTGGTGTCTCCGACGTCGGTGCCGGCGGCGACCCGCGCTGAGCTGACCCGCCTCGGCCCGGGCCGGGTGGTCGTCCTGGGCGGAGCCGCCGCCGTCTCCGATGCGGTGCTGGTGGAGCTGGCCTCCTTCGGGGGAGGCTGAGGCGGCCGGGGCGGGACGTATACTCCCGCCGGCTCCTCCACCCATGTCACTGCCTCTCATCCTCCTCTCCATCTGGGCCGCCGGGTTGGCGTCGGCCGGTGCCTGGACGGTCCGGCGCCGAGCCGCCGGCGTCGGGTTCACGTGGCTGGTCGCCGGGGTGGTCGCCGTGGTGGCGGCGGGGATGGTCGGGTTCGGGGCCGGGCCGTGGTCGTGGGTGGCGCTAGGGGCGTCGGTGGTGGCGTCGGTGACGGCTCGACGGTCCCCGACGGTCGCCTGGACGAGCCTGGCGGTCGCCGCCGGCGGAGCGGTCGGCGTGGCCGGTCCGGCCGGGGGCTGGCCGTCCGCGGTGACGGGGACGGTGGCGCTCGGCGCCATCACCGTCGAGATGCTGCTCGGGCACTGGTTCCTGGTCGACCCGACCTTGCCCCGGACGGTGCTGCGGAGCCTCGCCGTCGCCGGGGCGGTCGGGGCCGCCGCCGACGGCGCCGTCCAGGTGGCGGGTCTGGTCTCGGCGGGGCTGTGGGACCCCTTCGGGGTGTTCCCCCTCACCTTCGTGGTGTTGTCGGCGACGACGGTGCTGCTGATGGTCGGGGTCTTCTTCTCCTTGCGGGAGCCGGGCTATTCGGGGGTGATGGCCGCCACCGGCCTCTCCTACCTGGCGGTCCTCACCGCCTTGGGGGCGGTGGCTGTGCCGAGGTGG
>WFOA01000074.1 GCA_015488325.1 Acidimicrobiia bacterium | reverse complement strand
CTCCCGAACCGGGGAGGTTGGGGGAGTCCGAAGTCGGCGGGGCAGCCGTCCCCGGCGACCCGCCGGACGGGGTGGGCGTACCGGCGACGGGCAGCGGGTCGGTCACCGACGGATCCTCGAAGGGGAGGGTGTCGGGGATGTCGAACAGCCGGGGACGGGTGACCGGGCCGACCGGACGCAGTCCTGCCGAGGCGATCACCATCTCGGTGACCTGTTCGGCGACCTCCGAAGGTTGGACGGGGCTGATCGGCGTGGTCACCACCCCCGACAGCACCGCGGTGGTCATCACCGCCGAGGTGGCCATGACCGTGACCATGTCCCGGCCCAGACGTTCGATCCCGCCGAGGAAGGGGATCTCGGCCAGCACCGCGAGGGGACCCATCGCCCAGCGGAGCTTGCCCAGCGACACGTTCATGAGGGCGCGGGCCACGGTCGGGTCGAACTGGGTTCCGGCCATCGCCGCGATCTCCCGGCGGGCCCCGGCCGGGCTCATCGCGGCCTTGTAGGCGCGTCCGCTCGTCATCACGTCGTAGGCGTCGGCGACGGCGACGATCCGGGCACCGTAGGAGATGTCGGTGCCCGCGAGGCCGTGGGGGTACCCCGACCCGTCCCAGCGTTCGTGATGATGTTCGATCGTCTTGGCCCACTCACCCAGCCATGGGATGAGCGGTTCGACGAGTTTCATCCCGTGGATCGGATGCTGACGCACCACCTCCCACTCGTCGGGGTCGAGGGGCCCGTCCTTGTTGAGGATCTCGGCGGGGACTTCGAGCTTGCCGACGTCGTGGAGGAGGGCTGCCCACCGCAGCCGGTCCCGGTCGTCCTCGGAGAGGCCGAGCTCTTCGGCCAGGAGCTCGGTGTAGGCACGGGTTCGTTCGGCATGGCCTCTGGTGCGACGGTCGTGCTGGGACAAGGCCGCGGCCAGTGAGAGGATCAGCTCGGCGGCCTCGCCCAGGTCGGGATTCTCGGCCGTTTGCGCCTCGGCGACACGCCGCTTCAGGTCGGCGACGTTGCCCACACGACGGGCGACCCGTAGCCGGGACGGCGCCCGGTCGGGGAACACCATGGTCATCCGGAGGAGCACCGCCAGGGGGAGGAGGCGGCGGGCGAGGCGGTCGGTCAGGGTGGCGGCGACGGTGGAGACACCGACCACCGCCGTCCACCACACGACGATCCCCAGCGTGCCCTCCGGTGGTGCGAGGAACGACGCCAGGGTCGTGCCGGCGAGGAAGCCGAGACCCAACGGCCCGGCGAACACCAGCCCGCGTACGGCCATCGAAGCCCAGACTCGGGGCCTCCAGCGATTGTTCCGGGGTCGGTTCGTCCCCCTCGTGGCTTCACCCTTCTACGACCACATGTCTATCGGGCGGAACGAGACCGGTGTGAAGGAAAATGGGTCGGTGGGCCCACAGCCCGGGTCACAGGGTCCAGGGTGCCGGAGCGTCGGGGTCGATGTCGTAGCGTCTCAACGCGTCTTCGACGGAGGCCGGGTCGATCTTCGCGTCGCGTGCCAGGGCGGCCAGGGTCGCCACCACGATGTGACCGGCGTCGACTTCGAAGAAGCGTCGCAGCGCCGGTCGGGAATCGGACCGCCCGAAGCCGTCGGTGCCGAGCGTGACGAAGGTCCCCGGAACCCACGGGGCGATCTGGTCGGGCACCATCCGCATGTAGTCGGTGACCGCCACGACGGGTCCGTCGACTCCGCTCAGGGCGTGGGTGACGTAGGGGGAGAGCGGCTCCGCCCGGGGATGGAGACGGTTCCACCGTTCGACCTCGAGGGCCTGTTCCCGCAGGGCCTTGTAGGAGGTGGCCGACCAGAGCTCGGCCGCCACCCCGTAGTGTTCCGCCAGCTCGTCCCGGGCGGCCTGAGCAGCCAGGAAGGCGGTTCCGGAGAAGAGGATCGCCGCCCGGGTCGGCACCGCCTCCGGTGCCCCCTGGTAGCGGTACAGGCCGTCGAGGATGCCGCGGTCGACGCCTTCGGGTTTGGGGGGCATCGAGTAGGTCTCGTTGTAGAGGGTGAGGTAGTAGAAGACGTCCTCCCCGTCCCCGTACATCCGGCGGAGACCGTCTTCGATGATCACCCCCACCTCGTAGGCGAACGCCGGGTCGTAGGCCCGGCAGGTGGGCACCACCGACGCCAGCACGTGGCTGTGTCCGTCCTGATGCTGGAGGCCCTCACCCTGCAACGTGGTCCGCCCGGCGGTGGCGCCGAGGAGGAACCCCCGCGCCCGGGCGTCGGCCGCCGCCCACAGGAGGTCACCGACCCGCTGGAACCCGAACATGGAGTAGAAGATGTAGAACGGCACCATCGGCACGCCGCGGGTGGCGTAGGAGGTCGCCGCCGCGATCCACGAGGCCGTGGCGCCGGCCTCGGTGATTCCCTCCTCCAGGATCTGGCCGTCTTGGGCTTCGACGTAGGCGAGGAGCATCTTGGCGTCGACCGGCTCGTAGAGCTGTCCCCGGGAGGCGTAGATCTTCAGCTCACGGAACAGGCCGTCCATGCCGAAGGTGCGGGCCTCGTCGGGGACGATCGGCACCACCCGCGGGCCGAAACCTTCCACTCTGGTCAGGTTGCGGAGGAGACGGGTGAAAGCCATCGTCGTCGACGCCTCGACCTTCCCCGAGCCGGCGTACATCTCGGCGAAGGGGTCGCCCGACGGCAACGCCAGCGGGTTCCGGACCCGGATCATCCTCGCCGGCAGGGACCCGTGGAGTCGTTTCCGCGCCTCGGTGAGGTACTGGTATTCGGGTGAGGACTCGTCGGGCCGGAAGTAGGGGGGATCCCGGTCCCCTTCGAAGGCCTCGTCGGGGATCTCCTCTTGGAGATGCAGGCGATCCCGCAGGTCTTTCAGCTGGCGGTTGGTGAGCTCTTTGATCTGGTGGGTGGCGTTGCGGCCTTCGACGTCGGGGCCGAGGGTCCAGCCTTTGATCGTCTTGGCGAGGATCACCGTCGGGGCGTCCTTCAGCTCGGTGGCGGCCCGGTACGCCGCATAGATCTTGCGGGGATCGTGACCGCCACGACGCAGCGCCCAGATCTCGTCGTCGGTGAGGTGTTCCACCAGTTTCAAGGCCCGGGGGTCCTTGCCGAAGAAGTGCTTTCGCACATACGCCCCGTCCTCCGCCTTGTACCGCTGGTACTCGCCGTCGACGGTGGAGTTCATCACCTCGACGAGGGCGCCTTCGGTGTCGGCTGCCAGCAGCGGATCCCAGTTCGAGCCCCAGATCACCTTGATGACGTTCCAGCCGGCCCCCCGGAAGATCGTCTCCAGCTCCTGGATGATCTTGCCGTTGCCCCGCACCGGTCCGTCGAGGCGCTGCAGGTTGCAGTTGATCACCCACGTCAGGTTGTCGAGGCCCTCCCGGGCGGCGAGGGTGATCGAACCGAGGGTCTCCGGCTCGTCGGTCTCGCCGTCGCCCAGGAACGCCCAGACCCGGGATTCCGAGGTGTCGTCGATGCCCCGGTTCTGGAGGTACTTGTAGAAGCGGGCGTGGTAGATCGAGTTGATCGGGCCGAGGCCCATCGAGACGGTCGGGTACTCCCAGAAGTCGGGCATCAGGCGGGGATGGGGGTACGACGAGAGCCCCCCGGGGCCGATCTCCATGCGGAAACGGTCGAGGTGTGCCTCGTCGATTCGGCGCTCCAGATAGGCCCGGGCGTAGATCCCGGGCGCGGCATGGCCCTGGACGTAGACGGCGTCCCCGGGGTGGTCACCTGCCTTGCCCCGGAAGAAATGGTGGAACCCGACCTCGTAGAGCAACGCCGACGACGCGAAGGTGGAGAGGTGCCCGCCGATGCCCTTCACCTGGTGGTTGGCCTTGATCACCATCACCGCCGCGTTCCAGCGGATGAACCGGCGGATCCGCTTCTCCAACCATTCGTCCCCGGGGTAGGGGGGCTCCTCGGCGGCGGGAATCGTGTTGATGTAGGGGGTCGTCACCACCTGAGGCAGGCCGACGTCGCGTTCGTGGGCCCGTTGGGCCAGCTTGGCGAGGAGGTAGCGGGCGCGGATGGCTCCCCGCTCGTCGATGACGGCGTCGAGGGAGTCGAGCCACTCCTGGGTCTCGACCGGGTCGGCGTCGTGGAGCTGGCGAACGAAGGCGTCGCCGAAGGCGAGGTTGCTGCGGTCGGCGGACATGGCGGTGAGACTACCCGTCCCCCGAGGTTTCTCGAGGCCGGTCGGAAGACCTCGCCGAGAAGGCTTCACCTCGACGGTCGACGGCCGACGGGCAGGGTGTTCCCCAGATGTCCGGGCCCCCGGGCTGTCCCCCTCCCGGGGGCCCGGACCTCCCTGGGGCGCATAGGATGGTCGGGTGCGCATCCTGTTGATCTCCACCTACGAACTCGGCCATCAGCCCCTCCACGTCGCCTCGCCGGCTGCTCGGCTCCGACACGAGGGCCACGAAGTCGTCGCCTTGGACCTGGCCGTCGAAGATTTCGACCCCGGTCGACTCGACGGCTGCGACGGCGTGGCCATCTCGGTGCCGATGCACACCGCCATGCGTCTCGGCGTCGAAGTGGCGGGCCGGATCCGGGCCGAGCGTCCGGAGCTCCCCATCGTCTTCTACGGCCTGTATGCAGCGGTGGGGCGTGACCCGGCAGTCGGGGCCGTCGCCGACCATGCCTTCGTGGGGGAGTACGAAGGAGCGTTGGCGGCGTGGGCGGCCACCCTCGACGCAGCCCCGGTGGTCGTCGACGCGGGCCGGACGCCGTTCCTCGCCCCTGCTCGGGACGTGCTGCCACCCCTCGACCGGTACGCCCGCCTGGAGATCGGCGGGGAACGTCGGATCGCCGGGTACGTCGAAGCCAGCCACGGCTGCCGCCACCGGTGCCGGCACTGTCCCGTCCCGGTCGTCTACGACGGGCGGATGCGGACCGTCGCCATCGACGTCACGGTCGCCGACGTCGCCTCCCAGGTCGAGATGGGGGCTACCCACATCACCTTCGGGGATCCGGACTTCCTCAACGCCCCCGTCCACGCCCGGCGGGTGCTCGACGCCGTCCACACCACCTTCCCCGACCTGACCTTCGACCTCACCGTGAAGGTCTCCCACATCCTGGAGTTCGACCACTGGGACGAGATGGCTCGCCGCAACGTCCTGTTCGTGATCTCCGCCTTCGAGTCGACCGACGACGCGACCCTCCGGCTGCTCGACAAAGGCCACACCGCCGCCGACATGGCTCGGAGCGTCGAGATCCTCCGCCGCGAAGGGATCGAGATCCGCCCGACGTGGCTTCCGTTCGTCCCCTGGACGGAGCCCTCCCATGTTCGGGACATCTTCACGTTCATCGCCGAGCACGACCTGTTCGGTGCCACCGATCCGGTCCAGATGGGGCTTCGTCTGCTGCTGCCCGCCGGGTCGCTGCTCTTGGAGCTCGACGAGGTCCGGACCCGGATCGGGCCCTATGACCCCGATGCCCTCACCTATCCATGGCGGAACCCCGACCCCGAGGTGGACGCCCTCCAGCAGCGGCTGGCCGACCTCGCGGCAGACGGTGCGGACCGAGGCATCCCGGCCCTCGAGACCCTCACCGCCCAGTGGCGCACCGTCCTCGAGGCGGCAGGTGAAAACCCGGACAGGGCCGTGATCGGGACACCGCGCCCGGTACCCGGGCTGACCGAGTCGTGGTTCTGCTGCGCCGAACCGACCGAGACCCAACGTGACCGGGTGACGACACCGGGCTGCTGCTGACGCAGCGTCGGATCGTTCTAAGCTGGTCCCCGGGTCACGGCAGGAGGGGCATGGTGGGCGATCCGATCGTCGAGGTGACGGGGCTGCGGAAACGGTTCGGCGACGTCGAGGCGGTACGCGGCATCGACTTTCGGGTAGAGGTGGGCGAGACGTACGGGCTGCTGGGTCCGAACGGGGCCGGCAAGACCACCACCATCTCCATCGTCGCCGGGCTGCTCCGTCGAGACGCCGGCGAGGTGAAGGTCGCCGGGATGCCGATGGACATCGACACCGCCGCCCCCCGTGCCCTCATCGGGTTGGTGCCCCAAGAACTGGCCGTGTACCCGGACCTCACCGGACGGGAGAACCTCCGGTTCTTCGGCAAGCTCTACGGCCTGTCAGGTGCCTCCCTCCGCCGGCGTGTGGAGGAGGTCCTCGAAGTGATCGGGCTCCGCGACCGCGCCGACGACCGGGTCGACGAGTACTCGGGTGGGATGAAGCGGCGCCTCAACATCGGCATCGGCCTGCTCCACGAACCGAAGCTGCTCATCCTCGACGAACCGACCGTGGGCGTCGACCCGCAGTCCCGCAACGCCATCCTGGAGAGCGTCGAAGCGCTCTCCGCCAGCGGCCGGGGTGTCCTCTACACCACCCACTACATGGAGGAGGCGGAGCGGCTCTGTGACCGGGTGGGGATCATCGACGAGGGCAGGCTGGTCGCCGAAGGGACCCGACGGGAGCTGATCCGATTGGTCGGAGAACGTGACAGGGTACGGCTGCAGGGTTCGGGGAACCTGTCGGGTGCGGCCGACGCGTTGGGTCGCCTCGACGGCGTAGGAGACGTGGTGGCCGCCGACCGGTCCCTGGAGGTGGTGACGGTCGACGCCGCCCGCCTCCTGCCCGAACTCCTGGCGGTGGCGACCGAAGCGGGGATGGCCGTCACCCAGGTGGAGGTCTCCCAGCCCGACCTGGAATCGGTGTTCCTCCACCTCACCGGGAAAGCCCTTCGGGACTGACCATGCGGTTCATCCTCACCATCGCCGGGAAGGACCTCCGGCTCCGGGTACGGGACCGCTCCGTGTTCGTCCTCGGGCTCCTCGCCCCGTTCCTCCTCGCCGTCATCTTCGACCTCGTCCTCGGAGCTCCGTCGGAGGCGACCTTCCAGCCCCGATTCGCCGTCGCCGACCTCGACACCGGCCCGGTCGGGGACGGTCTGCTCGGGGTCCTCCGCTCCCTCGCCGAAGGCGACGTGATCGAACTGGACGAGGTTGGCTCGGTGGACGAGGTGGAGGCAGCGGTGGAAGCCGGCGACCTCGACGCCGCCTTCGTCATCCCGGCCGGTTTCTCCCAGGCGGTGACTTCGGGTGGTGAGGCGACGTTGCGGATCGTCGGGAACGTCGACGCGCCGATCTCGGTCGCCATCGCCGAAGCCGTCGCCCGGGGGTACGCCGCCGAGGTGGAGGCGGTGCAGCTGTCCGTGGCGGTGGCACTGCAAACGCTGCCGTCACCGACCGTCTCCGACGTCGCGACGCTCGCCGCCGAGGCGGCGACGATGCCGCCGCCCATCGAGCTGGTCGACGTGACCGCCGCCGACCGCGTTCTCGACACCTCCACTTTCTTCATCGCCGGAATGGCGGTGTTCTTCCTGTTCTTCACCGTCAGCTTCGGCGTGGTGGGGCTGCTCGAAGAACGGCAGGCCGGAACCTTGGCGAGGCTGGCGGCGGCCCCGATCCCCCGCTACGCGGCCGTCGCCGCCAAGATGGTCGTCTCCTACGTCGTCGGTGTCGTCGCCATGGCGGTGCTGGTGGTGGCATCGACCCTCATCCTCGACGCCCGCTGGGGTGATCCCGTCGGAGTTGCGGTCCTGGTGCTGGCGGCCGTCGCCGCCGCGGTCGGCGTGGTGGCGGTGGTGGCAGGGTTCGCCCGAACGGCCGAACAGGCATCGACCCTCCAGGCGATCATCGCCGTCAGCCTGGGGATGATCGGCGGCGTGTTCTTCCCCACGAACCTCGGGGGTGGCTTCCTCGCCAAGCTGGCGTTGGCCTCCCCCCATCGCTGGTTCATGAACGGGTTGGCCGATCTCGCCGGTGGGGGCGGCCTCAGTGTCGTCTGGCCGTCGGTCGCCGGACTGTTGGCCTTCGCCGTGGTCACCACCGTTCCCGCCCTCTATCGGCTGCGGACCATGGAGCCGCGATGACGAAGGCGTTCACCATCGCCGCCGTCGGCGTCCTTCGGCTGTTCCGAGACCGGTCGAACATCTTCTTCGTGTTCGTCCTCCCCCTGGCGTTGGTGTTCCTGATCGGATCGGTCTTCGGCGGAGGGTTCACCCCCACGATCGGGGTCAGCGCCCCGGACGGTGAACTCGCCCGCGAGGTGGTGTCCCGGCTGGAGGAGACCGACGGGATCGGCGTTCGGTCGTACACGGCCCGCGACGAGCTGGTGCGGGCCGTCGAACGAGGGGACGTCCAGGCCGGCGTCATCCTCCCCGTCGACTTCGACGAGGCCCTCGAAGGGGACGGGACGGTCGCCGTCGAGTTCCTCGCCCGTCCCGACGCCGCCGGCCCCCAGCTCAGGACCGCCGTGGCTGCGGCGATCGCCGAAGAGTCGGCACTGGTACGGGCCGCCCGGTTCGGGGAACGGAGAGGCCTCACCGAAGCCTTCGACGTGGCACGCCGACTCCAAGGCGAAGTCTCCGGGGTGGAGGTCGTCACCCGGGCCGTCGGAGAAGCCCTGTTCCCTTCGAGCCTCGGTCGGTTCGACCTCGGAGCCTCCCAGCAGCTCGTGCTGTTCATGTTCCTCACCGGCCTGGCCGGCGCCTCCGCCCTGATCGAAACACGTCAACTGGGGGTGATCCGACGCATGATGTCGACGCCGACGGGAGTGGGGACGATCCTGTTGGGGGAGGTTCTCGGACGCTACGGGGTCGTCCTCGTCCAGGGTGTCTACATCGTGGCGTTCAGCCTGTTCGCCTTCGGGGTCGACTGGGGAGACCCGCTGGGGGCTGTGGCGATCCTGGTCGTGTTCGGCGCGGTCTCCACCGCCTTCGCCGTGCTGATGGGGGCGACGTTCCGCAACGCCCAGCAGGCAGGGGGCCTCGGAGTGATCCTCGGCCTCGGGGTGGCGGCCCTCGGAGGGTCAATGGTGCCCCTCGAGATCTTCTCACCCACCATGCGGCGGGTGGCGCACCTCACCCCCCACGCATGGGCGTACGATGCCTTCGCCGAGCTGGTACGGCGAGACGGAAGCCTGTCGGACATCCTGGGTGAACTGGGCGTGCTCGCCGCCTACGCGCTGGTGGCCGGGACGCTGGCGGTATGGCGTCTTCGGGTGGTCACGACCTGGGAGTGACCCGCTCGGCCTCCCGAACCTCGGCGAGGCGCCCGATCCGGACGGCACGTGCCAGGACGGCCCTGACCTCCTCGGAGAAGGCCCCGCGTGCCTGCGCGGACCCATCGACGAGCCCCCGATTCCTGGCGAGGGAGAGCGCAGACGCATAGAGCGCCTTGGAGACCGCCTCGGGCGCTCGGACCCTTCCTTCCAGTCGGTACTGCTCGCCCCGGCCGAGACAGGCGCGGAGGAACTCCTTGTCGTCGAAGGGACCCGTCGACGCCGCCAGGGTGTCGGCGACGACCAGATAGGCCTCCAAGAACGGGAGCAGGGCCCAGTGGGCACGGAGCAGCGCCAGGGTTCCGAGGAGCTCGTCGGCGCCCCCGGGGGTGCGGATCCGGTCCCGCCACTGCGGGTCGGCCTCGGTCAGTTCGATGTGCAGCTCTTCGAGGAACCGTTCCTTGGCGCCGAAGAAGAACTCGAACTTCAACAGGTCCCGCAGCTCGAGGGCGTGGTCGTCGACTTCGTCGGGTCCGACCGAACCGTCGGCGACGGCGGCGAGGGTCAGCTCGGCGATCGCGCCGGGGACGAAGAAATGGACGATCGTGTTGCGGTAGTAGGCGGCCCGCAGCGCCTGATCCGGGGTCAGGTGGTAGACGGGTTCGGCGCCGCCGCGATGAACCGAGACCGCCTCGTGCTCTTCGAACAGGTCCAGCACCCGGGCGACCTCGTCGGTGTCTTCGAACCGCAGCGGCTCGGTTCGGGGAAGCCCGAAACGTTCGACGTAGGCGTCGATGGCGGCGGCGGTCCGGGCGATCTGGGGCAAGGTCCGGCCCCTGCCGTGGCGGGCGAGGAGGGCGATGGCGACGATCGAGCTCGGCGTGATCGGGGTGATGCGGGAGATGCGGTACATCACCTCGAACGCGAGCTTCTGGACTTCGATCGTGATCTCCTCCGCGTCGCCGACCGTTCCGGCCAGCTCCTTGGTCACCGAGATCGGGTCGCCGAACCGCACGTGGATGTCCCCGTAGCGTCGACGCAGCGAACGGATGGCGGAGAGGGCCCAGCCGAAGCTCTCCCGCTGCTTCTCGCCTCCTCGGGCCTCCCGCGCGTAGTCGGCCACGTCTTGGATGTGGTCGTAGGCGATGCTGGTGGGGATCAGGTACAGGTCGTCGGCGTGGCCACGTCGGACCGAGTCGACCACCCACGACAACAGTCCGTAGCGGGGCGGCATCAGCTTGCCCGAGCGTGACCGGCCCCCCTCCATGTACCACTCCAACGGGAAGCGTTTCTCGATGAGGTAGTCGAGGTAGGTGCGCAGCACGTACTTGTACAGGTCGTTGTCGCGGAACGAACGCCGGATGAAGAAGGCGCCGGTGCGACGGATGAGAGGACCCACGGGGAAGAAGTTCATGTTCACTCCCGCCGCCGTGTGGTTGGGGGGGAGGTCGTTCTCCCAGAGGAGATACTGCAGGGCGAGGCGGTCCATGTTGGACCGGTGCGACGGGAGGAAGGCGACCGGGTGGTCGCTGCCGAGAGAGGCGATGTCGGCGACCTGGGCCGGGTCGTAGCGGATCCCGCCGTACCCTTGGCTGTAGAGCCAGTGGATGGCGTTGGCGAGGAGGTCGATCACGAAGGGGCTGTGGGTGGCGGCGATCTCCCGCAGGTAGTGCCGGGCGCGGGACAGGGCGAGGG
>WFOA01000073.1 GCA_015488325.1 Acidimicrobiia bacterium | reverse complement strand
CGTCTGGCGGCGGAGACCCGACGGAGCCTGTCCTAGGCTGAAAGCGCCATGACGGTGACCTCGGCCCATCCCCGTCTCGACCCCCTCCCGGCGGCGATCCTCGCCATGACGGCCGTATGGGCCGTCGCCGTCGCGGCCGGTCTCTACCACCCCGCCTGGGGGGCGGTCGCCGCCGTCGCCGGGAGCGGCGTGGTCGCCTGGAGGGTCCTCCGTCGTCCCGAGGTCGCGGCCCGAGCCGATGGCGCGGCGACCGATCCGGGGGTGTGGGGACTGGTGCTGATGGCGGCATCGCCCCTCGTCCCCGCCCGGCTCGGACCGTCGGTGGCCGGAATCGGAATCGACGACATCCCGATGATCGTCGGGACCCTCCTGGCATCGGTGAGCGTCGTTCGCCGTGAAGGACCGAAGGCGCTGCTCACCCCGATCGCCGCTCCCCTCTACCTGTTCGCCGCCTGGAGCGGGATCTCCACCGTATTCGGAGGCGACCTCGACGCCGGGACGGTCGCCCGTGGGGCGGGAAGATGGCTGCTGGTCGCCTTGGCCTTCTCGGCGGCCGTCGTCGTCGCCCGCCGGCCGGGTCGGGCCCGGTGGGTCTTCTCGGCGGTGCTGGCCGTCGGCGTGGCCGAAGCGCTGTTCGGAATCTGGGCGTACCTGGTGGACTGGGCCCCCACCTCCCCCCAGCGGGCGCTCCTCATCGGGATGGAACGATGGCGGGAATACCAGCCGCTGTACGGCCAGGTTCCCGGACGCGTCACCGGCACCCTCGGGGTCTCGTCGAACTTCTTCGGCGCCCTCATGCTGGCGCCGGTGATGGTGGCGGCCGGGAGGTTCGCCAAGGCGTCGCAGCGGTTTGAAGCCGTCGCCTACGGGATCGCCACCGCCGCCACCCTCTTCGCCCTGGTGCTCTCCTACACCCGGGCCAGCGTCGTCGCCCTCCTCGGCGGAACCCTGTTCCTCCTCCTCGCCCTCCGCCGCCTCCGACCCACCCTGCTCCTCGTCGGTCTGCTCGTCGCCGCCTCCCTCCTCACCCCGATGGCGAGCCGGTTCCGGGAAGGCAACGACCGGCTCGCCCTGGCCCAGCGGTCTCTGGAGACGATCGAGCAGCAGCCCGTGACCGGGCTCGGCGCCGGAGACTTCGTCGACGCCCAATTCGACGAAGAACGTCCCGTCCTCATCGCCACCCCCCACAACTCGTTCCTGCTGGCCGCCGCCGAGACCGGCATCCCCGGCGGGGTCCTCCTGTTCCTGGCCGCCGCCGTTCCCGGAGCCGTGATGGCCTTCGCGGTGGTGGTCCGTCGCCGTCGGGAACCGATGCTGGTGGCGGCGACCGCCGCGCTCTTCGCCTTCGGGATCCAGACGTTCTCCAACAACCTGTTCCACATCCCCGCCGTGGCGGTCGGGTACTGGCTGGTCGCCGCGGCCGGTCTCGGTGTGCTCAGGGGCGGACGGCCGACGCCAACCGGCGGAGCTCGGGCCACAGGACGGCGGTCGTGACCGCCAGGGCTGCCAGGTCGAGCCACACTCCCCGTCCCGCCGACCCGACCAGCGCCGCGGCCGCCCCCAAGCCCACGACCCGGAACCACAGGCTTCCCCACGGCACGAGGTAGCGGACCGTCGCCACCCGAAGGGGGACCGCCACCTGGATGACGCTGCCTGCGGCGTAGCCGAGGGCGATCGCTGCCGTTCCCATCTCCTGTCCCAGGGCGAACCAGAGCGCACCCGCCACCCCGAACCCGACGATGCTGGAGCTCATCGAGATCGCCGCCTCCCGGACACCGAGAGCCGCCAGGGACGTCACCGCCGGCGCCCCCACCACCGAGACGAAGAAAGCCAAGGTGAACCAGCCGAGGGTGGCGCCGCCGACGAGCCCTTCGGAGAAGATCCAGCCCAGCACCCGGTCTCGCTCCAGGAAGAGGAAGATGCAGAACGGGGCGGCGGCCGCCGTCACCAGGCGGGTTCCGGTGAGGAGGGCCTCCCTGGCCGTCTCGGCCTCGTCGGCGGCGTTGGCCTCCGACATCTGCGGCAGCAGCGCCAAACCGATCGCTCTCGGCGCCAGGTTGAGGGGCTCGAGGAGGGTGAGGGCTGCCCCGACCAGGGCCGT
>WFOA01000072.1 GCA_015488325.1 Acidimicrobiia bacterium | reverse complement strand
GCCTACTGCCGTGGCCCCTACTGCGTCTACGCCGACCTCGCCGTGCGTCGACTCACCGCCGAAGGGCGCCCGGCCCGCCGCCTCGAAGACGGCTTCCCCGAGTGGAGACGGGCCGGCGGGCCCGTCGCGACCGGCCCTCCCCTGGCAGAAGCACCGGCCTGACCGTCCCCGGAGCGGACCGCCATCTCCGACGCCGAGGGCCTCACCCGATCTTCGTCCACGTCCCGCACCGTTCGGAGAAGAACCCCGCGTCGTCGGCGGCGATGGCGACGGTCTGGATGGCAGTCGAGAACCCGTTGGCGATGATGTCGTCGAGGCTCCAGGAGAACCCCGACCGGCGCTCCCAATAGCACCCTCCACTGGAGTCGGAGTTCCGCCACAGCCCGGGCGCGATCTCGTCGCCGACGAACCAGGTGCCGTCCCCGAAGGGTGCCGTCGGCGGTCCCGCCCGGTAGGCGATGTCGTTCGTCCACGTCCCGCACCCGTCCGACTCGAATCCGGCGTCGGACGGGTCGATCGTCACCACGAGGGACACCGTGGCGAACTCGTTCTCGATGATGTCCCCGATGGTGCCGCCGAATCCCGACAGCCGAGCCGCGTAGCAGCCGGAGGAAGCCCCCGTCCGGTACGTACCCGCCGGAATGTCGACGCCCACCCGCCATGTGCCGTCCCCGAAGGTCGTCGGTTGAAAGGAGAATCCCGTGCATGGGACACCCGTGAGCCGGGCGATCTCGGCGGCGGTCACCGACGGGACCGTGTTGCGGGTGACGAGGAGGATGGGGCCGCCTTCCAGCCCGGCGATGGCACCGCCGGCGAGGGCATCGGGGAAGTTCTCCCCGGTGGCGAGATAGATCACCGGAACGCCCGGGGAGAAGGTCGCCTTCGAGATGGCCACCGCCGTCGAGTACCGGTCGGGGCCGGCGAGCCGGGTGACGGTGCCGGGGAGCTGGGCGGCCACCGCGTCGGAGACGACGGCGCTCCCACCCAACACGACGGTGGACGACGGGCCGAGACGCGCCAGCTCTTGAGCGGTCGGTGCGGGGATCGTGTCCTGACCCACCAGGAGGATGGGGGAACCCGACGCTGCCGCGGCGGGCGCACCGGCGAGGGCGTCGGGGAAGTTCTCCCCGGTGGCCACATACACCGTCTCGGCCGTCGGGAACCGCGCCGCTGAGATCGCCGCGGCGGTGGCGTACCGGTTCGACCCGGCCAGCCGCGTCACCGAACCGAAGCCGTCGAGCTCGGCGGCCACCCCCGGGGACACCACCCCTTCGCCGCCGAGGACGTAGATCTGAGACGGCGAGAGGCGGGCCAGCTCCGCCTTGGTCTCCGAAGGGACGCCCGAGCCCCGGGTGAGGAGGATCGGGGCTGCGTCGGCTGCGGCCGCGCTGCCGGCGGCGACCGCGTCGGGGAAGTTCTCCCCGGTGGCCACATACACCGTCCCGGCCGTCGGGAACCGCGCCGCCGAGATCGCCGCCGCCGTGGCGTACCGGTTCGACCCCCAGGCCCGAACCACCGCTCCGTCGGTGCAGGTGGCGACGTGGTCGACGACCGCCGCCGACACGACCCCCGTTCCGCCCAACACCACGATGTCGGTGCCGGAGGCGGCCCGGGCCTGAACCCCGGCGGGTGACACCGCCAACAACAACGCCGACACCACAACCCACACCACCGACGAGATCGACCGCATCCTCACCATCCACCTCCCGTGAATCATCTCCCACTCGTGCCCCCCAACCTATCGGAGGGCTGTGACAAGAATCGGCTCCACGTCCCCGTCGCCGCCCAGGACACGTCCATCGCATCCGGCCCATCTCCGGCCGACACCCCCACGGTTCGGGCGACCTGCACGACGGGGCGGTACCATCGCCGGGGATCTCACCGAGGGAGGGCCGACGGTGGCATCGATCGAGGACTCGGGACTGCCCCTCGTCTTCGAAGTGGCGAACCCGATCGACGAGCTTCCGGGAGGGGCTCCGCCCGGGACCGACCGCACGTCGGTCCGTACGACGGTGCGCGCCCTCACCGGGATGCAGAAGGAGGCGGTCGTCGCCCTCGGTCCCGACGGCGTGGCCTGGCGTCTCGTCTCCGACGAAGGCCCCTATCTGAACGGCACCGACCTCGCCCCCTTCCCCCTCGCCTTCTTCGCCGCCGGGATGCAGTTCTGTTTCATGTCGGAGGTCCTCCGTGCCGCCGGGCGCCACGACGTCACCTTCGAGTCGGTGGTGCTCGACGTCGACAACCGGTACTCGATGGAGGGGTCGTTCCTCCGAGGCGACGCCCGGGGTGGAGCCTTCCCTCCGGAACTGACCCTGTCGGTCGTCTCCGACGCTGCGGCCGACCGGGTGGCCCAGGTGGTCGCCGAGGCGGCGGCCCGCTGCCCCGCCCAGTCACTGGTACGGGAGGTCCTCACCAACACGTTCTCGTACACGGTGGACGGCGATCTGGTGGAGGTCGACGGTCTGCCCCGACCCGTCGGGCCGGTGGCCACCTACCGGGAGGAACTGTTCGACGGTCTGCGCCCCCTCTCCGAACCCACCCCACCCATCATCGAGAAACTGAAGGCAGCCGAGGTGGTCGAAGGGGTGGAGGGTGGGGCGGGCAGCAGCCTCGCAGCCGAACAGAAGCGAACCCTCCACGTCCGCAGCCGTGGCGAATGGACCGGCGACCTGCGGATGCGATGCGACGTCCATCTCCTGAAACCGATCGGAAGCAGCTTCCGGTTCCGCTCCGACGAGACGCCCGACCGGGGCGGCACCGGGGAGGCGCCCCCTCCCCTCGCGTACCTGACCGCCGGTGTCGGGTTCTGCTTCATGACCCAGCTCGGACGCTACGCCCACATCGTCAAGCGTCCCCTCGGCTCGTACGCCATCGTGCAGGACAACACCTTCGACGTCGCCGAGGCTGCGCCCAAGCCCGGACCGACCGAGACCCACGTGTTCGTGGAAGCCGGGCCGGCGGGGGTGGCTCCCGACCTGGTCACGGTCGGTGAGCGGACGTGCTTTCTCCATGCGGCCATGCGGACGAAGGTCCCCGGTGTGATCGAGACTCGCCTCAACGGGGAGAACCTTCCCCTCGCCTGAGGGCGCGCTCGGGTCCGGGCCCGTTCCTGGCCCGAACCTCCTCAGCCGTCGGAGAGGACGCCGTCGAGGATCCGGTCGACTTCGGCCAGGTAGAAGGCTTCGGGATCCCGATACAGCCAGGCGAGGTGGCCGAGGAGTTCGAGGGTGACGAGTCCGTGGAAGTGCCCCCACGATCCGAGCAGGAGGGCGACCGCCTCGGGTGGGAATCCCGGTGCCAGCTCCTCCGCCAGCTCCACCTCGGAGGTTTCGGGTTCGCGGAACCGAGCCGGGGGTGTCAGCACGCCTGCCCGCCACGCCTCCACCGCCACCGTGAAAAAGGCACGACCCATCCGGAGGACGGGCTCCACCGTCTCTCCCCCTTCCGGTGCGGCGTAGCCGGGGACGGGTGTGCCGAAGACGAGGAGGAACCGGTGCGGCTGACTCACCGCCCAGCGCCGGTAGGCGACCATCGCGGCCCGCAGCCTCTGACGGTGGGTGCCGGGCTGGGCGGCGGCTTCGGAGACGGCGTCGGCGAGGTCGCCGTAGGCGTCGGCGATGAGGTCGGTGAGGAGGTCGTGCAGTCCCCGGTAGTAGCGGTAGAGCCCGGCGGGACTCATCCCGATGGCTCGGGCGACCCCTCGGATGGACAGGGAGGCGGCACCTCCGGAGGCGATCTGGTCGAGGGCGGCCTCTTTGATCTCTGCGATCGTGGCGGCGCGGATCCGTTGGCGGCGGGTGGTGGACATGGCCGGAGTCTGACGGCGCTTCCCTCGAGGAGCAAACGGGTCTTGACATTGTGAACATTGTTCACTTACAGTGTGAACAGCGTTCACATATCGGTGGAGGAGCCATGACCGTCGAAGAGACCCACGTCGTCCTGGGGGCGGCCGGAGCGGCGGGGACCGCCATCACCGAAGCACTGCGGGAGGCCGGGATCCGGGTACGTGGCGTCGGCCGCAGACAACCCGCCACCCTTCCCCGAGACGTCGAATGGGTCACCGCCGACGTCGGCCACCGCCGAGAAGTCCGCCAGGCGCTCACAGGAGCCGACGTCGTCTACCTGGCCGCACAACCCCCCTACCACCGCTGGCACCGGGAGTTCCCGCCCATGCTGGAGGTCGTCATCGACGCCGCCGCCGAGGTCGAGGCGAAACTGGTGATGGTCGACAACCTGTACGCCTACGGCCCGGGATCCACACCGATGAGAGAGACCACTCCGGAGAGGGCCACCGACCGCAAAGGACGGGTCCGGCGCACCATGGCCGAGATGCTCCGCCGGGCACACCGCGAAGGACGGGTGCGGACGACCATCGGACGGGCCGCCGACTACTTCGGTCCCCGGGCCGACAACTCGGCCCTCACCGTCCTCGCCGTCGCACCGGCCGCCCTGGGAAAGACCGCCCGGTGGCTCGGAGACCTCGACGTGGCCCATTCGGTCGCCTACCTGCCCGACATCGCCCGCGCCTACGTCCGCCTCGGGACCTCCCCTATGGCGGACGGCCACACCTGGATCCTGCCCCACACCGGGGCGGTCACCGGACGGCAGTTCCTCGCCGCCGTCGCCGACGCGGCGCAGGGGACCGCCGAACCCGCCGTCCTCACGCCCACCATGCTGCGGCTGGCGGCGCCCTTCCACCGACCCTCCCGCCAAACCCTGCCCCTCCTCTACCAGTGGACGCAGCCCTTCGTCGTGGACGACTCCCTGTTCCGGAACACCTTCGGTCCCTTCGTGAACACACCCCTGGAAGAGGCCGTCACCGCGGCAGTGGAGTCCTACCGGGGCTCCGTCACCGAGCCCCTTCGGTGAACGGCCTCGATCGCCGGCACACCTGGGTCCCGGCGGGGATGTCGCCTCGCGCCGGGCGCGCGCCGTCTGCGGCACGTCGGGCATTGGCGCGGGTCGGGCCCGCGGGGAGACCAGGCCGGGCCGGAGACGCCGAAACTTCCGAAACGCGGCGAAACTCTGTCGCATACGCGACATTCCGAGGCGTCATCGGCTCCATAGCGCCGCCCCGTCACGAGGATTGCCGTATGAAACCTCTCCGCACCCACCTCGGCTCCTCCCTAGCGGTCCTGGCT
>WFOA01000071.1 GCA_015488325.1 Acidimicrobiia bacterium | reverse complement strand
CACCCGCACCGCCTCGGGGTCCCACCACCGCTCCCCCACCATCAAGAAAGGGCCGTCCCGTAACGCCGCCTCCACCATCTCCGAGATCGGCGGGGTTTCGTATCCGGGCTGGGCGATCTGGATCACCGTGCCGTGGGACTGGCGGGGATGGATGAAGGCCTCCCGCCAGACCGGGTTCGTCAGGTCGGCGTTGACCGGCTCGAACCCGAGGTCGGAGAGACGTTCCAGTTCCGCTTCGATGTCGTCGACCTTGAAGGTCAGATGGTGGGGACCCTCCCCCGATTCGGCGAGGAACCTCGCCAGGAAACCGTCCCGGGAGGACGGATGGGGCGTGATGATCTCGACGGTCATCCCGTCGACGCCCATCCGCAGCTGGGCGGCCCGGAACCCCTTCCCCGGCGGCTCCCCACCCCACAGGGGCACCGCCCCGAGCTCGCCGGCGAGGGCCCGGAACACCGGGTCGGGGTCGCCGACCGCCAGCGCCACGTGGTCGAGCTTCACGGCCGGCCGGTCACATCCGTTCGATGACGGCGTCGGCGAACTGGGAGGTCTTCACCTCGTTGGCGTCCTCCATCAGCCGGGCGAAGTCGTAGGTGACGATCTTGTCGCCGATCGCCGCCTCCATGCCCCGCACGATGAGGTCGCTCACCTCGGACCAACCCAGATACCGGAACATCAACTCTCCGGAGAGGATGAGCGAACCCGGGTTGACCTTGTCGAGGCCGGCGTACTTGGGGGCGGTTCCATGGGTCGCTTCGAAGACGGCGTGGCCCGTCTCGTAGTTGATGTTGCCTCCCGGGGCGATGCCGATGCCGCCGACCTGGGCCGCCAACGCGTCGGAGATGTAGTCGCCGTTGAGGTTCATGGTGGCGATCACGTCGTATTCGGCGGGACGGGTGAGGATCTGCTGGAGGAAGGCGTCGGCGATGACGTCTTTGACGAGCAGGCGGTCTCCGGGGTCGCCGCCGCAGTCCTCCCAGGACACGGCCACGTCCGAGAACTCGTCGCGTACCAGCTCGTACCCCCACGTGCGGAAGGCACCTTCGGTGAACTTCATGATGTTGCCCTTGTGGACGAGGGTGACCGAGCTGCGACCGTTGTCGAGGGCGTAGCGGATCGCCGCCCGCACCAGCCGTTTGGTGCCGTACTCGGAGATCGGCTTGATCCCGATCCCCGAATCCGGACGGATGTCCCAGCCGAACTCGTCGTGGAGGAACCCGAGGAGCCGTTTCGCCCCTTCCGACCCGGATTCGAGTTCCTTGCCGGCGTAGACGTCCTCGGTGTTCTCCCGGAAGATCACCATGTCCACCAGTTCGGGCTGTTTCACCGGCGACGGGACACCCCGGTACCACCGCACCGGCCGGACGCAGGCAAACAGGTCGAGGGTTTGGCGGAGGGCGACGTTCAGGCTGCGGATCCCCCCTCCGACCGGTGTGGTGAGGGGACCTTTGATGCCGACGAGGAAGGTGCGGAACGCTTCGACGGTCTCGTCGGGCAGCCACGAACCGGAGGCGTTGTAGGCCTTCTCCCCGGCGAGGACCTCCTTCCATTCCACCTTCCGGGCACCCCCGTAGGCCTTGTCGACGGCGGCGTCGAACACTCGTACCGCCGCCGCCCAGATGTCGGGCCCGATCCCGTCGCCTTCGATGTACGGCAGGATCGGATCGTCGGGTACCTGCAGGCCGTCGGGGCCCATCGTGATCGGGGTGGCCATACCTCACTCCTAGGATTCGAGAACTATCCCGTGACACTAGTGGCGCCGCCGTTTCCCGCCCGTGCCGACGGCCGAGACCGGGTTCGGGCACAATCGGAACGCCACCATGACCTTCGTCCAGCTTCTCGGCGGTCGCGAATTCCGGAGACTCCTCGCCTCCCAGGTCGTCTCCAACCTCGGCAGCGGTCTGGCGACCGTCGCTCTCCTCGCTCTCGTCTTCAACCTGACCGGCTCGGCGACGGCGGTGGGCGGCGTCCTCGCTCTCCGTCTCGTCCCCGGGGCGGTGGCCGGTCCCCTCGGTGCCCGACTGTCCCGCCGATGGGACCGGAAACGGACGCTCCTCACCATGGACGGTGTCCGGGTCGGGTTCGCCGCCCTGCTGCCGTTCGTCCCTCAGGTCTGGTGGGTGCTGGGATGGGTGCTGGCGGCCGAGGTCGCCGCCCTCGTCTACCTGCCGGCACGCGATTCCGTCGTCGGCGACATCGTGTACGACCGGGACGAGCTCCCGGTCGCCAACGGGTTGATGCTCGCCGCCACCTACGGGACACTCCCCCTGGGAGCCGGGATCTTCGCCGTCTACGCCGCCACCATCGGCCCGGCCCTCGACGGGATCCCCGGAGGGCATCTGGCCCCGATCTTCTGGGCCGACGCCGCCAGCTACGCCTGGTCGGTGCTGCTCATCTCCCGGATGAACATCCCCACCGACCGAGAAGGCCAGTCCGCCGACCTGCTGCCTCGGTTCCGGGACGCCTGGCGGATCCCGCTGGTGCGCCGCACCACCGGCCCGGTGGTGGCCGCCGCCTTCGGGCTCGGAACCGTCTTCTCCCTGGGCATCGTCTTCGCGGTCGACACCCTGGGGGCTTCGGAGGCCCAGTTCGGCGCCTTCGTGATCCTCTTCGGCGCCGGCGCCGGCCTGGGGGTCGGTTTGATGCATCTGCGGCCACCGGAGAGCCATCTGGAGGCGATGTGGCGGGGGTTGGGCACCCTCGGCGTGGTCCTCGTCGGCATGAGCCTCGCCCCGGCGATCGGTCTGGCGCTGGTGGCAGCCGTGCTCTTCGGTGCCGCCGCAACCTATGCGATCGTGGCCGCCATCTCCGTGCTCCAGGTGGAGTTGGAAGGGCGCCGGCGGTTGCTGGCGTTCACCGCCTTCCACGTCCTGTTGCGGCTCGCCCTCGCCGGTGGCGCGCTCGCCGCGGGCGCGGTCGCCGAGATGCTCTCCGCCGCCGGCGGCTTCGACCCGGTGCGGACGGTGATGGTCGGCGGAGGCGGGTTGGTGGTGGCCTCGGTGCTCTGGCACCGCTGGACGAACCGATGAGCGACGGTGTCCCAGCGGCGACGGGCACCGCCGGTGACGTCGATGATCGGCCCCCGCAGCGGCCGACGGGCCGGTCGGTTACGTCCGAGATGGGCTTCGGTGCTCAACATGGTGGTCTCCCAGGTCGGTTCACCCACCCCTTCGACCCGAGCCATGAAGGGGGTGTGAAGCGGTGATGAGGATCCGGTGAGCCCCTTCAGCCGGGTCCGAGCCGTTCGGCGGCGGCGAGGGTGTTGGCGAGGAGCATGGCCACGGTCATCGGCCCGACACCGCCGGGTACCGGCGTGATCGCCGAAGCCACCTCCGCCACCGCGTCGAAGTCGACGTCGCCGACGAGGCCGTCCTCGGTACGGTTGATCCCAACGTCGACGACGACGGCGCCCGGCTTGACGTGGCCGGCACCGATCAACCGCGGCACGCCCGCCGCCGCCACCAGGATGTCCGCCTGCGCCGTCACCGCCGCCAGGTCGGGGGTCCGGGAGTGGGCGACGGTCACGGTGGCGTCGACCCCCCGTGCCGACATCATCAGCGCCAGCGGGCGGCCCACCAGGAAGGATCGACCCACGATCACCGCCCGTTTCCCCGCCGGAGCGATCCCGTAGTGCTCGAGGATCCTCAGCACCCCCGACGGGGTGCACGGCCTGAGACCTGGGCGGTCGAGCACGAGCCGACCCAGGTTGGCCGGGTGGAGACCGTCGGCGTCTTTGCGGGGATCGATCTGCTCGGTCACCGCCTGGGCGTCGAGCCCGGTGGGGAGGGGCAGCTGGAGGAGGATGCCGTGGACATGAGGGTCGGCGTTGAGCTGGTGGATGAGCGCTTCGAGGTCCTGCTGCGAGGTGTCCGGTGCCAGCCCGTGGTGGAACGAACGGATCCCCACCTGTTCGGCTGCTCTCCGCTTGTTCCGGACGTACACGTGGGAGGCGGGGTCGTCGCCCACCAGGACGGTCGCCAGACCCGGGGTGAACCCCAACTCCTGCACCCGGGCCGCCACCTCTTCCCGTACTGCCGCCGCCACGGCCTTTCCGTCCAACACCAACGCCGTCACCGGTCACCTTCCTGGGAGCAGACGACCCCAAGATAGGGGGTCGGCCGGTAGGTGCCGGCCGTCAATGCCGGAAGTGGCGTCGGCCGGTGAACACGAGGGCGATCCCGTGCTCGTCGGCGGCGGCGATCACCTCGGGGTCTCGCCGGGATCCCCCCGGCT
>WFOA01000070.1 GCA_015488325.1 Acidimicrobiia bacterium | reverse complement strand
GCGGAACCGTCGGCCGTGCCGCCTTCGTCGGCGGCGTCGGACGGCACCCCGGAGACGCCCACCGAAGATCCGGTCCAGCCCGTCGAGACGACGCCGCCGACGAAGGCGGCACGGCCGACGGTTCCGCCTGGTCGGGAAGCTGGACGCCTTCGGGGCCTCGGCCACGGTCACGGCCGATGCTCCGGGCGAGCTCGGCGACGTCGGAGCCGACGACGCCGTCGCCTTCGATCCCGGCAGCGATCACCTCGAGCAACGCCGCCACCCGCTCCCGGGTGATCTCGGCGGCATCGCCGGCTTCGACGGCGGCGATGGTCGACGCCGCCTCTCGCAGCGCCTCGGCCGCTTCGGCTCCGGCGGCCGCTTCGACGGCCTCCCCGGCGGTCGCCACGGCTTCCGCCAGCCGCTCCTCGGCGACGAGCGCCTTCGCTTCTTCGATCCGTTCGGCGGCACCGCCCCGTCCGATCCCGACGGCTTCGAAGGCACGATCGACCCCGTAGAGCACGTCGCCGGGTGCGGCGGTGTCGGCGACGTATCCGATACCGCCTCCAACGGCGGCGACGGCGACCGACGCCGCCAGGACCTTCCCCAAGAGGGACGACAACAGACTGCTGAACACGATGGACCTCCTGTTCCTGGCTTCGGGGAGACGCCGGTGGACGAACCCGGGTTCGGGTCGCCGGTCACCGGCGGAGATCGCCGCCTCCCTGACGAGCATCGACACGTGGCGTTCGATGACGGCCGGTTCGATCGGAAGCTCCCCGAGCGCCCGGATCCGGGAGATCAGGTCGCCCAGTTCGGCCCGTTCCCCGGGGACGTCGCCCCGGAGGATCGCCTCGGCCTGCTCGTCGGTGATGCGTGCAGCCATCTCGTGTCCGTAACCGTCGGAGAGGCTCATAGGGGCACGCCTCCTTTCAGTCGTCGCTCCAGGGCTCGCAGGCCACGCCGCTGGAGGGCCTTCACCGCTCCCGGACGTCTGCCCACGATCTCGGCGACCTGGTCCACGGTGAGGTCCCCGAAGATGCGGAGGACGAGCACCTCCCGCTGGTCGTCGGTGAGCCCGCCGAGGAGCTCCAGGATCTCGTCGGTGGCGACCTTCACCATCGCCGCCGCCTCCGCCGACTGGTCGTACCCGTAGGCGGCCTCCTCCAGGTCGGCGGGGAGGGGTTCGGTGGGGCGCCGGGACCGCCGGCGGCGCTCGTCGATGAGGCGATGGTGGGCGATCGTGAACACCCAGGAGCGGAACGACGATTCGTCTCCGACGAAGGTGCCGATGTTGCGGGCGACCTGGAGGAACACGTCACCGACCAGACCGTCGGGGTCCTGCGCGCCCCGCCCGATCAGATACCCCCGCACTTTGGGGGCCAGCTCCCGGTAGATCCGCTCCCAGGCCCACCCGGCGCCGTTCTGGGCGGCGGCGAGGAGGGCATGCCACGGTGAAGCGTCCATGTCTGAGAGGACCTCGCTCCGGCCGGGTCGTTACGAACCCCGGCCGATGCCTCGTCGGGGCCGGGGCCCGAGACAGACGACACGGCCTCGGGGGTGCCGGGCCGGGTCCGGGTCCGGTAGCGTGGGAGGATGGAGCCTCTCCGAATCCAGCTGTTCGGCGGTTTCCTCCTCGAACACGGCTCCCGCGCCCTGCCGCCGATCCCGTCGCTGGCGGGACGCTCCCTCTTCGCCTTCCTCGCCCTCAACCGGGGACGTCCCCACGCCCGGGGCCGTCTCGCCGGGATGTTCTGGCCGGACCTCACCGAGAGTCGGGCTCGGCGACGTCTCAGCCATGCCCTGTGGCAGATCCAGGATGCCCTCGGTGAGATCTCCTCCCAACCCTACGTCTTGGCTTCCGCCGACTCTCTCGCCTTCAACGAGGCGGCGCCCTACCTGTTGGACACCGAGGAGTTCGAGGGCCATCTCCACCGGTTGGGGCTCACCGGGGGCCGACCCGATCCGGACGTGGACGAGCTGGCAGAGCTGCGGCGAGCGGTGGAGCTGTACCGAGGCGACTTCATGGCCGGGTTCTACGACGAATGGGTGGCGCTCCCCCAACAGCAGTTCCGTGAGCTGTACCTGGCGGCCCTCGACCGGGTGGTGCAGGTGGCGAAGAGCCGCGGGAACCACGAGGAGGCCCTCGCCTACGCTCGGCGGCTCACCCACCACGACCCGCTTCGAGAGCCCGCCCACCGGGAGGTGATCAGGCTGTGTTTCCTGCTGGGAAGCACCGGTGAGGCCCTCCGCCAGTACGAACGGTGCCGGTCGGTCCTGGCCGAAGAGTTGGGGACGGAGCCGTCGCCGGAGACCGAGGAGCTCTACCAGAAGATCGTCCGTCACCGCCGGTCGGGGATCCGCCCGGCGATCGGCTCGAGCCGACCCCTCGCCTTCGATGAGCGGGACGACGCCCCCTTCGTGGGACGGGAGGCGGAGCGGCGAAGTCTGGTGGACGGGATGGAACGGGCCCTGTCGGGTCGGGGTGGGGTGATCCTGGTGGAGGGCGAGCCGGGGATCGGCAAGAGCCGCCTCGTCGCCGAGTCCGCCGACGACGCCGAATGGCGGGGATTCGACATCCTGTGGGGGAACTGTCTGGAGGGTTCGTCCCGACCCTACGGCCCGCTGGTGGAAGCCCTCGATTCGGGCCTCACCCAGCTCCGGGCCGAACAGCTCGCCCACCAGCTCGACGGGGTGTGGCTGCGGGAGGTCTGCCGTCTGGTGCCGGGGGCGGCCCGCTGGCTCCCCGACCTCCCCTTCACCGGTTCCCTCCCCTCGGGCGAGGCCCGCCAACGCATGCAGGAGGCCCTCGCCCGGGCCTTCGTCGCCCTCGGGCGCTCCACCCCGCACGTCCTCGTCCTCGACGACCTCCAATGGGCGGACGACGAGACCCTGCAGGTGCTCCAGCGCCTCGGACCCCACCTGGAGACGACCCGCCTCGTCGTGCTCGTCCTGTACCGCTCCGAGGAGGCCCGAGGCGACGCCCGGGTGTGGAACGTGCTCCGGGACCTGGACCGGGTCGCCGGGCTGGCTCGGATCGTGCTCACCCCGCTGTCGGTGTTCGAGCTCGGCGAGCTGGTGAAACGGACCCTCGGCCTGTCGGATCTGGGGGCGCAGACGGCGGCCCGGTTGCATCGGGACACCGGCGGCAACGCCCTGTTCACCTTGGAGACCCTCCACGCCCTCCGGGACGAAGGGCTGGTGGACGAACGGACGGGGGCGCTGACCGTCCAGGCGGAGGCGCGTCTTGGTGTGGATCCGCTCCCGGTGGCGGGCCGGATCCGGGCGGTGGTGGAGCATCGGACGAGCCTCCTCGGCCCGGCCGCCCGTTCGGTGCTGGAGGCGGCGTCGGCGTCGCCGTGGCCTCTGCGGCTGGGGCCGCTGGCGGCATCGGTGGACCTGTCACGGGCCGAGACCCTGGCGGCGGTCGACGACCTGCTGTCCCGCCGCCTCCTCCAAGAGTCGGAAGGCACCTTCGGGTTCGCCCACGATCAGGTGCGTCAGGTGGTGTACCAGTCGATGCCTCGACGCAGGCGGGTGGCGCTCCACCGCCGCCTGGCCGAAGCGCTGGTCGACGACGCTCCCGGCGACGCCGAACGTCTCGCCTTCCACACCCTGCGGGCGGGCATGGAGGCCGAGGCGGCCGGCTATCTGATCGAGGCCGGCGATCAGGCCCTCGCCGTACACGCCCCCGACACCGCCGCCGACCGGTTCCGCCAGGCCCTCGAGGCCGCCGAGCGGGCGGGTTGGGAGCCGGGGCGGCTGTTCGGCGCCGCGGCCCGTCTGGAGGAGGTCCTCGACGTCCTCGGCCGCCGGGAAGATCAGGAACAGGTCCTGTCCCGGATGGAGCATCTGGCGGGTTCGGATCGGCCGAGACGGGCCGAGGTGGCCCGCCGCCGGGCGATGTTCCTGGCGAACACCGACCGGTTCGCCGAGGCGGTGGCGTCGGCGGAGGAGGCGGTGGCCTTGGGGGAGGCGATCGGCGACCGGGCGCTGGAGGGGGCGGCGCTGGTGGCTCTCGGTCTCGCCCTCCGGTGGTCGGGCCGGGTGCACGAGGCGGTGCCCCATCTGGAGCGGGCGGCGGCGTTGGCGTCGGATCCGGCCGACCGGGCGGAGGCCTTGACCGCCCTCGCCAACTCCCTCACCGAGCTGCAGGAGTACGGGGCGGCGGCGGAGCGCCTCGCCCAGGCGGAGGCGATCTTCGCCGAGTTGGGGGACCTGCGGGGCACGGCAGAGACGATCCGGGTGTTGGCGACGGGGGCGATGGAGCAGGGCCGCACGGCGGAGGCCCGGCGCTGGTACGAAGAGTCCCTCGAGCTGTGCCGACGGATCGGGTACCGCCACGGCGAGGGGGTCACCCTCGTCAACCTCGCCAACCTCCTCTACGTCTCCGGCGACCTCGCCGACGCCCTCGACCACTACGACGCCGCCGCCGAGGCCTTCGCCGCCGTCGACAACCAGCGGGGCCTGGCCATGGTGCGGGTGAACTCGGCGACGGTCCGCCACGAGGTGCTGGGCGACGACGCCCGGGCGGAGGCCGACGCCCGGGCCGCCCTCGCCTTCTTCGAAGAGATCGGAGAACAGGCAAGGGCCGCCCAATGCCTCGACGTCCTCGCCGGGGTCGCCGCCCGCCGCGGCGACACCGGCCGGGCCCGGGAGCTCCTCGGCCGCAGCCTCGACGGCCTCGACCGTTCCGGGCACCGCTGGCTCGCCGCCCAGCATCTCCGCTCCCTCGCCCGCCTCGAGCTGGCGGCAGGCGACCTCGACGCCGCCGACGCCGCCCTCGACCGGGCCGAGGGCCTCTGTCGAGAGGCCGGCCTCGACGACCTCGCCACCGAGGTCACCTCCCTGCGGGCGGCGGTCCTCGCCGCCCGGGGCGAGACGGCGACCGCCCTCCGGCTCTCCCGCCGCGCCGTCGACGGCCTCGGCCCCGGGGTCGAGCACCCCGAGTTGGTCTGGCTCCGCCACGGGGAGATCACCACTGCCAGCGGCGACCGCCTCAGCGCCATCGAGGCCTTCCGTCGGGCCTACCGCACCCTCGAGGACCGCCTCGGCGGCCTCGACCCGGCCACCCGCAGGCGAGCCGTCGCCAGCGTCCCCGAGTACGGGCGGATCGTCGCCGAATGGAACCGGCTCCGCCCCACCGTGGTGGAGGTCACCCTCCCCAGGGC
>WFOA01000069.1 GCA_015488325.1 Acidimicrobiia bacterium | reverse complement strand
CCCCCTTCCACCCTGCCGGTCCCGACCGCCACCCAGATCACGGCTGCTGGTGAGACGAGGAGTCTACGTTGGGGTCGGGTGTATCAGCAGTGTCTGATCGAATCGGGGTTTCCGGCTGTGCTCGATCCCGACGGCAGCGTCTCGATCACCGATCTCCGGAAGGAACAGAGAGAAGCGGTACAGGCAGCGACTGAGCGTTGTTCGGAGGTGGCGTTGGAAGCCGTACCGAGGGAGCCGCCGCCGGCGTCGGAGGCGGAGTGGCGGGAGTTGTACGATTTCGAGATCGCGTTGGCGGAGTGTCTGGCCCGTTATGGGTTCACGTCGGATCCGCCGTCGTTCGACCGTTGGATGGACTCGGGTGGCGAGGTCTGGTCGGCGTACAACGCCGTGCCTGACAACCTCTCGGAGGAGGAGTGGAACGGGATCAACAACGCCTGCCCTCAGGCGTATCTGGTCAGGTGACGGTGAGTCGGGCGCCGGCTCTCGTGGTGCTGCCACCAGGGTCGCTGCTCTCGCTCTTGCCCTGGTGGCCGCGTACCGTGACCCGGTGCGGGTGTTGAGGGTCCCGTGAACGTCGCGAAAAGTCGTTTCGTCGGGACCCCTTGACAGGTGTGTGTGTGGCAGGATCGGCGGTGTGGGCTCGGGTTGGGGACCGAGACGAAGGGGAGGTTCCTCATGAGGACCAGGATCGTGGCGGCGATCGCCGCCCTGCTCATGTTCGTGGCGATACCGGCATGGGCTGCCGAATACGATGGCGGGTACGAGAGCTGCCCTGGTGGTGAAGAGGTGGTCGTCAGGACCAGGACAACCTGGTACTCCGAGGTGTGGCTGTGGCAGTCGGGGGTCGAAAAGTACAACCTGATTTACACCTGGCCGAGCGGCACCTGGAAGACCCGCTATCACTACACGGGGCACAACTGGGGTTCATGGCAGGCGGAGGGCGAGAAACTCAGCCAGTTCTGGACGTGGTCGTATTGCGAATGATCCGGTCGAGAATCGGAGCGGCTGCTGCGGTGGCCGTGATGACGGCGGCTTGTGTCGGCGGCGGCTCGGGACCCGAGATCTCGGTGCCGTCGACCACGCTTCCGATCCCCACGGCCGCGACCTTTCAGTTGGACTCCGGGTCGTATGAGATGAGATCAGCCCGGTTCATGTTGACGTGCGTGGAGGAACAGGGCGTCACCGGAACCGTGACCGGGGACGGGGGCTTGTCGCTCGATCCCGTGCCATTCGAACAGAGGGACCGCGTCGACCAGGTTGTGTCCGAATGCAGGTCCCGACTGTTGACAGAGCTGCCACCCGAACCCGAGCCGACCACCGAAGCCGAGTGGCGCCGACGGTACGACCAGCAGGTGGAGACGGCGCGTTGTCTCGCCCGATACGGGATCGTATCCGACGTTCCCAGCTTCGAGTCGTGGATGGAGTCGAAGGGTGCGAACTGGGCGGCCTACGACGCGTTGGGGAACCTGTCGCGGGAGGAGTGGTACGGCATTAACCAGGCGTGTCCCCAGCCCTGAGAGGGGACGGCACCGTCTTCGCCTCGGCTGATCCCGTCGCCGGCGCCCGAGGGTCGATGGTGGCGGCGGTGCCGGGTGTGGTGGTGTCGGCCTGCGGAGGGACGACCGGTCAGACCCCGGCGACGTTCGAGACATCGACGACACCGCCGTCGGGTGCCGACGTGACCACGGCCGCCTCCGGCGTGGAGGTCGACCTGTTCGCACGTTCCGAACAGATCCGTACCTGGGGGGAGGCGATGGTGACGTGTATGGCCTACGTCGGCTTCGACATCCCCTTCGACGGGGTGGTCGGCTTCATCGTCGACGAAACCGGTCCGCAGGTGGGGGAGTTCGACGCGGTGATGACCCGATGCCAGGAGCAGGTGGAGCTGGTGTACCCGCCACCACGGCGACTGAGCCGGGAGGAGGCGTATCGGGTGAAGCTGGAGGTGGCTCGCTGCCTGCGGGAGCAGGGTTTCGACATTCCGGAGGCCCCCAGCCTGGAGTCGTTCCTGGACTCGTGGGAGCGGGGTCCCTGGGACCCGTACCGGTTCGTGTCGGCGCCGCCGGAGCGTTGGGTGGAACTCAACCGGATCTGCCCGCCGTTCTGACCGGCGGCTTCGACGACGGGGTGTCGATCGACGCCGGGGTGGCTTCGTCTTCCCAGCCGTCGGGCCGCCGAAGGTCCGGGGTCGGGATAGGGTCGACGGTGATGATGGTCTGGTGTCGGCCCGAACCGACCGAACAGCTCGTTCCCACCGCACGCCACGTCCGCGTCGGGACGGACGGTGTGGATCTCCGGCTGGTCGGACCGGGGTTTTCGGCTGGACGTCGAGGCGCGCCTGTTCGACTTCAGGCCGTCCTACGAGTTCGTGGTGGTCGCCCAGGTGGAGCTGTTCGACGGTTCCGAGCTGGTGGGACGTATCGACGACATGCGCGGCTACCAGGGGTGGGTCGGTGCGTTCGGCAGGGAAGGGCGGTGACACGCCCGACTGGTGGCCGATGCGTTCTCGGTCAGCTTGGGCCGGTGGGCCACCGGCACCGAGACAGCCGAGCTACGGTGGTGACAGCGACGTCCGGGTTCGCGAAAAGCTTCTGCCGTCACCCCTTGACGTGGGTGTGTGTGGCATGTTCCTCGATGTGGGTTCGGGTTGGGGACCCGAGAAGAAGGGGAGGTTCCTATGAGGACCAGAATCGTGGTGGTGATCACCGCCTTGCTCGTGGCTGTGGCCATACCGGCGTGGGCGTCGCACGGACAGTCATCGGATACCGATTCGGCGTACTGTGGATCGCAGGGATGGCTGTCGGCGAGCGGGTACGGGCACCAATGGCAGATCCACATCCACGACGGACAGAGCTGGCGTGCACCCAACGCGCCCGGCTGGTACTGGGACAGCCATTCTTGGGGCTTTCATGCCGGAACGCAGTACGTCTCGGTGGTTGCCGGGGGGCCCAGCACGGTCGCCAGCGCGGTGTGTTCGTCCTGACGTTGAAGGGACCAAGGTGGACACCGGTGGTGGTGGTGGCGGCGATCTTGGCTGCGGCATGCGTACCGGCCGCTCAGGGACCCAGCTCATCGGCAGACCCGGGTCCCTCCACCACCGCCGGCATCTCCACCACCGTTTCGGTGTCAGCGGCCACGTCGTCCACGTCGACTCCGATGCCGGTGACGACGGGTTCGGTGGCGTCGGCAGAGGAGATCGCTCGGTTGTTGCCGTCGACGCCGGTGACGACGGCGCCTGCGGGGGCGGTGCGGGCGTCGGTGCTGGAGCGGCAGCGGTTCGCGGTGGAGTGTTTCCGCCGGTATGGGTTCGAGGGGGTGATCCAGGAGGATTCGGGGATCCTGTTCGATGTGCCGCCGAGCCAGCAGGACCGGTTCGGGGAGGTGAACCGGCTGTGTTTGGAGGAAGAGGCGGAGGAGTTCGGGATGGAGTTGGGGGTACCGTCGGCGGAGACGCTGCGGCGCCACTACCGGGCGTATCTGTATGTGCGGGAGTGCATGATCGCCGAGGGATACCCGGTGGATGATCCTCCGTCGTTGGAGGTGTTCGTGGAGTCGGGCGGGGCGGCGTGGCATCCCTACAACGCCTTCATGGCGTCGGGCCGGGCCGCCGAGCTGGACAGGTTGGAGCAGACCTGTCCCCAGGACCTGTTCTACCTCCTCGACGTGTTGGACTTCGGTCCCTGACCGGGAGGGTGGGTGGGAGGTGATGACGGTGATCCCTGCCTCCTGTTCGCGTCATCACGGACGGCGGCGCTGCCTGCTCGGCGGGCTGGTGTGGGAGGCCCAGTCCTACCCTGTGTGGGGTGGAGGATGGTGACGTGACCTGGCGTGTGCCGTGGAGGTTGCGTTGGCTGGTGTTGGTGGTGGTCTTTGCTGGCTGTGGGGGCGGTGGGGCTGCGAACACGTGGAGGGGGGTTCCGTTTTCGGAGTTGACGATGGAGGATTTCGCCGAGATCGCCGAAGAGAACGCCCAGACCAGTTTGGAGATCCATGAGGCGATCGCGGCGTGTCTGCGGGAGGCGGGGTTTCAGGCGACGGCTTCTGTCGACGGTTACGAGACGGTGGTGATGCCGGCTCAACGTGACGCCTTGGAGGAGGCCACGTACCGGTGTGAGCAGTCTCTCATCGAAGACGGCACGATCCCTCCGCCCGAGGAGTTCACGACCGAGACGAAGATCCGGAACTACGAATGGGACCGGGCGGCTCTGCGTTGTCTCCGCCAGTTGGGTTATGAGCTGTCGGATCCGCCGAGCCTCGATGTCTACTTGGACCAGGAGGTTCCTTGGTCGCCGTTCGAGGAGTTGGTGCAACAGGAGGGTCCCGGTGTGCTGGCGGGGGTGGAGCGACGCTGCCCGCAGTTGCCTCCCTACCCGGGCCGCTGAGTCGGGCCGTGCCGTCGATGGTCTCCTCCTGTCATTTGGGGGTGGTGGGTGC
Source organism: Acidimicrobiia bacterium (assembly GCA_015488325.1). Classification (GTDB taxonomy): domain Bacteria; phylum Actinomycetota; class Acidimicrobiia; order Spongiisociales; family ZC4RG35; genus S012-128. The sequence goes on along the minus strand of WFOA01000069.1, from coordinate 1,715 downwards.
GCTCCTACGACGTCCACGACCCACGGTCGGTCGGCGCCGCCTCGGTCTCCGGATTCGGGACGAATGTCCGGCTGCGAACCCTTGACGGCCATATGGGTGTGTGGCATGTTCCTCGCTGTGGGTTCGGGTTGGGGACCCGAGAAGAAGGGGAGGTTCCCATGAGGACCAGAATTCTGGCGGTGATCACCGCTCTGTTCATGCTGGTCCCTGTTCCCGCGTGGGCAGGGGGCCAATGGAGCAAGTGGGTCGATTGCACCGAGAATTGGTGGGATGCCGGAAAAGAGGTGACCGCGAAGACTCGGGGTAGTGGTGTGGTGACGTCGTACACCCCGAACGGGGTGTCGTCGGTGGACGCCCCGTTTGATCACACCGTAAGGGTGAACGACCCTTCGGCGCAGACGGGGACCGTGGGTGGTTCGACCGAGCTGAACTGGGAGTACGGCAAGGGATACTGCTGGTGGTAGCCGGCGCAGGACGCGCGCTGGGGAGCCGGTCAGCCTTATGGGCCCTCGGCGTAGCGCTGATCGCTGCGGCCTGTGCGGGGCCGTCGGTTGTGCCGAGTACGGAGCCTGCGATGTCGGGTCGGGAGGTTGGTGATCTCCCGGCGAACATCGCCGACCTGGTTGTCCGCTATCGGCTTCCTCCTGAACGGTTCCTGGGTTTGCCGGATGATGTCCTCGCTGAGATCGACGTGACGGAGGCGGACGTGCAAACCGAAGAGGAGTCGGGCGGCTACTTCGAACATGCGAATGCTCGGGCACGGTGGACGGCTGAGTGCTACACGAGTGCCGGATGGCCTTCACGGGTGGATCCGCCGGGGAGCAATGTGGTGGTCTACGAAGGCGCCAACGCACCGGTGTTCGCGGCCAGTGTCGAAAAGCGCCGATGCGACGCCGAAGCGCTGCTCCGCTACCCCTATCCGCCACCGCCGCAGACGAGGGAAGAGTGGCGCCGGGTGTATCAGCGGCAACTCGACGCTGCGGCCTGCCTCGAGTCCGAAGGGTACGCGTTACCGGACCCGCCGTCTCTCGACGCGTTCATCGACAGTGGAGGGCGGTGGAGCGCCTACGCCTTCGTTCCCGACCAGATCTCCGGGGATGAGTGGAATCGTCTCCTCGCCACCTGTCCCCAGCCCTGAGAAGCCCCGTGCCGGGTGAGCCGACGCCCGGGGGTGCGCGGGTGCGGTGCCGGTCTCCGCACAGGGCCGACGCCAGGTCAGGGAGTGCGATCCATCTTCGCCCCAGCCGGCGGCGGAATGGCGGTGGGATTCCGGGCAGCCCGGGAAGGGCGTGACCGCGACGCGGTGGCGGAGTGCGCCGGTGGCCGGGTGTTCCGTTTTTTGTCGTAGGGTGGCGATAGGTTGTGATGTATGGAAGATGTTTGTGTTTCGGTGGATGCCCTGGAGCAGCAGTTGGTGGCTGATGAGCTGCTGATCGCCCGGTTGCGGGCCCGTCAGATGGCGACGTTGGCTGTGTTGGATCGGCTGCAGGTGGCGGCGGGGGACGGATGCCGCGACCTGGTGGAGTGGACGACGGCGCGGCTGGATGTGGCGCCGGAGACGGCGAAGGTGTTGGTACGGACGATGCGCCGGTTGGGAGACCGTCCCGATTTGGCGGCGGTGTTGGGGTCGGGGGAGGTGTCCTTCGACCGGGTGGAGGCGCTGTCCAGGTTTCCTGATCGGGTGGGGTTGTGTGAGGAGTGGGATGTGGCGGGGG
>WFOA01000068.1 GCA_015488325.1 Acidimicrobiia bacterium | reverse complement strand
GTGCTGGCGGGGTCGGCGCCCTCGCCCCGCCTCGTCCCGTTTTGACAGCAGGATCCGGCAGTATTTGCCGTTTCGTGCTGTCAAAAGGGGGAGGGGCGGGGGGCGTCTACCCTCCCTGGGCGTGACCGACACGGTGTTGTTCGACTTCGGTGGGGTGATCATCCTCACACCCTTCGAGATGGCGTCCCGTCTGGAACGCCGCCGGGGGATGGACCCGGGGGAGCTGGGACTGTTCGGGCCGTTCGCCCCCGACCGGGACCCCCTCTGGCAGGAGCTGGTGTCCGAGGACGGCGACGAGGACGAATACTGGCGGCGTCAGGCGGAACGGCTCGTCCCCGTGCTGGGGTTGCACGGCGGCGACCCGGCCCGGCGTCTCATGGAGACCCTCTTCGTCGACCGGGACATCGTCCGACCCGAGATCTTGAGCTGTGTCGCTTCTCTCCGCCGGGCGGGGATCCGCTGTGCGATCCTGTCGAACCATCTCGCCAGGTTCCACCAACCCCAGCTCCTGCCCGGGCTGTTGGAACGCTTCGACCCGGTGATCGACCTGTCCTACGCGTCGGTGCGCAAACCCGACCCCCGCGCTTTCCAGGCGGCCGTGGCCCAGCTCGGCGGCCCCGCCCCGGCGTCGGTGCTGCACGTCGACGACCAGCCGGTGCATGTCGCCGGGGCAGAGGGCGCCGGGCTCCGGGCCGTGCTGTTCGACCCGACCGACCCGGCCGGTTCTGCGGAGGCGGTGCTGGCCGCCGCCGGGGTGTCGCCCCGGTGAGCGGCCCGGGGACGGGGCCTGGCGGCCCCGTCCCCCGGTGTCTACGTCATCCGAGATGGGCGACGGGGCTCGACACCGCCACCATGATCGTCAGCACCGACCAGGCCCCGAACAGCACCAGGGCCGAGGCGATCACCCAGCGGCGACGCCGCGGGCGCCGTTCCCGGCCACGGTCGAGGAACGGCAGGGCCGCCAGGGCGACGAAGACGACGATCGGTGCCCAGAACAGCCCGCGGATCCCCATCCAGTTCTCGATCTGGTACACCCAGAAGAACGGCCACAGGGGTTTGGTGACTTCGATCCCCGGCACCGGTGCCGACCCGACCGGGTTGACGGTGGTGGCCGTCAACCCCATGAGGATCGCCAACAGGATGAGGCTCCATCCGACGAGATGGCGGGCGTGGCTGGTGAAGGGGACCGTGTCGTCGGGGTCGGGTTCGCCGACGGGCACGTCGGGCCGGGCCGAGATGCCGTGGTATCTCACCCAGGCGAAGTGGATCACCAACAGCCCGAACACGAGGGCGGGCAGGAAGCTGACGTGGGCCAGGTACAGTCGGGTGACGAGGGGGGTGCCCGCCCCGAATTCTGCGGTGAACCAGGTGCCGAGGCCTCCTGCCAGGCCGGCCAGCCCGGTGTTGTGTTCGACCGCTTCGAAGGCCTCCTGGTCCCAGCGGAGGGTGGATCCGGTGAACAGCAGCAGGTAGGTCATGGCCAGGAGGCCGAGTCCGACCAGCCAGTTCGCTTCCCGGGGCCGTTTGTAGGACCCGGTGATGAGCACCCGTGCCAGGTGGGCGAAGGCGAGGACGAACATCGCCTGGGCCGCCCAGATGTGGATGCCCCGCAGGAAGCTGCCGAGGGTGAGTTCGGTCTCGATGTGGAGGACGCTCTCCCGGGCTGCCTCCGGGGTGGGGGTGTAGAACTGGGCGAGGAGGATGCCGGTGGCGATGAGGATCAGCAGCGACGCCAACGTCAGCCCGCCGAGGGTCCACGCCAGGGTGTTGGCGTGGCGGGGGACCGGGTAGCGGAGGGCGGAGAGCCCGAGACGTTCGTCGAGGGCGGCGGTGATCCGTTCCCAGCGGCTGGGGTTCGCGGTCGGTTCGGTGGGGGTGGTGGAGACGGCCATCGGGTCACTCCTTTCCGCGGATGAGGACGGTCCCGCCGACGGCGAGGAGGACGGCGACGGCGAGGGCGACGGTCTCGGCCGGCCCGGGTGCGGTGATGCCGCC
>WFOA01000067.1 GCA_015488325.1 Acidimicrobiia bacterium | reverse complement strand
CCCCCACACGCAGCCACCAGCAACGAGAAGGCGGCGATCCAGGCCGTCGCCCGGCAGCGGACCCTCGATGCGATCATCCGCCCTCCAGCTCGTCGGCGTACACCCAGCACTTCCACTCGAAGGCCAGGTCGGTCGCGCCGAGGGGTTCTTCGTTGACGGACGCGTCGAGGGTGCCGGACAGGGCGGTGAGAAAGCCGCTCCCGTCCGGCTCTGCCTTCTCGACGGCGAGGGTGGCATCCACCTGGAGGGGCACCGCGTCGGAGTCGGGCGACACGACGAGGGTTCCGTCGTAGGTGCCGGTCCCACCGACCGGGCCGGTCTCGAACACGTACAGGTCGGGTCCGGCGCCGTCGGGTTCGAACCGGATCGAGAACGTGCCGTCGCCAGAGCACTGCGGCACGCCCTGCTGCTCGAAGGTCGTGTCGCCCTCGCCCCGGACACTGAACTCCTGAGGTGGGAGCGCCGCAGATTCCTCCGACCCGGCGGGGGCGGGGCTGTTCGGCGCGGTGTCGACGGAGGTTCCGGGACCACTCCCGTTCCCGCCGCCGCAGGCGGCGACCACCAGCAGCATCGCCGCCGTCACGACGCTGGCTCGTCGATGGTGTTTAGGCATTCTCCAACTCGCTTTCCGAGACCCAGCACTTCCATTCGATCTCCAGGCCCACGGGCCCGAAGGGCCCTTCGGTGAACCCGGCGGTGAGGGTCCCACCGAAGTAGGCGCCGCCGGTCACCTGCTCAGGCTCGACTGAATCCACCACGACCTGGCCCAGGGTCTCGGCCTTGTCGCCGGATCCGTCGGTCCGCAGGATCTTGGCGGTGCCCACATAGGTTCCCGGCTCGGTGAAAGAGTCGGAGATGAACTGGAACTGGACCGGGTCGGCCTGGTCCGGGAGGAGGTCGAGCTGAAACTCGCCGTCGAAGATGAAACAGAGGGTGCCGCCGCTGTACTGGTCGGCCAGCACGGCCCCGCCGGTCGTCGCCACGAACCCGGTCTCTTCGTCGATGGAGGTGTATTCGGATCCGTCGTCGCCACCGCCGTAGCCGGCGCCCGTGCCCAAGGGGTCGGCGTCGAGGAGGTAGGCCTGGCAGCGGAACGTGCCCTCCAGGGACCCGGCGGGGCTGTCGTCGATGTCCTTGTAGAGGGCGTCGGTCGAATACGAGCCGGCGACCAGCGCGAGGAGCTGCCCTTCGAACTCGAAGGGTTCTCCCACCTCTTCGATCGTCACCGTGCCCGAGTCGGCGATGAGGAGCGCGTCTTCGTCACCCAGCGGCGAGTCGATCGGCGGGCCGGCCTGGAACCCCACCTGCTCGTAGGTTCCCGGCCGCAGCTCGTCGATGCCCTCGACGTAGAAGGAGATCCCCCAGTCGTCGGCGGTGGGGAGCATCTCGACGGTGAGGACTCCGGCGCTGTAGTCGCAGTTGAGCTCGAGGCCGTAGAAGCTCACGTCGGCCTGGTCGATGCCGAAGAGCTGGAAGGTGCCCGACTGTTCGGCGAAGGGTCCGATGTCGGAGGCGTACTCGTCTCCTTCGTCGTCGAGCTCGATACCGCATTCGTCTCGGAAATAGGCGTCGAGCCGGGCACCGGCGGCGTCCAAGGCGGCGCTCTCCTCGTCGGAGATGTCGGGGGTCTCCCCGGCCTCGAAGGCGTCGGCGAGCTTCCGGAAGTTGTCACGGAACAGCGCCAGGTCGTCCCGGATCTCCCCTGGGGCGATGTCGATCATCTCGTCGTAGACGTCGGCGAGACGTCGGTAGCTGTCTGCCGGTGTCCCCACACCTGCCTGCGCCTCATCGAAGGCGTCGAAGCCGATCGTTCTCACCTCTTCGCAAAACTTGCTGCCTCCGGGGGCTGCCGACGTGGCCCCCGGGCCGGCGTCGTCGCCCCGGCTCGTGGCGTCGGGCCCGGCTCCGTTCCCACCGCCGCAGGCAGCGGCGACGAGGGCCGTCGCCACCAACACCGCCCTGAACACCGGCCGCCGCGCCGGAGTCCGGCGAAGGGCACGTCCCGTGGGTTTCGCCATGGTTCACGCTCCTCTTCGTCGACGCGGCGGACCTCTCGCCGCTCCCAAACGGACGTATCGTGAGGCGGTCCGGCGGCTCTGTCATGAGTAGAGGACTACTCAGTCACACGACGCAGCCGGCAAGCAACATGGGTATCGTTCGGGGCGTGGATTGGCCGCTCGTCGGGCGACGGGACGAGTTGGAGACAGCCCGAGCCGCAATCATGTCGCGGCCGCGGCGGGGGGTGCTCATGGTCGGCGCGGCCGGTGTCGGCAAGACCCGGCTGGCTCGGGAGCTCCTCTCCGACCTCGCTCGCCGGGGCCACGCCACCGAATGGGTCAGGACCTCCCCCGGAACCGAGACGGTCCCCTTCGCGCCCTTCTCTCACCTGCTTCCGTCCGAACTGCCCGAGGCGCTGTGGGCGGTCTTCCGGATCCTGCTCGACGCATTGGAGAGCCGCTCCACCAGGAAGGGACCGCTCATCCTCGGCGTCGACGACATCCACGAACTCGACGACGTCTCGGCGGCGCTCATCCACCACGCCGCCGACAAAGGCATCGTCGTCCCGGTGTTGACGGCCCGCACCCCCGAGCCGCTGCCCGAGCCGATCGAACGTATCCGCTCCGACGGGACGCTGGAACGCCTCACCGTCGGTGAGCTGAGCCGGGAGGCGATCGACGAGCTCCTCGACACGGTGATCGCCTCCCGCGCCACCGCGCCGGTGAAGGCACGGGTCTGGGAGCTCTCCCAGGGCAACCCGCTGCTCGTCCGCGAGCTGGTCCTCGCCGGCATCGAGACCGTGCAGGATCCGGTGGCGCTCGCCTCTGCCGACCGTCTCGTCGAAGTCGTCGCGGACCGCCTCGGCGCCCTCGGAGCCGAAGAACGGGCCGCGTTGGAGGTGCTGGCCGTGGCGGGGGCTTTGGAGCTCGACATCATGAACGGCCACGTCGACCCGGACGTGCTCGCGCGTCTCGAATCCGAGCGGGTCGTCAGCGTCGACCTCGAAGGGCAGCGATGGGTGGTCCGGTTCACCCATCCTCTCCACGGCGAGGTCCTCAGGGCTCGGCTCCCCAGGTCACGGCACCGGGAGATCAGCGCACGGCTGGCCGAAGCCCTCGTCGCCACCGGCATGCGTCGCCGCGGCGACCTGCTCCGGGCGGCGACGCTTCAGCTCGACGGAGGACTTCGGGCCGACCCCGACCTCCTCAGCCGGGCGGCCCAGGCGGCGCTGGAAGGGTTCGCCTACGACCTGGCGGTTCGCTTCGCCCAGGCAGCGTGGACCGCCGGTGCCGACCCCCGCGTGCTCATCGTTCTCGGGGAGGCGCTGTCGAGGTGTTTGCGTGGCGCCGAAGCGGAGGAGGCGTTCGCTCAGGCGATGGAACTGACCGACGACCCGATGGTCCGGTTGCAGGCGGTGGTGGCCCGGTCCCGCAACCTCGCCTTCGTGTTGGGGGAGGTGACCGCAGCTCGGGGTCTCCTCGCCGGCGCACTGGAGCAGGTGGATCCCCGGTCCCCGGCGGCAACGCCCCTCCGGCTGTCGGACGCGTGGATCGCAGGGATGCAGGGCTCCTTCGCGGCGGCGGTCCGGCTAGGCGACGAAGTCCTTGCGTCGGACCTCATCGACGGCAGAGTCCGGCTGGAGGCTCTGGTGGTCTCGACGTTGGGCATGGTCATGACCGGCCAGGTCGAGAACGCCGAACCCCTCATCGACGAGGCGCTCGAACTGGCACCCAGCCACCGGGGCTCGGTGCCCTTCGCCGCCGACCTCCTCGAAACGAACCGGTTCATGGGACTGATGTTCGTCGGGCGCATCCACGAAGCCGAAGAGCTGGCCCGCCGTCGATACGAAGACGCCGTCACCGAAGGGATACCCGAGGTGGTGGCGCTGTGGGCCGCCGACCTGGCGTTCGTCGGGGAACGTCGAGGAGACCTCCCTCCGGCGCTGCGCCGGGCCGGAGAGGCGGCGGAGATCGGCCGCCGACACGACCCGTTCTCCATCAGGGGCCTGGTCACCGGGTTCGCCGCCGTCACCGCCGCCGAGATGGGAGACCGCGACACGTTTCTGCGTTACGCCGACGACCTGGAGGCGCACACCCCCATAGACGATTTCCGAACCCGTACGGTCGTGCATCGGGTGACCGTGTGGCGTCATGTGCTGGCGGGGGACCTCGACGCTGCTGCCGCCGCCGCCGCCGAGCTGGGGAGAGTGGGCATCGAAGGCGATTCGGTGAACTGGGCCGTCCTCACCGCCTACGACGCCGTGCGGCTGGGGCGCCCCGAATACGTCGTCGACCTGCTCGCCGAGACCGCCCGGACCGTCGACGGGGAGATGGTGCCGACCATGAGCCGCCACGCCCAGGCAGCAGTCGACGGTGACGCCGCCGGGATCGAAACGGTCGCTGGAGCCTTCGAAGGGATGGGCTGCGACCTCTACGCCATGGAGGCCTTCGCCGCCGCGGCGCGGCTCTACACGGAGGCGGGGGAGCGGACGGCCGCCAACCGCGCCCGCGGGAGGTTCGCGGCCCTCCGGGCCCGGCTCCCCGACGTCGTCACCCCTGCGTTGGTGGAACCGCCCGCGAACCTCACACCCCGCGAGCTGCAGATCGCCCGGCTCGCCGTCGGTCACACCAGCCGGGAGATCGCCGACCGCCTCTCCATCTCGGTGCGTACCGTCGACAACCATCTCGCGTCGGTGTACCGAAAACTCGGGGTAGGCGGTCGCGGGGAGCTGGCGGAGGTGATTTCGGGGTCGACGTCCCGGCAGGTCGCAGGCGGGGGCGGCTGAGTCGCCGCCGGTGACGGCGAGGCGGCCGGGGGCAGGAGAGGTGACGTCGGCGATGCCCCCGGCTTCGCCGACCGGCGGGCTGGTCCCGGGCGGCGGGTCGTTCAGCCCCCGCGTTGCAGCAGTTCGTTGCCGGCGGCGGCCCAGGCGATCATGCCGCCGTCCAGGTTCCACACGTTCGTGTAGCCGAGACGGACCAGCTCCCGGGCGGAGATGGCGCTCATCCCGCCGCTGCGGCAGTAGACGACGATCTTGGCGTTCTTGTCCGCCGGGAAGGCGTCGAGGTTCTCTTCGATCCGGTCGAAGGGCACGAAGGCGTCGGTCTGTTCGATCTCGCCTTCGTAGGGGATGTGGACGTTGACGAAGAAGAAGTCCTTGTTCGCGAGCATCGCTTCGAGACCTGCGACGCTTACGTCGACGTAGGAACCGCCGTCGACGGGGACCTGTTGGGTCTCGGCGGCGAGGTCGACGCCGCCGTCTACGGCCGCGGGGGTTCCGCCGCCGCAGGCGGCGGCGACGACGGCGACGGCGGTGGCGGCGAAAACGAGTCTGCGCATGGCGTTGATATCTCGGTGTGGCGGTGGGAGCCGGGCCAGGGTAGCGAAGCCGGAGACTTAGTCGTGTCGGCCTTGCCGCTGTCCGCCGGTCGTGCCGTAAGCGACGGGTCGGTTCTCCGGCGAGGATCCTCGGGGACCGGGGACGGCGGGACCGGGCCCGGGATTCTCAGGCGTCGACGGAGAAGTGCTCGGCGATCTTGGCCCGGAGCTGACCTTGGGACATCTGACCGGTGATGACCTCCCGGACCGACCCGGCGGCGTCGATGAAGACGGTGGTGGGCATGCCGAGGCCGTCGAACTCCCCGAAGATGACACCCTGGGGGTCGCGTACCAGCAGATAGCTGACCCCGGTCTCGACGGCTAACGCCGCGGCCAGGTCGGGGTCGTCTTGGAAGTTGACGCCGATGAAGGTCACTCGGTCGCCGACGTCTTGGTGTACGGCTTCGAAGTCGGGCATCTCGGCGACACACGGAGGACACCAGGAAGCCCAGAAGTTGAGGACCACCGGGGTGCCTGCGAAGTCGGAGAGCCGGAGGGTGTTGCCTTCGAAGTCGACCAGTTCGACGTCGGGGGCCGGGTCGGCGGCGGTCCGTCCCGGGTCGTTCGCGTCCTGCGACACGAAGCCTGCCAGGGCCAGTATCGCCGCCACCGTGACCAGCGACCCCGCCACGATCGCCAGACGGCGTCCCCGCGGGCCGCGGTTCGGCCCGGTCGGCGTCCGGCTCCGGCGTTCAGGTGCGGTCGGCGACATGCTCTTCTCCTGAGGGTTGGTCCGAGGGTTCGACGGGGCCCTGTTTCGAAGGCCTGCTCCACAGACTCGCCGCCACGATCATCACCACGGCCACCGCCGCTACCGCGACGATGACACGTCCGTTGCTGGCGGCGATTCGCTCCACGGCGGAGGTGAAGGCGCTGACGAATCCGACGACGGGATCCTCGCCGAGGGTGGCCACCGGCCCGAACCTGACCCGGATCCAGAAGTAGGTGAGGTAGAGGCCGGCGATGGTGAGCAGTCCGCCGGTGATGGTGTGCATGTGGGGAAGGAGCCGGCGCACCGTCCGCACCAGACCGTCCCTGAACAGTGCCGCCCCAGTGGAGAGGACGATGAGCATGGCCGACATCCCCAGGCTGTAGGCCGCCAGCACCACCAGGGCGGCATCTGTCCCCTGGGTGGCCAGCGACGCCCCCACCACCGCCAGGAAGACGGGGAGGGTGCAGCCCAAAGAGGCGATCCCGTAGCCGATGCCGAAGGCGAAGACCGTCTTCGGGCCACGGGAGCCTCTGACCCGGACCGGATTGGCGAAGGTGACGGCGATGCCCCGTCCCCGAACGGTCGCGACGCCGACACCCACGAGGATCATCCCCACGGCGATCCCCGCCAGGGGAACTCCGCGGACGATCCGGGTGGCGCCGTAGGTGAGGGGAATGCCCACTGCGGCGAACACGACCAGGAACCCGGCGGTGACCAACAGGCCGGTCTTCAGACCCAACGCGGCCCGGCTCGAAGCCGACGGAAGCTGGTCGTCGCCGGCACCGACGAAGAAGGAGAGGTAGGCGGGGAGCATGGCGAAACCACACGGGTTCACCGTGGACAGCCCGCCCGCCGCCAGGGCGAGGGTGAGGGGGGCCAGGTCGATCACGGTGCTTCCACGAGCTCTGTCTCCGGCTTGAAGGCAGCCCAGGAGAACCAGAAGGTGCGGACGAAGGTGGCGGGTTCTAGCCGGGCTCCGGCCAGCTCGCCGTCGACCGCTTCGCCGAGGATGTTCCAGGTCGACGAGGTCTCCCGGTCGACGAACCCGTCGTCCCCGGCTTCGAAGGTCAGCGTTCTCCCGTCGAGGGTGGAGAAGAAGACGGCGACGGTCCCGACGTCTCTGCCCTCGGCGATGGAGCCGCGGTCGAGGGCGCTGGCTTCGCCCCGCTGCCAGAAGATGACCAGAGGCCGACCGTCGAAGGTGTCGTTGGTAGCCGCGGCGGGACCTTCTGCGTCGACGGCGTCGAGGGCCCAGGCCTTGGCCACGTTGTCGTTCACCATGGCGACCACCCGCTGCATCGCCTTGGCCCGCACGTCGAGGTCGCCGCGGAACAGGAACGGCCTTCCGTCGGGGTCGTCGAGGCCCGTGTAGGGGTTGCTTCCGTACGGTCGGGCGGCGCCGGTGCGGTTGCGGTCGAGGACCTTCGCCTCGGGCAGGGTCTCTTTGAACGTCTCCCAGGAAACGGTGAAGGACGGGACCTGTCGTAGGACCTCACCGGTGAGAACTCCCACTACGGCCCGGCCGTCCATCTGGTTCCAAAGCGATTCGGTGGCCCGGTCGTACATCACCAGGTTGGCGAAGTAGAGGCTCCCCGACGTTCCGAAGGTGGTTTCGACACCCCGGACGACCCGCTCGAAGGTGATCGCCGAGTTGCACAGGGGACAGTAGGTAACGGCGAGGGGGATCCCACCGACGGTGTCGTTGACGATCTCATGCCAGATGAGGATCTGGAGGGGATAGCCGCGCACGTCCCCGTCGATGTCCACCACCAGGATCGGTTCGGGGTCGTTGAGCCACTCGTCGGCTTCGGCGACGGAGACGAACTGCGGATCGTCCACCGGTGGAATCCCGTCGGGGGGCGGACCACCGGCGATGATGTCGGACGGGTCGATGAGGGGGTCGGGGAAGGAAGGGTCGAAACGGTTGACGAGGGCCGAAGGTCCGCTCGGCAGCCCGGCGTCGCCGCTGGCGGAGGTGGCGGTCGTCTCCGGCTGCGGCGGGGAGGCCGCTGGGTCGGGGGTGGCACGTTCGTCGACGGCCGCGCCGCCGCAGGCAGCCAACACCAGAGCCAGGACCGCCAGGGAGGAGCCGAGGTGGGTGCGGAGAGGTCTCATACGGCAATCCTCGTGACGGGGCGGCGCTATGGAGCCGATGACGCCTCGGAATGTCGCGTATGCGACAGAGTTTCGGTGCATATCGGGGGTTTCGGCGTCTCCGGCCCGGCCTGGTCTCCCCGCGGGCCCGACCCGCGCCAATGCCCGACGTGCCGCAGACGGCGCGCGCCCGGCGCGAGGCGACATCCCCGCCGGGAC
>WFOA01000066.1 GCA_015488325.1 Acidimicrobiia bacterium | reverse complement strand
CGCCGACACCAGCGGGCGCCAGTCCTCCACCGACGTGACCTCGTCGGGGCCGAGGTCGTAGACGGTGACGGGGACGTCGAGCCCGCCGGCCACCGCCACCACCGGGCAGGCCGCCCCCGGGAGGGGGATGCGGCACCCGGGTGGGAGGGGACGTGGCGGCGGAACCGTCGACGGTGTCACCGCCTCCTCGAAGTCGGAGACGAGGGTGGCCTGGGCCCAGTCGGGTCCGACGGCCACCGGAACGAGCTGAGATGTGGGGGTCGACCCGGCGCCACCGACCTGGAAGAGGCCGGCCAGCAACGCCACGGCGACGAGGGACGACAAGAGGTTCCTCACGCGCGCCTCCCAGTGCGTCTCGTGGGGATGCGACGACGACCGTCGCCGCTGCGGGCAGGCTACCGACCTCGTCGGGCAACCAGGAATCCGCTTCAGCCGGCAGGTTCGACGGTGAACAGGATCGTGACGAAATCCTCCAGATACCGCAGCGTGTACCGGAGGCCGTTCTGTTCGGTCTCGCCGTCGAGGAAGGTCAGGTCGGGACGGTCGATGTCGAGCCCGAGTCGGTCCAACAGCAGGCGCCGCTCCGGACCCTCCAACGTGGGGTCGACCGTGGCGATGGTGATCCCCCACGATGCGATCGCCAGCTCGTCGTCGCGGGTGCCACCCGTCGGATCGACGACGACCACGATCGAATCCACCGTCCCGTCGCCGCCGACGGTGCCCTGCAGGGTCACATAGGGGGTGAGGGCGGCTTCGAAGTCGCCGGCGCCGAGGCGGTTGCGGATTCTCAGCGGAGCGCCGAGACGGGCAGCGGTCTCGTTCCACCGGGCGGCCATCTCCGGCGGGGTGACGTCGAACACCGAAGGCACGGACGGAGTGGTGGTGGTCGTGGTCGGCGGAGGTGCGGGAGCCGAAACGTCCGGCCGGTCCCGGGAACGGAGCACCACGGCGGCGGCGACGGCGAGCAGGATCACGAACAGCCCGGTGGCGACCACACCGACGACCCGGGTCACGACCTCGTCCCGGGGTTCGACGGTGCGATCGGACCGGACCTCGACGGAGACAGGCCGGATGGGGGCGGGTTCCGGAACGGTCCCGAGCTCGTCACCGCCGGCGACGTCTCCCACCACCCGGACGGCGTCGATCCGGTCGGCGATCCGGGCCTTCTTCAGGTTCTTCGCCACCGCCGAACCGAACGGGACCGGGCGGTCCGGGACGAAGTCGAGGACTTCGCCTTCCATTTCGAGGCGGAACTCACGGGGTCCGGTACGACGGATCCGGCAGGCCTCCACCGGCCAGGTACCCACGGCCGCAGAACCGGCCCGCAGTTCCACCTGGTCGCCGTCGAACACGACACTGACCCGCTCCCGGCGCCCGGCGGACAGCGTCAACGTCCCCGAGAACTCTTCGGCCATCGCCGATACGCTACCCGCCGCACCGCCCGGTCTCGGGGAAAAGCGACGCAGAGGCCGGGAGCCGGGCCATCCCCACGAAACGGCCGCCGATGCCTATCGTCGTGTCCATGGACGGTGTCGTCACCGGCTTCGCCGGGGTGATCCTGTGGACCACATCCGAACGCCATCCGGCGATGGCCCGTTTCTACCGTGACGTCCTCGGACTCCCCGTCGTGTCGGAGCGGCCGGGCTTCGTCGCCTTCGCCTGGGACGACGTCCGCCTCACGGTGACCGTACATTCGGAGCTCGACGGCCCGGCCTCGGATCCGCTGCGGATCATGGTGAACCTGGCGACCGCCGACATCCACCGGGCCCACCGACGGCTCGTCGCCGCCGGGGTGACCTTCCTCCGCCCCCCGGAACGTGAACATTGGGGTGGATGGGTGGCGACGATGACCGACCCGGACGGGAACCTGGTCCAGCTCCTCCAACTGCCGGGACCTTCGCCCGCTCCATAACCGCCGACGGCGGCGTACGCTCAAGGTGTCGAACCACGAGCGGAACGATGAGGGACGCGACCACCTCTGCCGACACCCCGACCGAGGTCCGGCCCGAAGACCTCGCTCCGGCCGACTCGATCGTCTCCACCAAGTACTGGCACGTCCTCCCCGACGGACGGATCCAATGTGACCTCTGTCCCCGCGCCTGCAAACTTCGGGAAGGCCAACGAGGCCTCTGCTATGTCCGTGCCCGGCTCGGCGACGAGATCGTGCTCACCACCTACGGACGGTCGAGCGGATTCTGCGTCGACCCGATCGAGAAGAAACCCCTCAACCATTTCCTGCCCGGAACGCCGGTCCTGTCCTTCGGCACGGCCGGATGCAACCTGGCATGCCGTTTCTGCCAGAACTGGGACATCTCCAAAGCCCGGGAGTACGACGTACTGGCAGACCAGGCGACCCCCGAGAAGGTGGCGAGCGTCGCCGCCGACCTGGGCTGCCGGAGCGTGGCGTTCACCTACAACGACCCGGTGATCTTCCACGAATACGCCATCGACGTCGCCGACGCCTGCCACGAGCGGGGCATCCGAGCGGTGGCGGTCACCGCCGGATACGTCAACCCCGAGCCACGCCGGGAGTTCTACGCCCACATGGACGCCGCCAACGTCGACCTGAAGGGCTTCACCGAAGAGTTCTACCACCGCATCTGCGCCGGATCCCTGGCACCGGTCCTCGACACCCTCGAATACCTCAAACACGAAACCGACGTCTGGTTCGAGATCACCACCCTGCTGATCCCGGGTCTCAACGACTCCGACGAAGAGATCGACGCCATGACGAAGTGGGTGGTGGAGCATCTCGGGCCGGACGTCCCCCATCACTTCACCGCGTTCCATCCCGACTTCAAGATGATGGACCGTCCCCCCACCCCGCCCGAGACCCTCACCCGGGCCCGGAAGATCGCCCTCGACAACGGCGAACGGTACGTCTACACGGGCAACGTCCACGACCCGGAAGGCCAGACCACCTACTGCCACCGATGCGGTGCGGTCCTCATCGAACGGGACTGGTACCGGCTGGGACGATGGGGCCTCGACGCCGAAGGCCGATGCGCCGCCTGCGGCACCCCGTGCGCCGGGGTGTTCGAGGCGAAGCCGGGGACGTGGGGCAGCCGACGCCTCCCCGTCCGCCTGGCCGGCGTCGACTGACCGATCCGGTCACCCGAGGGCGAAGGTCCCGTAGCCGACGACCCGGTCCCGGGGACCGGCGGTGTCGCCCGAGTTCCGCAGGTCGCAACGCTCCACCCGCCATCCGAACCTGCGGGCGAGGTGGAGGGAGGCTTGGATGCCGGTGCGCCCACAGGCCGAGTCCCGGCCGAGGGCGTCGGGCTCTCGACCCACGATCGCCTCGGCGGTGACGGCGTCGAGACGTCGAGCGGTGTCGTAGTCGTGGTAGTGGGAGAGGTCCGACGACACCACGAGCAGCGTCCCGTCGTCCACCAGCGGGGCCACCACTCGGGCGACGTCGGCAGGGTCGACGTCCCCGGTGAGGATGGGGACGACCGCGGCGTCGGGGAGCACCACCTGGAGGAAAGGGAGCTGCACCTCCAGAGAGTGCTCCCGGGCGTGGGCGACCGCGGATTCGACGACGAGGGGGCTCTCTTCCAGCAGGGCGACGGCTGCCCGGTCGACGGTCAGCTCCCCCAACGGCGTGCTCAGCCGGTCGGCGTCGGGGAGAGCCAGACCTTCGAACCACACGAAATGGGAAGGGCCGAGCATCACCACCCGGCGCAGGTCGTCTCGACCTTCGACCAGCCGGTATCCGGTGGCGGCGACCGGCCCCGAATACACGTAGCCGGCGTGGGGGACGATCAAGCCTCGAACGGTGAACCCGAGCTCCGGTGTCGACGCCGCCGCGAGGAAGCTCCGTACGTCGGCGGCGAGCCGCCGAGGATCGGCCGGATAGAAGGCTCCGGCGACGGCGGGAGGACGGACGGCTGTACGCATGGCGACCTCCTGGCCTGCTCTTCCTACGCTACCGATCCTCTCGTCTTCGGGCTGTTCGACCCTCCCGCCGCCGTCCGGCTCGGCCTAGCCTCGAACCATGGAAGCCACCGAGCATCCCTACGTGCGTCTGGCCCGGGACGCGATCCGCCGGTACCTCGAGAGCGGGGAGGTGAAGGTGCCGCCCGGCGAGTTCGACGACGCCCCGGCACGGGGCGTGTTCGTCTCCCTGCATGAGCGGTCCGGCGACGAAGAAGACGCACTCCGAGGCTGTGTCGGTTCGGTGCGGCCCCGGGAGCAGACCTTGGCCCGCGAGATCGCCCGGTCGGCGGTGGCCGCCGCGGTCGCCGACCCGCGGTTCCCGCCCCTCCGCCTCGACGAGGTCGACGACCTGGAGGTGACGGTCTACCTGCTGGGGGAACCCGAACCGGTCCACAGTCTCGACGATCTGGACCCGCACCGGTACGGCGTCATCGTCGAAGGCCCCGACGGCAAGACCGGTCTGCTGCTCCCCGCCATCCCCGGGATCGACGACGCCGCCACCCAGGTGTCGATCGCCCGACGCAAGGCGTACCTCTCCCCCGACGACCCGATCCGCCTGTACCGGTTCGAGGCGGAGATCGTTCGCTGAACAGGAAACATGCGACGGCGCAGAAGCGTTGATGAGATGTCGGAACTCGACGTCTAGCGGAGGTCGACCGATGCCCACAGAGGTGACGATCGAACGTCACGCCCCGGTCGAAGAGTCCCCGAGGGCGACCGTCATCGGCGACCTGGTGGTGCCGGTCGCCACCGTCGACCACGGCTGGTTCCAGGCCGGCGACGGCGACACCGTCGACCCCGAGAGCTCGATCGCCCGGGAGGCGGCGATGATCGCCACGGCGGAGGAGGCCCTCCGCCGGGAGGAGTTCGAACAGGAACGGCGGGGCCGTGTACGGGCCCGTCTACGCCGTCTCTTCGGGATGTTTCGCCGTCGCCGACCGGTCCCCGACGGGGACGCGCCCTCTGGACCGGTTCGGCGTGACGAGTCAGGTACCTTCGAGGGAAACCCGTTTCGACGTCGGCAGCAGCGGGAGCACCACCAAGGTGAGTAACGCCGCCACCACGTAGGGCACCCCCGCGCCGATCGCGAAGAGGGCCCCGCCCAGTACGGGGCCGACCACCCGGGCGAGGCCCCCCGCCGACTGCTGGGCCCCCAGGACCGCCCCCGAACGTTCGGGCGGCACCATCCCGGCGAGCATCGACGACAGGCTGGGGGCGACGAGACCCTGGCCCATGGCGAGCACCGCCAGACCGACCATCAGGGTCGGCCACCCACGGGAGGAGCCGATCAGCAGGAAACCGACGAGGTCGAGGCCCAGACCCAGTCGGATCGTCGCCGCCTCCCCCATCCGAGCAGCCACCGGTCCGACGAGGGCGGCCTGGGTCAGCACCAGGACGGCTCCCACGCCGGCGAAGGCCAGGGCGACGACCGATTCGGTCATCCCGTAGCGGACCTCACCGAGGAGGGCGAAGGTGGCCTCGAAGGCTGCGAAGGCGGTGATCGCCGTGAAGGTGACGACGATGAACCGCAGCACCGGTCCCGACACGACCTTGGTGGCGTCGTCGCGGGCCGGGACGGCTCGGGAGTCCCGACGGGTCTCGGGCAGCCGAACGGCGGCGACCGCCAGGTTCACGAGGGAGATGGCAGCGGCGACGAAGAACGGGGCCGACGGGCCCGCCAGCGACGCCACCGACCCGAGGACCGGACCTGCCACGAACCCGATCCCGAAGGCGGCTCCCAAGAGGCCCATCAACCGGGGCCGTTCCCCGTCGTCGGCAGAGTCGGCGACGGCCGCCCGGGCGACGGCGATGCTCGCCCCCGAGATCCCGTCGATGATGCGCCCGACGAACAGGATCGCCACCGACCCGGCCAGGCCCAGCACGAGGCTGCCGACCGCCGACCCGGCGATGGTCAACAGCAGCACCGGTCTACGGCCGACCCGGTCCGACACCTTCCCCCAGATCGGGGAGAAGACGAACTGGGCGAGGGAGTAGGAGGCGAAGAGCAGCCCCACTTGGAGCGGGGAGGCTCCGAACCGGCTGGCGTAGAGGGGCAGCAACGGGATCACGATTCCGAAGCCGAGGAGGTCGACCACCACCGCCGTCCACACCGGCCAGAAACCCTGCGGCACCCGGCCCCGGCTCATCGCACGGCCTCGACGATCCGGTCGGCCAGGCGGCCGGCGTCGGCGGCCACATGGGCGACACCGACGCCCCGGTAGCCCCAGCCTGCGAAGTGGACCCCGACCGCCGGAGGCCAGCGTCGCTCTACTTCGGCGAGGCGGGCGAGATGACCCGGCTCGTACTGGGGGATGCCGGGCCGGTGCCTGACCACGACGGCGAAGTCGGGCTGGATGTCACTCCCCAGAACACGGCCGACCTCGTCGACGATCCGGCCGGTGAGGACGTCGTCGTCGAGGTCGACCACGTCGGGACGGGACGCCCCGCCTGCGATCACCTTGACGAGGGACCGACCGTCAGGGGCCCGGGCCGGGGCGTAGGACGACTCGAAGAGGCATCCGAGCCCGACGAGGTCGGTGTCCGGCCCGGCCAGGTAGCCGAACCCTTGGGGGATCGGCATCCGTTCGTTCGGCCCTCCCAGCCACACGACCGCCACCGGAGCGGCCGGGAACGGCACGGGGTCGGAGTCCCCGAGGAGCGCCTGTGCGACGGCGGGGGCGACCGCCAACACCACCTGGCTCGCCGTCAACGTCTCCGGACCCTCCACCGCCCAGCGGCCGTCTCCGGTGGGCCGCACCGCCGAGACGGTGAACCCTCCCCGCCACGCGTCGCCGGAACCGGCCAGACGCCGGGCGGCGTCGGCCATGGTGCCCACCGGGAGGTGACTGGTGGGACGGGGCACCCCTTTGGGACGGCGCCTGAGTCGCCGCACCGCTCCCCGAGTGAGGCTCCCCGCTTCCCGTTCCAGGGCGACCAACGCCGGGAACGCCGCCTCCGCCGACAGGCGGTCCGGGTCACCGGCAAACACACCCCGGGCGGCCAGGGCGGCGATCAGCTCCCCGGCTCGGTCTCCGAGACGGCGCCGCAGGAAGGCGGCCAGTGTCTCGTCGCCGTCCCCTCCGGACGGTACGAAGGGTTCGAGGGCGAGCCGGGCTTTGGCGGTGACCGGGAGCAGCGGGCTGAACGCCACCGTCGGTGACGGCTCGAACCCGATGAGCCGTCCCCGGGTGTAGACGAACCGTCGAACGCCCGAGGCCGGAACGACGTCGACGCCGGTGGAGGCGAGGACCGGCGTGAGGTGGGGATGCGGCAGGAGGAAGGTCCCGGCGGCGGGTTCGAGGACGTAGCCGTCGTCCATACGGGTACGTGCCACCCCTCCGGGGGTGTCGGCCTGGTCGACGACCACCACCTCCAGCCCGCGGCGGCGGAGCAGATGGGCGGTGAACAGCCCGGCGAACCCTCCGCCGACCACGACGACGTCGAAACCCATGTCAGATCGCCTTCGAGAACATCGGCCCGTCGGTACGTCGCTGTCGGGTGTGGACGTCGAAGACGGCGGCTACCCGACGGACGAAGATCGACCCGAGCTCGGTGACGGAGATCGTCGTCCCGTCGACGGTCACCATTCCCTCGTCGACGAGGCCTCCCGGCGCGCCCAGCTCGGCCAGTTCGCCCGCGAAGACGGCTCCGGCGTCGACGCCGAACATGTCGGAGACCCGCCCGAGGTCGACCTCCCCGTTGCACATCAGTTCGGTGATCACGTGACGTCGGAGCAGGTCGTCGTCGGTGAGCCGGTAACCCCGCTCCACCGGGAGGATCCCCGCTTCGACCGCCTGGTAGTAGGAGGCGAGACGTCGATGGTTCTGGCTGTAGGCGCCAGCCACGTCGGAGATCCCGGAGGTGCCGACGGCGACCAGGTCGGTGCCCCGTTGGGTCGTGTACCCCATGAAGTTCCGGGTCAGGGTTCCCTCGTCGGCGGCGACGGCGAGGTCGTCGTCGGGGAGGGCGAAGTGGTCCATGCCGATCCGTCGGTAGCCTGCCCCGACCAGGACGGCGATCACCGTCGCCAACAGCCGGAACTTCTCGTCGCGGCCGGGGAGACGCTCCTCGTCGATCCTCCTCTGGTGGGGACGCATCCAGGGGACATAGGCGAACGAGTACACGGCGAGCCGGTCCGGCCGGAGGGCGATCACCGCCTCCAGGGTCTCGGCGAGGGTCGCCTCGGTCTGGCCGGGGAGCCCGTAGACGAGGTCGAAGTTGACCGACCGGAACCCGAGGCGCCGCGCCTTCAGGTAGAGGGATTCGGTCTGTTCGGCGGTCTGGTTCCGTCCGATGAGCTCCTGCACCGTCGGGTCGAGGTCCTGGACCCCCATGGACAGGCGATCGAAGCCGAGGTCGGCCAGCAGCTCCAGATGGGCGGAGGTGGTGACCCGCGGGTCCACCTCCACCGCCAGCTCGGCGTCGTCGGTGAAGGTGAACAGCCCGCTCACGGTTCGGTGGAGCCGTTCGAGGTCTTCGGGAGGATGGTGGGTCGGCGTCCCTCCGCCCCAATGGTATTGGGAGATGACCCGACGCTCCCCCAACAGCTCCGCCACCATCCGGAGCTCCGCTTCGAGATGGTCGAGGTAGGCGGCTGCGACCGACATCCGGCGGGTGACGACGACGTGGCAGGCGCAGAACGAGCAGCGTTCGGCACAGAAGGGCAAGTGCAGGTACAGGGAGAGGGGCTGGCGGCTCCGTGAGGCCTCCCGCAGCCGTGCGGCGTGGTCTTCGGGTCCCACGGATTCGTCGAACTCGACCGCGGTGGGATAGGAGGTGTAGCGGGGCCCGGGCCGGTCGTGGCGTGCCAGCAGCTCGGGGGTGACGTCGATCATGGACCCTCCCGAACGGCATCGACGAACACCCCGAGATGCTCCGGGGGTGTGTGACGGTGGATGCCGTGTCCCAAGTTGGCGACGTAACCCGGTCGTTCCCCGAACCGCCGGATCATTCTCCGGGTGGCTTCGCGGATCGTCGCCGGATCCGAGAACAGCACCGCCGGGTCGAGGTTGCCTTGGAGGGCGACGCCGGCGAGATGCTCGGATGCCTGCTCCGGCGAGACCCTCCAGTCGATCCCGATCCCGTCGGCGCCGACGGCGCGAAGACGGGTGAGGGCATGACCGGCACCCGGGGCGAAGTAGATGGTGGGGACGCCGACCCCCGCGAGGACGGCCCCCGCAGCCGGGACTGCCCAACGTTCGACCTGGTCGGCGTCGAGGAGGCCCGCCCACGTGTCGAAGAGCTGCACCACGTCGGCTCCGGCAGCCACCTGGACACCGAGGTACGCACGCATGGCTCGGGCCAGGGTGTCCAACGCCTCGGCCACGCCCCGGGGGTCCCGACGGAGCGCCGCTCGCAACGCCATGAACTCCCGCGAGCCTCCCCCTTCCAGCAGGTACGCCAACAGGGTGATCGGCGCCCCGGCGAACCCGATGACCGCCACGTCCGGGTCGACGGCGTCTCGGACACGTCCGATGGTCTCGGCGACGTGTGACACCCGGTCCGGATCCAGTTCTGGGAGGGACGTCACCTCGGCGAGGGTGCGGGGTCGGAGTCGCGGCCCGGGCGCGTAGTCGACGGCGACGTCCATCGCCTGGAGCGGGGTCATGATGTCGGCGAAGATCACCGCACCGTCCATCCCGAACCGCCGGATCGGCTGGAGGGTGATCTCGGTGGCGACGGCCGGGGTGGCCACCGCTTCGCCGAACGGGTACCGCCGTCGCAGCTCCCGGTATTCGGGCAGGTACCGCCCGGCTTGGCGCATCACCCACACCGGGGGACGGTCGAGACGTTCCCGACGCAAGGCACGGACGAGACGCGGTTTCACGCCGCCTCCCCCAACGCCGCATCCAGGGCCGACACCACCTGGTCGACGTGGTCTTCGTGGGCGGCCATGACGAACCACGCCTCGAAGGGGGACGGCGGCACCAACACCCCCCGCTGCAGGGCCGCCCGATGGAAGCGGGCGAAGCGTTCCCGATCGACCTGGGCGGCGTCGTTCCACGACCGGACCCGTTCGGGACCGAAGAACAGCGTCAGCATCGACCCGACCCGCTGAACGACGCCGTCGATCCGGCGCCGTGCCAGGCCGTGTCGCAGCTCCTCCTCGATGGTGGCGGCGACCGTTTCCAGCCGGTCGTAGACGCCGGGATCGGCCTGGAGGGCACGGAGGGTCGTCAGCCCGGCGGCGACCGCGAGGGGGTTCCCGGCGAGGGTCCCCGCCTGGTAGACGGGGCCGTCGGGTGCGACTCGACGCATCAGGTCCTCCCGGCCCCCGTAGGCGGCGGCCGGGGTACCGCCGGCGACGACCTTGCCGAGGCAGGTGAGGTCGGGGAGGACGCCGTACCGTTCCTGGGCGCCTCCAAGAGCGACCCGGAACCCCGTCATCACCTCGTCGAAGACGAGCAGGGCGCCGAAGCGGTCGCAGAGCTCCCGGAGGCCGGGGAGGAACCCTTCGTCGGGGGGGACGACCCCCATGTTCCCGGCCACCGGCTCGACGATCACCGCCGCCACGTCGCCTCCGGCGAAGGCCCGGGAGGCGGCGTCGAGGTCGTTGAAGGGGACGAGGACCGTGTCGGCGACCGTCGCCGCCGGAACCCCCGGGCTGTCGGGGAGGCCCATCGTGGCCACCCCGCTCCCCGCCTTCACGAGGAACGGGTCGGCGTGACCGTGGTAGCAGCCTTCGAACTTGACGATCTTCGGGCGGGCGGTGGCGGCCCGGGCGACCCTGACCGCAGACGCGGTGGCCTCCGTCCCCGAGTTGACCATCCTCACCACTTCGACCGACGGGACCGTCTCGACGATCAGCTCCGCCAACTCGACCTCCGCCACGCTGGGGAGACCGAACGACGTTCCCCGTCGGGCCGCTTCGGTGACGGCGTCGACCACCGGGCGATGGGCGTGGCCGAAGATGAGGGCACCCCACGACGCCACGAAGTCGATGAGCGTCTCTCCGTCTGCGGTCTCCACGAACGCTCCCGACGCCTTCGTGACGAAGGGGGGTTCCCCGCCGACGGCACCGAAGGCCCGTACCGGCGAGTTGACGCCGCCGGGCATGACGCGGCGGGCGCGTGCCAGCCAGGTGTCGTTCATGACTCCTCCAGGATGTGGGCGGCTCGGA
Organism: Acidimicrobiia bacterium; assembly: GCA_015488325.1. Taxonomy (GTDB): domain Bacteria; phylum Actinomycetota; class Acidimicrobiia; order Spongiisociales; family ZC4RG35; genus S012-128. The sequence continues at coordinate 1,182 of WFOA01000066.1, read as the reverse complement.
CGGCGAAGTAGGTGAGGACGACGTCGGCTCCGGCACGGACGATCCCGAGGAGCGACTCCATCATCACCCGGTCCCCGTCGACCCATCCGTTCGCCGCGGCGGCTTCGATCATCGAGTACTCCCCCGACACCTGGTAGGCGGCGACGGGGACGTCGACGGACCGGCGGACGGCGGCGACCACGTCCAGGTACGGCCCGGCCGGTTTCACCATCACCATGTCGGCGCCTTCCGCCAGGTCGAGGTTCACCTCGACGACGGCCTCCCGGACGTTGGCGGGATCCATCTGGTGGGTGCGGCGATCCCCGAAGGCGGGCGCCGACTCGGCGGCGTCCCGGAACGGTCCGTAGTAGGCGCTGGCGTACTTGGCCGAGTACGAACAGACGGCGAGTTCGTGGTGACCGGCGGCGTCGAGGGCCTCCCGGATCGCTCCGACCCGGCCGTCCATCATGTCCGAGGGGGCGATCACGTCGGCGCCGGCGTCGGCGTAAGCCACGGCGGCCTTGGCGAGGAGCGGCAGCGTGGCGTCGTTGTCGACGGTGTCTCCGACGACGACGCCGCAATGGCCGTGGCTCGTGTATTCGCAGAGGCAGACGTCGGCCCAGACGACCAGGTCGGGGGCCGACGCACGGATCGCCCGGATGGCGGTCGGCACCGGACCGGACGGATCCCAGGCCGCCGAACCGGTCTCGTCCTTCGACGCCGGGATCCCGAACAGGATCACACCTCCCACACCGGCGGCCTCGGCTTGTTTCGCCACCGGCACCACCCGGTCGACGGAGAGCTGGCGGTGCCCCGGCATCGAAGGGATGGGACGTTCCACCCCCTCGCCGGGAACGACGAACAGGGGCAGCACCAGCATCTCCGGTGCCAGTCGGGTCTCGGCGACCATCCGCCGGAGACGATCGGTGCGCCGGAGACGGCGGGGACGGGCAGTCGGAAAGGCGGTCATGGGTCTCTCCTCTCCTCCAGATGGCGAAACAGGGCATCGGCGAGGCTGACCGGTCGAGGTACGGGAGCGACGACGTCGGCGGGGTACCCGGCGGCGGCGAGGGCGTCGGCGGTGGTGGATCCGAGGGCGGCCCGAACGATCCCGGCCAGGGGACGGGCTCGGGTCCATCCGTCGACCGCCGACGGTGACGCGAAGGTGGCGGCTTCGACGGGCGGCTGCGACGGGGGTGGGGT
>WFOA01000065.1 GCA_015488325.1 Acidimicrobiia bacterium | reverse complement strand
CCCTTGGCCTGATGCAAGGTGGTGACCGTCAGGCGGTCCTCCCCGGAGGGGCGGAACGACAACAGGGGGGTGGCCTCGAAGTCCTCGGTTTCGGCGAGGCGGACGTAATCGGCCAGGCTGGCGTCCGGGTCGCGTTCGGTGTGGCGACCCAGAGCCTGGGCGAAGGAGGCGAGGGCGGAACGGTGTTCGGCACGGGCCGGGTGCAGGGCGATGGCTTCGAACTGGGGGAGGCGTTGCCACATCTCCCAGAACCCTTCGGCCGCCGGGGTCTCCGCCGCCCATCGCCGGTCGCCGAGCAGGGAGGCGAGTTCGGCGGCTTCGGGAAGTTCGCGGGCGAGGACCTCCGGCCAGGGATCGCCGGTCCGTCGGCGGTGGCGCAACAGCTCCCGTTCCCGACCCACGGTGAGGCCGAACAGCGGCCCGAGGAGGATCCGCCGGACCGCCTGGTCGACCTGGGTGTCGGAGAGGTGTCCGGCGGCGACCGCGACGAGGTCGAAGACCACCCGGACCGCCGGATGGTCGACGAGGCGGATGTCGGGCTGGTCGTGGGGGATGCCGTGACGTTCCAGGGCTCGGCTGAGTTCGGGGAGGAGCCGGCGCTTGGAACGGACGAGGACGGCGATGTCGGTGAGGGGCATCCCTTCGACGAGACGCAGCCGGGCGACCTCGGCGGCGATCCAGTCGGCCTCGGCGGTCTGCTGGTCGAACACGTAGGCCTCCACCCTCCCGGTGTGGGATGCCGGTTCGACTGGACCGGCCGCTCCGGGGAGGGAGCCCGGTTCGGTGACCCGCAGGGCGGCGTCGAGGATCTCGGCGGGGACCCGGAAACTGGTCGTGAGGACGAGGCGGCGGCCGGGCCGACCTTCCAGGTCCGAGAACCGGTCGGTGAAGGAGGCGACGTTCGACAGGTCGGCACCCCGGAACGAGTAGATCGACTGGTAGGGGTCGGCGGCGACGGTGAGGTTCCGGTGTTCGGCGGTGAGCCGGTCGAGCAGTTCCGCTTGCGCCGGCGACGTGTCCTGGTATTCGTCGACGAGGACGAACCGGAAGGGGCGGGCGACGGTCCGCCGGACGTCCGGGTCGTCCAACAGTTCCACGACGGCGACGAGCAGGCCGCCGTAGTCGATGCGGTTTCGCTCGTCGGCGGCGGCGAGGTAGCGCCGGTAGAAGCCGGGGAGTGCCCGCCAGTCGGCCCGGGCTCGCCGTGCCAGCTCGTCGGGGTCGATGAGGCGTTCGCGGCAGCGGAGGAGGAAGTCGGTGACCTCCTCGGCGAAGGTGGCGGTGCCGAGGAGTCCCCGCATCGGCAGCGGCCAGTCCCGGGGGTCTTCGGCGGCGAGGAGTTCGGCGACGAAGGCGACCTGCTCCGGGCCGGTCAGCAGCGACGGCCGGGATGCAGCGTCGTCGATGGAGGATTCGAGGACCCGGTGGGCGAACGAGTGGAAGGTGGAGACCGCCAGATCGGCGATCGAACGGTCGATGCCGTCGAGGATCCGGTGACGGAGGTCGGCGGCGGCCCGACGGGAGAACGTGAGGACCAGGATCTCTTCAGGTGCCACCCCCCGTTCGGTGACGAGATGGACGGCTCGTCGAACCAGGAACTCGGTCTTGCCGGTCCCCGGCCCGGCGACGACGAGTTGAGGCCCTTCGACCTCGGCGATCACCCGCGGCCAGTCCTCGGGGGCGACGCGCGTCTCGACCGTCATAGGCGCAGAGTAGGAGACCTCCGGTCAAGCGGCCGGAGCGAGCACGGGACGGCACTCGGGACAGCGGTCGTCGTCGCCGTCGAAGACGACGGTGGCGCCGACCCCTGCCGCGGCCAGCAGGGCCACGAGTTCCTCGGTGGTTGGTTCGTAGGTCATGGTTTCACCCTACGAATCGGGTGTGACAGATTTGCCGGCCGACGAGGTGTCGCTCAGCCCGCCAGACGGTCGTCGTCGGCGGCGGCCCAGGCGGGGCATCGGTCCCGATACGAGCAGAAGTCGCAGAGCCGCTGCGGCCGCGGGGGGAACTGTCCCCGCTCGAGGGCGCGGTCGATCGCCTCCCACAGGGCGCGGAGCTGACGTTCCATCGCATCGAGCTGGAGATCGTCGACCGAGAGACGGTACAGGGTCGGCCCGTTCAGGTAGAGGAGGCGGAGCTCCGTCGGGGTCTCTCCGAGACGGTGGCGGATCAGCAGCGCGTAGATCTTGAGGGCGAAGAAGGCGGGGAGGGCGTAACGTTCGGGCGGAGCCTTCCCGGTCTTGTAGTCGGTGATGACGAGCTCTCCCGACGAGAGCCGGTCCATCCGGTCGAGGATCCCCCGGATGGTGATGCCGCCGAGGTCCTCGGTGAGGTCGAGTTCCCGGTCGACGGGGTCGATCTCGGAAGGATTCTCGACGGTGAAGTAGTTGGCCAACAGCTCGAGGCTCTCGAGGCCCCAGGCGCGCTCGTCCTCCACCGTCTCGAACAGGCCCCGGTAGTCCTCCTGCATCCGGACCTCGGACCAGGCCTGGCGGAACAGGTCGTACAGGCGGTCCGGGGTGCGCTCGTCGGCGGGGAGGTCGAAGAGGCGCTGCAACGCGAGGTGGGCGGTGGTGCCCCGGGCCTGGTACACGGTGACCGGTTCGGGGATCCGGTCGACGGCACGGAACTTGAACAGCTGCGGACAGGCTTTGAAGTCGCCGGCCCGGCTGGGGGAGAGGGTCTCCAGCGGCATGACCTGACCATACTCGACGGGAATGACACGTTTGGGATTCGGAGGCACCGGCAAGGGGGCAGAGCGACGTCGCGAAAAGAAAACAGTGGGTCGCGAAAACGAACCAGGACTCTCCCTTGACAGTCGATGGCGGGCTCCCTACCTTCGCTGGTGCCGGCTCGGAGGAAACTCCGGCCGGTACCGGAGAAGCCGAGAGGTTTCTTCGGGAGGCTCTCGGAAGACCGGGCTTTCGGGTCTTGGAGTTCCGAGGGCCGGAGAACCCCGAGAGGGTTGAGGCTTCGGCCGAGGCTCTCTCGGGGTTTCTCATATGCCCCGCGCGGCCTCGAGGCCGCACTCGTTCTCCCCCCGTTTACGGGGGAGGGGACCGTCGCCGAAGGCGATGGTGAGGGGGGCACTTCTCCCCCCGTGAAGCGAAGCGAAACGGGGGGAGTACCCGGCGGCTCCGCCGCCGGGGGAGAGGGGCATGGTGCTCGCGCTTGCCACCTCGCGCGGCACCGAGGCCGTTGCTGCACCCCCTTCCCCCCACGCGCAAAGCGCGTGGGGGACTTCCCCCTCGGGGAGGGGGAAGAAGGTGCGCCGCCATCCGGCGGTGCGGAGCAGCGGAGCACCCCCTTCCCCCCACGCGCAAAGCGCG
>WFOA01000064.1 GCA_015488325.1 Acidimicrobiia bacterium | reverse complement strand
AGATGTGTATAAGAGACAGCTCTTCACCTGCCCGGCCACCACCGGACCGGCCAGGTCGCCTTCGAAGTTCCCCTGGGTGGGCGTCCGGCCGGTCCGGTGGTGGCCGGGCAGGTGAAGAGCGAGGATGCAGTGGCGGTGAGCGGCCTCAACCTGATGGTGGTCGCCACCGACGACGGTGACGTCTACGCCCGCGACGCCCTCCGGGCGGCCGCCTCCGGCATCTGGCAGGTGGAGGTCCCGGGGGTGGTGAGGGGCGCACCCCTCCTGGTCGGAGAGGTGGTCGTTGTCGCCACCGACGGCGGGGTTGTCCTCGGGCTCGACGCCCGGGCGAACGGCTCGGTGGCGTGGCGCTATCCGGAGGAGGGGACGATCGGGGAGGTGGTGGCAGCCCCCACCGAAGCGGTCGGCGTCGTCTACGTCGCCGACCGGGAAGGGTCGATCCACCTGATCGACGGGCGTTCGGGGACTCCGCTCTGTGACAGCCCCCTCGAGGCTTTCGGAGCCGTCGTCGTCCCGCCGATCGTCGACAGCGACACCGTGTATGTCTTCGTGGAGCAAGGCCAGATCCAGGCGTGGCCGGCAGGGCGGTGTGGAGGTGTCCCCCAGGGACGCAGCTCGGTGTACCCGGCCAGCTCCGTCCCCATCCTCCTCCCTCCGGCGGTCGACGGGGACACCCTGTACCTGCTGGAACGTCAGCGTCTCCTCGCCCTCCGCCTCAACCCCTCCACCTTCGACCCGACCGACCCGTCCACTCAGTTCCGTTGGCTCCCCTACACGGCCGAATCGGTGATCACCACCCCTCCGGTGGTGGCCGACGGCGTGGTGTACCTGGGAACACAGCAGGGTTGGGTCCGGGCCGTCGACGGCTCCACCGGAGAGGAACTGTGGGCGGTCGACCTCGGCGCGAAGGTGGAGCAGGCGCCGGTGGTGGTGGACGGGGCGGTCTTCGTCGTCACCGCCGACGGGAACGTCTGGGCTCTCGGGGGATGAGGGCCGCCGGCCGGCGGGGTCAGCGTGCAGCCAGCCCGATCCCCGAAGGCCCCGGGGGGAGGAGGGCTCCCCGTTCCACCACCGACAGGAACGCTTCGACCACCGTCGGGTCGAACTGGCTGCCTGCGTTGGTGGTGATCTCGGCGATGGCGTAGTCGGCGGGCATCGCCGGTTGGTAGGCCCGGTGGCTGGTGATGGCGTCGAACGCGTCGGCGACGAGCACGATCCGGGCCAGGAGCGGGATCTCCTCGCCCTTCAAACCGAGGGGGTATCCGGCGCCGTCGAAGCGTTCATGGTGGTAGAGGATCGCCTCGGAGACCGCCCGGTCGAAACGGTCCACCGTCATGGCGAAGCCGAACTCGGGATGTTTCCTCATGTCGAGGAGTTCGTCACCGATGAGGGGGCCCGGTTTGGCGAGGATGGCCGGGTCGACGTGGATCTTGCCGACGTCGTGGAGGACCCCGACGATGGTGAGGCGGTCGATGTCGGCCTGGTCGAGACCCATCTCCCGGCCGACCTCCACGGCCACCGAGCTGACACGGTGGACATGGCCGTACAGGTCTTCGACGACCCCCTCCATTGCTTCGATCAGCGGGTCCATGGTCCTCCCATCCGACACCACGCTGGGTTGTCCACAGCTTGCTCCACAAGCCCGAAGACGCAAATGGGCCGGGCGGCCCATTTCCGAGGTTGCCCCTGAGGGGCGGCACAATAGACGATCTCATGGATGTCGCGGTGAATCTCGTCGAGTCGTACCTGCGTCTCAACGGCTATCTGACGTTGAGCGAGTTCGAGGTGCAGGCGAAAAACGAGAAAGGGGAGTACGAGACGGTCACCGACGTCGACATCGTCGCGCTCCGTTTTCCCGGCGACGTGTACGCCGCCGACGTCCATCCACCCGACGATTGCCATCTCCTCCTCATCTCCGACGACGCGCTCCGCCTCGAAGACGACATGATCGACGTGATCGTCGGCGAGGTGAAACAGGGCGAAGCGGTGTTCAACCCGGCGTTGACCCGACACGAGGTGTTGCATTCGGTGCTGCGCCGAGTCGAATGGATCTACGGTACCGACGTCGGTGAGGTGGTCTCCGCGCTCCAGGACGGCGGACTGTCGGTCGTTTCGGCACGGGGCGGTGGGGCGACGGTCCGGACCCGTTTGGTGGCGTTCGGGCGGGCAGGCACCGACGACCTCCACACGATCCCCATCGGGCACGTGGCCGAGGTGCTCGTCGACTTCATGGAACGTTTCGACGACGTACTGCGGCCGGCCCAGTTCAAAGAACCCGCACCGGCGCTGTTGCGTCTCCTCGTCAAGATCGGCTTCGACGTTTCACGGTGACGTCGACCGGCGTGCCTCACGGCGTGCGAAGAAGGCTTCGATCGCCGCCCGGTGGCCTTCGGTGTGATGGGCGATCGCCTGGTAGCCGGCGGACAGGTCCAGGAACCCTTCCAGATCCATCGTCCGGGCGTGGCGGAGCAGCCGTTTCGCGAGGCGCACCGAATGGGCGGGCTTCGAGGCGATCGTGGTGGCCAGCTCGTCGACACGGGACGCGAGCTGGTCGGGGGCGACGACTTCGAGGAGGATTCCCATCCCGAGAGCTTCGGTGGCGTCCACCGTCCTGGCGGTGAACGCCAGCTCGGCGGCACGCTGCCACCCCACCACCCGGGGGAGGATCCAGGCGCCGCCGTCTCCGGGGATGATCCCCAGGTCGACGAAGGTGTGGGCGAAACAGGCGCGGGTCGACCCGACCCGGAGGTCGCAACCGAGGACGAGGTCGAATCCGGCTCCGACCGCAGGGCCGTCGACGGCGGCGACCGTCGCCACGTCGACGGTGAGCAGCGTCCGGGTGAGGCGTTGGATCGAGACCCGATAGCCTTCGGCGATCTCGTCGGGACTCCCTGCGAACAGGCCAGTCCCCGCCCGCATCTCCTTGATGTTCCCGCCGGCGGAGAACGAGGGTCCTTCGGCATCGACGACCAGGACCGTCGTGTCGTCACGCCGGTCGGCCTCGACGAAGGCCGAGACGATCTCGTCGATCATCCCCTCGTCGGTGATGGCGTTGCGGATCTCGGGTCGGGCGAGGGTGAGCCGGGCGACACCGTCCCGAACCTCAAACCGTGTGTGCCGCCGGTTCATACCCATCCCACCTCCCGGGCCGCGGCCACCAGCTCGGACGCTCGTGTCGGATCCACCGGCTTGGACACATCCCCGTCCACTTTCACCCAGGAGCCGACGATCGCCCCGTCCGCCATGTGGGCCAGGGTCGCGACGGTGTCGGGAGTGACTCCGGAACCGAGCAGAAGGGGGGCGTCGGGGACCGCGTCACGTACCGCTCTCACCTGTGCGGGATCCACCGCCGTCCCGGTTCCGGAGCCGCTGACGATCAGCGCGTCGGCGCCGCCCCGCTGCCAGAGGTCGTGGGCGGCGACGTCGATGCCGAGCCCGGGCGGGGGAACGGCGTGCTTGACGAAGACGTCGGCGAAGATCCGCACCTCCGGGCAGAGTCGGATCCGGGCACGGGCGACCTCTGCGGCCTCCCCCCGGATCGGGCCCTGGTCGGTGTACATGATCCCGGAGAGGACGTTCACCCGGATCATCTCGGCGCCGGTGACGGCGGCGACGGCCAGAGCGGCCAAGGCGTCGTTTCTCAGTACGTTCACCCCGACGGGGAGGTCGAAACGGGACGTGATCTCGCCGACGACCCGGGACATGGCCGCCACCGTCTCGGGAGGGACCCGATCCGGATAGAACGGAGCGTCGCCGAAGTTCTCGACCATGAGGGCCCCGAAGCCGGCTTCGGCCAGACGGGCGGCGTCGTCGAGGGCGGAGGCGATCACCGCCGCGAGGTTCCCGCCGAACCTGGGGGCACCGGGGAGCGCGTCGACATGCACCATCCCCACGAGACGGGGGACGGTCACAGGTAGGCGCGTACGACTTCGAGGGCCCGTTGGGCGATGTCGCCGGTCACCCGAAGGCGTACGTCGTCGACGCCGACACGCCGGACGGCCAGGCGGGCCCAATCCGACGCCGACCCTTTGATCACCTGGTCGGTGTCCTCCGGGCCGTACACCCATTTGACGTATCCGGGCCCGATGACCTCCACCCGGACGGGGGAGTAGTCCTCCCCGGCGATCTTGAACGCGTAGGGAAGCGTCTTCCAGCCCAGCCAGCAGACGTGGCGGATCCGCTGGGTGTCTTCGACTTCGGTGCCGAGGGCGGCGTAGATGTCGAGGCCGTGGGCCCAGGTCTCCATCAGGCGGGTGGTCGCCAACGTCCTGGCGCTCATCGACCCTTCGATCCATTCGATCCGGTCCGACGGCTTCATCCGGGACAGGGGGTCCACCACTTTGGCGCGGCCGCCCCTCCACCATTCGATGACATCCTGGGGACGCATCCCCCGTCCCCGTTCGACCGCCTCCTGGCGGAGCGCGTCGAGGTCCGAAGCCGACCGGTACCGTTCCAGATCTGCCTCACCGGTGATGGCACGGGCCGCGAACTCTTCCGAATCGGCCAGGTGGCTGATCGTGTCCTGGATGGTCCAACCTTTGGCAGGTGTGGGCTTCTTCCAGTCGCGGAGGGAGATACGTTGGAGGAACTGGTCGAGGGTCTGCTGTTCGGCTACCAGGTCAGAGAGGATCTCACGCACGAACGGTCATTCTAATACCGTCGGGTTCCTTTCTGTCCCGGCCGGACCGCGTCACCAGGGTCGTTCTTGCTGTTCCTCGGTGAACGGCGATGGGGGATGGACCTCCGACGGGGTGGCGGTGAGGTCGTTGAGGCGGTCGACGAGCCGTCGAAGCCGCCCGAAGCTGCGGCGGTCGAAATGGAAGGCGATCCGGGCGCAGTCGAGGGCGTCTCCGTCAGCGATCTCCTGGGGAAACGGGTCGACCACCTCGATGTGGCCGTCGACGACGATGTCGGCGAACTCCTCGTCGATGGCGGCGAGCTGTTCGGGGGTGGGCGCCTCCTTCAGGCGCAGGACCAGGATCCCGTCGACGTACCGCTGGGACTGGTAGTTGGCGTAGAAATGCCAGATGTGGTGGGCGGCGGTCTCGGGGTCGGTGGTGAACGTGAACAGGTTGAGGTCGTCGGAGCTGATGAGGCCCCGGTCGACGAGCACCTCGCGCATGAACCGGAGCATCGGATCCCAGTATCCGGTGCCCGGTGCTTCGATGAGGACGATCGGATGGAGGTCGCTCTTTCCCGTCTGGACCAGGGTGAGCAGCTCGTAGGTCTCGTCGAGGGTGCCGAAACCGCCGGGGAAGAGGGCGAAGGCGTGGGACTCTTTGACGAATCCGAGCTTCCGGGTGAAGAAGTACTTGAAGTTGACGGTCCGGTCGGGCTTGACGTACGGGTTCGGCTCGGACTCGAAGGGGAGGCGAATGTTCACCCCGTAGGAGCTGTCCGGCCCAGCACCCCGGTTCCCCGCCTCCATGATCCCGGGACCCGCTCCGGTGATGACGCCCCAGCGGCGCGTCGCCATGATCCGCCCGAACTCCTCCGCCAGCGCATAGTTCGGGTCGTCTTCGCCGAGACGGGCCGAGCCAAACATCGTGACCTTCGGCTCGTCGTGGCGGGAGAAGACCAGCATCGAATACCGCATCTCCTTCAACGCCGTGTTGACGAGTTTGAGGTCACCTCGAGACGCACCGTCACGGTGCAACTTCAAGGCGGTGACGACCATCTCGGCGATCAGATCCTGGTTGCCGTTGTCGGAGGCTCTGGCGACCAGTTCACGCACGGATGCGTCGAGCTCGGGGTTGCCGAGGCTGTAGTTCCGCATGGACCTGACGCTAGCCAGGATCGTCCGGTAGACGGTGCTTCCAGACGTTTCACCGCCTTCGAACATCCTCCTCACGTCTGGTCGGGACGATGGCGGCGAACCGACCAAAGGAGGTAGATGATGCGAGGATTCCGGACCGTGGCGCTGGTCGCCCTCGCCGCCGTGTTCGTCGGGATCTTCGGAGCGACCGCGTTCGCCGGCGAGGCGGACGTCGCCGGGGAAGGCTGGCTGGCCGCGCGAGGGAAAGGATCCGTCACCGTCGACATGGGAGGCACCATGCGGATGAGGATCGACGGCGACGTCGTCATCCGGGACGTGGCCGGTGACATGAGCGTCGAAATCGATGGTGCCGCCCCCCCGGCCCGGGGAACGGTGATCCGCCTCGAGGACTTCGACGGGAAGGTGGTGGTGACCGGAACCCACTTCGTCCTGCGGGCGGAAGGGACCGGCGCGTTCGTCGCCAAAGGCCACGGGTTCGCCTCCCTCGACGGCCGAGGCGTCTATAAGACCCGTGACGGAGCCATCCACCCTTGGGGTGGCAGGGTCGACCTGGGTTCGTGAACGGGCCGCGTGGCCCGGTCAACCTCCGAACGGAGGGCCGGCCGGGCCACGCCGCACCACCGCGTTCCACACGGTCTCGTAGTGGTCCCGGTCGTAGGGGTCGACGTGGGGGAGCACGAAATCCTCCCAGGCCGCCCGCAGAGGATCGTCGGTGCTCGCGTGGATCCGCAACCCGGTCGGGAGGCGATCGAGGATCGAGCGGAGGCTCAGAGGAGTCTCCACCCGGGTACCCGCATCGGGTGACGTGAACGACGCGTTCACTTCGACCGCCAGGCCGGCGATGGCCTCGACGAAGGCGTCGGAGAGGTCCGGATAGCGGCGGCGCAGCATCGCCTCGATCTGCTCGCCGGAAGGAAAGTCCTTCTCCCAGATCACCCACCGGTCGGCGAACGCCTTGTTGAGGGTCTGCGTCCCTGCGTAGTCGCGGAGATCGGTCGGGTTCATCGTCCCGAACATCCGCACGTCGTCCCGGAGCCGGATCGTCTCACCCGTCGGCAGGTCGAGGGCCGCGTACCGGTCGAGCAGGCCGTGGAGGGCGAACAGGGTCTCGGCGCCGGCGGCGTTCAGTTCTGACAGGTTGACGAGGGCCGGGCCCCGGATCGCCCGGGTGATGTCGCCGTCCTCCCAGCGGGATTCGGTGCCCCCTTTGCCGTCGCCGTGGAGGCGTGTCGAACCGATCAACGTGACGTCGCGGACTTCGCCGGTCAGCGGGATGCGGTAGTACGGGAGTCCGAGACGGGCAGCGAACTGCTCGATGTCGTGGTCCTTGCCCGTCCCCATGTGTCCCCTCACCGCCAGATGCAGCGGGACGAAACCGGACGGGGCGGCACGGCGCACCGCCTCCACCTGGGCGAAGCGGTACAGCATCCCCAGATCCACGTAGTGGGGGTCGGGTTCGGGGATCTTGCCGACCCGCTGTTCGTAGTCGGGGAGGTCTTTGGGGATCTCGAAGCGTTCCAAGGCGATCGGTTCACCTCGGCCGGTCGGATCCTCGAACACGACGACATCAGGCACTCTCGTTCTCCTTCCAGATGCTGTGGGCAGGTCGGGCGGGCCGGGTCCACCAGGTCTCTACACCGAACAGGGCGAGACTGCGCCGGAGCGCCGACCGGGTGCCCTCGATCATCGCCTCGGCCAGGTCTGCAGGGCGTGACACCACCTGGTACCGGTGGTAGGCGTTGGCGACGGTGTCGTCGCCGATTCCGATCCCGAGGACGGTGGTCCCCGACCGTTCGATGGCGGAGACGGTGGCGGCCAGAGCATCCACCGACCCTCGGGTCATCCCGTCGGCCAGGACGACCAACACCCGGGTGGCGGCTCCGAGACGGGCCATCCGTTCGGCGGCCAACACAAGGTTGAACTCGTCGACGTTCGCCGCCTTGTCGAACATGGAGACGGGCGGGGAGTGACGGGGATCGCGGCGTGCGGCCCCGGCGGCGGCGACAGGTTCGGTGGCGGCCCAGAACATCCCGGCGACGACGTCCGCCGAGTCCCGCCACCGGCGATCGAAGGGTTTGAGCAGATAGTGGTTCACGGTGGAGCCGAGGCGGTCGGCGGCCGTGCCGTGGGTTCGCCGCAGACCCGCCGTCGCCTGGCTTCGGGTGCGGGTGTAGGTCCATTCGGTGTCGGAGGGGCGGGCGGCGAAGGAACGGTTGAACAGGGCCACCTCGAAGTCGATCTGCAGCTCGTCGCAGAGTTGAGCGAGGGTCCATGCGCCGAGGAGCGCCGCGGAGAGACCCCACGGGGTATGGCGGACGGGAGTGAGGGGACGTGGTTGCAGCATGCTGGCGGAACCGTCCACCAGCAGGCTCACCGCGTAACGGCGACGGGTCCTCGCCGCCCGACGTTCGTACATCCGCTGATACAGCCCGGCCCCGATGAAGAGGGCGGCATGGGGGGAGACGTCCCCCTGGTCGTACCCCGAACGGAGGCCTCGCCGCTGGTTGGCCGTGAACAGCGGGAACAGCTCACCGGACACGTGGCGTTGGGCAACCCCCCATTCCCGTGCCAGCTCGGCGAGACGGGCTCGTCCGTCGGCGGCGTACCGGCGGAACGACGAAGGGGCCGAAGCGACGACGAGCTTGCCTCCCTGGCCGGTGGGGAGGTAGACGGTGGGTGACTGGCTGACGAGGAGGAGCTGGTCGGTGGAGGCGTCACCCGCCAGCTCCGAAGGTCCCCGGCGGCCACCGACTCCGGCCCGGGATTCGGCGGCCCGGCGGGTCTCCTCGTAGCCGAGGCTGTCCCTGACGGCCGGGCTGGCGAGCCGAACCCGGTCGACCCCTTCGGCGATGGAATCGGCATCGTGGCGGTCGCGTGCCTGGGCCAGGGCGCCGGCCGCATCGTCGGTGACTCTCGTCAACAGCCCGTGGGCCCGGGCGACCTCCACGAGGGCCAATGCGATGTCGGCGACCTCCCAGGGGTCGTCGCTGGCTGCAGCGGCGGCGATGAGCTCCGTGGCGTCGTCGAGGGCCCCGGCGGCCCGCCGCTCCAACCTCCGCTCCAGATAGGCGCGGTCGACGTAGTCGCCGCATAGGAGGAAACATCCGAGGGCGAACTGGGAGAGGCCACCCGCCACCCGCAGGGCGTCGGGGAGGGCGGCCCGGTACAGGTCTCCGAGGACCGACCGGGCGCCCGGGTATCGGGACAGCCCGAGGCGTTCCTGGCGGGCGTCCTCCACCGCGAAGAAGAGGGATTCGGCGACGGGGCCGCCGGCCCGGTGCAAGGCGGCGAGGAGCTCCACCGGCTCGTCGGCGTTGTCGGGGGCGCCAGGCCATCCAGGTGGTGTCGGACGTCGCTCGTCGAAGTCGCTGGCGACGAGGTGGACCACTTCGTGGAGGGCCGAGGCGAGGGCGACCTCGGCAGGTGTGACGGGAGCTTGACGGTTGTACGCCGCCTGGAACAGTCGAGGGTCACAGACGATCTCGTCGGAGCCGACGGCCGAGTCGGGACCGAGACGAACCCTCAGCTTGTCGTTGTTGGCGAGGACACGGGCGAACCGGGTGACCGCCGGCGCGACGCGCTGGTACCGGGCCACCACCTGTTCGATGGCGGCCTCTTCGGGGCGGAGCACTTCCCGCAGGACGGTCTGGGTGCGAGCACGCATCAATCGACTATTGTCTCATACGGGTCCAAGTCGGCTGCGACGTCGGATGCGGTACACCGGAGACGGCTGACCCCGGGGCCTCCGTATACTCGTCGTCTCTATGCACTATCACCTCTCGACGCTCCCGAACGGGCTGCGTGTCATCACCGAATCCATGCCGTCGGTCCGGTCGGTCGCGGTCGGGTGCTGGGTGGACACCGGCACCCGCGACGAACTCGCCAACGAGGCCGGAGCCAGCCATTTCCTCGAACATCTGCTGTTCAAAGGTTCTGAACGGCTCGGCGCCAGGGAGATCGCCGAGTCCTTCGACGCGATCGGTGCGGAATCCAACGCCTTCACCTCGAAGGACCACACCTGCTTCTGGGCGAGGCTGCTGGACGAAGACCTCCCCCGAGGCCTCGAGATCCTCGCCGAGATGCTGCAACGTCCGGCGTTCCGTCCCGTCGACATCGACGCCGAACGCCAGGTCGTGATCGAAGAGATCAACATGGCCGAGGACGACCCCACCGACCTGGCGTTCGAGCTGTTCACACGGGGCGTGTTCGCCGGCCACCCGCTCGAAGCCCCCGTCCTCGGCACCCGGGAGTCGATCCGGGGGATGACCCGAGACGACCTGGTCGGCTATTGGAAACGGCGGTACGGCGCCGGGTCGGCGGTGGTGGCCCTGGCCGGTTCGGTCGACCACGACACCGTGGTCGGCCAGGTGGCGGAGCTGTTCGGCGAATGGACCGGGGACGGCGTACACCACGAGTTCGCACCGCTGGACGTGTCACCGAAGGTGACGGCGGTGCACCGGGACACCGAGCAGGTCAACGTGGTGGTCGGCGGCGAGGGGCTGCAACGGGGCGACGACCGGCGCTGGGCGTTCGAGGTGTTGAACCACGTATTGGGGGGCGGCATGTCGTCGCGGCTGTTCACGACGATCCGCGAAGAACGGGGTCTCGCTTATTCGGTGTACAGCTTCCGTCTCGCATACGCCGACGCCGGGGCGTGGGGTGTGTACGCGGGGACGGCTCCCGGCCAGGTCGGCACCGTCTTGGAGCTGATCCGGGCCGAAGTCTCCGCCATCGTCGACGACGGCATCACCGAACCGGAGCTGGAGCGGGCCAAAGGGGCGATGCGGGGCGGTCTCGCCTTGGCGATGGAGGATTCGAACAGCCGCATGGTGCGTCTCGGCAGGGACGAACTCATCGACGCCCCCCATCTCAGCGTCGACGAACAGATCGCCCGGATCGAAGCGGTCACCTTGGAGGACGTACAGGCGGTAGCGAAGACGGTGCTCACCGGTCCGAAGGTGATCGGTGCGGTGGGTCCCGTCGGCGAGGCGGAACTGGAGGGCCATCTCGAATGGTGAAGGTCGGCGTCGCCGGTGCGTTGGGCAGGATGGGGAGGCTCGTCGCCGAGACGGTCGCCGCCCAGGACGACCTGGAGCTGGCGGCGTGTGTCGACCGTACGTCCGGGGAGGCGGCGGGGGTCCCGGTGTCCGTCGAGCGGGATGTCCTCGCCGCAGTCGACGTGGTCGTGGATTTCACCCATCCCGATGCCGTCCTCGACAACCTCGGGGCCTACCGGAGCTTCGACGTCGACGCCGTGGTGGGGACCTCCGGGTTCACCGAAGACCGGTTGGCGAAGGTTCGGGATCTGTGGGAGGGGTCGTCCCGGACCTGTCTCATCGTCCCCAACTTCTCCATCGGGGCGGTGCTGATGATGCGTTTCGCCGAGATGGCTGCCCCCCACTTCGCTGCGTCGGAGGTGATCGAACTACACCACGACCGTAAAGCCGACGCCCCTTCGGGGACGGCTCTGGCGACCGCCCGGCGGCTCGACTCCGCGGGGACCCAACGCCGCCAGGTCGACGGCGTCGAGACGGTCAGCGGAGCGCGGGGGGCCGACATCGACGGGGTGCCGGTCCACTCGGTGCGGCTTCCGGGCCTGCTGGCCCACCAGGAGGTGATCCTGGGGAACCCGGGTGAGGTGCTCACCATCCGGCACGACTCGACCGACCGGGTCTCGTTCATGCCCGGGGTGCTGCTGGCGGTGCGGTCGGTGGCAGAGATGGCGCCGGGGGTCGTGGTCGGGCTCGACGGGTTGCTCTGACGAGAACCCGGTCGGGTCGGCGGGGGCTCGGGGAAGGGGTCTGCAACCCGGTGGAACCGACCGGTGCCGTAGAGCGTCCTCGAGGTATGGATGCCGTGGCAGGCGAGGCGATCGGAGACGTCGTGATCGCCCCTCCGACCTTCGAGGACTTCTACCGGAGGTCCTGGGTCGAGGTGTACCGGCCCCTCGCCGCCACCATCGGCGACCCGGATCTGGCGGCCGAAGCGGTCGACGAGGCGATGGTCCGGGCCTATGCCCGATGGCGGAAGGTGCGGGAGGCGGAGAACCCCGAAGGATGGATCTACCGGGTCGCCCTTCGGTGGGCGATCGATCGTCTCCGCCGGCGCCAACGGGAACGACGGTTCGAGAACCGGCTGGCGGACGTGGCGTCGACCCGAGAACCGGAGGTGGAGCCGGGCCTGTGGCCTGCGTTGGCTGCCCTCCCCGTGGAGCAGCGGGCGGTCGTGGTGTTGGCGGCCGCCTACGACTGGCCGGAACGTCGGATCGCCGACACCCTCGGGATCCGACCGGGAGCCGTGAAGAGCCGTCTCCATCGGGGCCTGGAGCGGCTGCGGAGGGAGCTGGGCGCATGATCGACGAACGGATCAGAGCCCAGATGAGAGGGTTCGTCGCCGGGATGCCCGAACGCTACGGGCGGTTGGAGACGGTGATCGAACGTGGCCGCCGGAGGAGACGATTGCGCCAGGCCGTCACGGGGTTCGGTGTCGTCGTCGCGGTGGGCGCGACGATCGGCCTGGCAGGGCTCTTCGGCCTCGGGGCCGGGCCGGCTCGGGATCCGGCTCCGGTCGGGGCGGGACGAGCGGTGCGGGTCGTCGAAGTGGCGAAGGGTGTCGAGCTGCGGGTCGCTCCCCGGGTCGTCGAGTCCGAAGGATGGCGGGTCTACCAGGCCCTGCCCGGTCCCCCTCCCCGTTTCGACACCGACGGCCTCGGCCAAGAGATTCCCCTGATCCCCGGCGACCCCTGGCAGTTCCCCCGCTTGGGGAGATCCTGGGGTGGCGGACCGGGAGATTCCACCAGCGATTTGGTCTACCTGGGAGATCTCGGGGAGGCGAAGATCGCCCTCGATCTCAGCCCGGGTCATGGGACGGTCTGTGCTTTCGTCGAGATGGGTCCTTTCGATGGTGTCACCTCGGTCTGCTCGATAGCGGAGGGAGGTGAGCCGTTCTCCGTCTACGCGCACGCTCCCCCCATCGGAGCGGCCGTCGGGTGGACACCGCTCCCCGAAGAGACCTCGGTGGTGGTGCTCCGGACGGCGGACGGTGCCTCGTTCTGGCAGCGTCCGGTGGGACGCACCGTCTTCTTCGTGCGGGTCGACGGCGCCTGTTTCGGCGAAGCGACCTTCACCGCCCTCGACGCGGACGGGAACGTCCTCGACCGTGGACGGGTCACCCCGGTCGGACCCTGTCGGGTCACGCCCTGACGACGAGGAACGACATCGCCAGCCCGTAGACCAGGGCAGCGGTGTCGGCGACGGCCGCGTACATGACGACCTGGCGCAGACGGTCGCCGGCGATCCGGGCGAAGACGAACCCGAGGGTGATCCAGAAGATCAGGTCCACCGGCCAGGCGGCGACGAGGGCTCCGGTCAATACCCCGAACAGGGCGGAGACCGGCCCGCCGGCGTACAGCAGCGTGAAGCCGACCGTCTCACAGCCCCCCACACAGGTGTCGGACAGGACGAGCCACAGGCCCACCCCGAAGAGGACGGCTGCGTTGACGACGAGGAAGGCGACGGCGACGAGGGCGGTGCGGCACCCGATTCCCTCTTCACGGACGACGGTCATGATTCGACGATGGTCACCGATTCGATCACCGCGTCCTCGAGGGGACGTTCACCTCGGCGGGGGAGGGCGGCGACGGCGTCGACGACTTCCATGCCGTCGGTGACCTGGCCGAAGATGGTGTAGGCATGGGGGAGACCGACGTCGGCGAGGCAGATGAAGAACTGGGAGCCGTTGGTGTTCGGTCCGGCGTTGGCCATGGCGACGGTTCCCCGCCGGTAGTCGCCAGGGCCGTCCAGCTCGTCCCGGAACCGGTACCCGGGTCCCCCCCGACCGGTACCGGTCGGGTCGCCGCCCTGGATGACGAAGCCGGGGACCACCCGGTGGAAGACGACGCCGTCGTAGAAGCCGTCCCGGGCGAGGAAGACGAAGTTGTTGACGGTGTTCGGGGCGTGTTCGGGGTCGAGGCGGATGGCGATGTCGCCCAGGTTGGTGTGGAGGGTGGCGTCGTAGGTGCGGTCCGGGTCGATGCCGAGTTCGGGGGGTGCGGCGTACTGTTTGGCCACGATGGTCCCTTCGCTGGTGGTCGCAGAAGGCTACCTGCCGCCGAAGCCGACACCGCCGTCGTCAGGAGATGGCGACCGGACCTTCGAATCCTTCGACCTGCCACCCCCCGCCGGTCCGGACGAGTCTGTAGGTCGCCGACAGGCCGCACAGGCCTCCGCACCACAGCGACACCGGTACGAGGGCTGCACCATCTCGGAACCGGACCTCCCCGACCCCGACGATGGCCGAGCCTTCGACCACCGGCATGAGGTCCGGTGTCCGCCAGGTGTCCGGATCGTCGATCCACCGGAAGCTGCCGAGGGGAGCGAGGGCCGCTTCGATCCCGGCCCGTTCGGCGTCGGTGAGGGGTCGCCGCTCACCGCGGCGCTCCGGACCTCCGGCGCCGGGATCCGTCGAGGTTCGGACGAGGATCTCGGTGAAACGGATCCCTTCACCGAAGGTGTTGTCGGTGGTGACCAGCCGGGCCAGGGCGAGGCCGTACAGTTCCCCCCGGAGGGCGTCGTCGGCGTTCGCATCGACAGAGCTGGTCGTCGACGAGGACGGGGCGGGAGGCGAGGCGTCGGGAGGTCGTCCGTCTGAGGTCCTGCAGGCCGAGGCGACCAGGGCAGTGGCCGCCGCCACGAGGAGGATGGTTCGTCCCGTCACACCTCTTCGACGCCGTCGAGGCAGGGATGGTTCCCGCGTCCCCCGTTCTCACCGCCGGCTCAGAGCACACTCATCGTGCCTTCATCCACGTGGCCGACGCTGGCTCCATGGCAAAGAAGACCTTGGGGATGATCGGGCTGTTCGCCGGAGCCGTGCTGTTCACCTCCTGCGGCGGGGACGCAGAGACGTCGGTGCCTCCGGCGGCGGTGCCCCGACCCGCCATCACCGGTGCCCGCATCGTCGGGGACTACGTGTCGGTGCCCTTCGTCGGGGACATCTGGACCGCCACCTGGGCGGCCGACGGCACCCTATACGCCGCCTTCGGTGACGGCACCGGCATGACGGGCTGTCTCCCCACCCTGGTGGTCGACGAACCCGACGAGTTCGACGCCGGCTACACCGAGGTGGCGCCCGGCCGGTTCCTGCCCGACGACCCCGATTCGAACGAATACTGCGAAGTGTTCGGCTGCGACCAGGCCCGCCCCCTCTGCCCCTACACCCCGGCCGGTCTGGTACGGCTCGACGGCCGCCTCCCCGACATCGAAACCTGCGACGGACCCGACCAGTGTGTGGTCGCCCGTCACCTCCCCTACGGGGACCTCCGGGTGTTCGAGGCATCGGACAAGCCGTCCAGTTTGCTGGCGGTGGGGGACCGGCTCTATGCCGCGATGCACGCCCCACCAGGGGAGGCCGACGTCGGCTATGTGGCCGTCTCCGAGGACGGGGGACGGACCTGGAGGAAGGTGGAGGGGTCCCCGTGGACCGGCGACAGCCCCTTCACTGTCCTCATGTTCATCCAGATGGGCCAGGGTTTCGACCTCGCCCGGGACGGATACGTCTACGCCTTGGGCATCGCAGACGAGCTGGGGGATCCGCCCCGAACCCAGCTCGTCCACCTGGCCCGGGTCCCCACCGACGCCGTCGCCCGCTACGACGCCTACCGATATCTGGCCGGCTTCGACACCGCCGGAGCACCACAGTGGTCCGCCGACCCGGCCGACACCGTCCCCGTCGACGGGCTGGAGACGATGGCCCAGGGGGCGGCCATGTTCCACGAAGGGTCGGGCCAGTACCTGTTTCTGTCGGGACTGACCGCCACCGACGGCACCGGAACCCTCTTCGCCGCACCCGAACCGTGGGACCCTGGTACCGGGTAGCCGACCTGCAAGCTGGTTTCATCGCCGGGGTCATCCCGAAGGGAGCCACCGCCGACTCGCTCTGGTTCACCGCCGCCGGCGGGGGAGGGCTCACCTACAACCTGCACCTCGGTCGGATCCGCCTCGACGTCGACGCCGCGACCCGCCCCCCGGCGGTGAGGGTCCTCCGGTCCGAGAAGGTGGAACAGCTCATCGGCGACTGGGACTTCGAGACCCTCCAGCCGACCCGCCAGCAGACCGAGAGCCGGTTCAACGTCGCCTTCACCGACCTGGGGTCACCCTTCGAGTTCGACGGGAGACTGTGGTTCCTGTTCGGCGACACCGACCCGGAATCCCCCGGGTGGGATCCCCGTCACGACGACACCATCGCCTGGACCGACGCCACCACGGCGAGGGACCTGCGTCTCGAGTTCCTCACCGACCCCGAAGCCGGTCGGGGAGTGCTCAACCCGCGGATCGCCTGCGAGGACGGACCCGACTGTGTGGATCTGGGTGCCCTCAACGTGCCGGTTGCCGGACTGGGCGACGGGGAGACGATGTTCGTGTGGTTCACCGCCGACGGGGCGGAACGCTCGCTGGTGGCCCGCAGCGACGACGGGGGCCGCACCTTCGTCGAGCTCTACGACTTCGGTGACACCCATTTCATCGACATCGCCGTCTCCCGGATCGACGAGACCCCTCCGGGGTTGGAGGGGGAGGGACCGTGGGTGCTCATCTTCGGCAGCGGCGACGCCGAACACGCCGACACCTACCTGGCGGCGACGCCGCTGGACGCCCTCCGCCGCGGCGACCGGTCGGCGGTCCGCTTCCTCTCCGGCACCGCCGGCGGATACACCTGGTCCCCCGAAGAGGCCGACGCGGTGGCGCTGTTCGAGATCGAACACGGCCAGGGTCCGGGGGTGATGTCCGAGGTGCCTCACGGGTGGGGGTTCGGGGAACCGCTCGTCACCTTCGACCCGACCCTCGACCTGTGGCTGGCGACCTACAACTCGGCCCGGACGACCATCCGGCTCCGCACCGCCCCGGAGCCGTGGGGTCCCTGGAGCGGGTCGGTGGTGCTGTTCGACCCGC
Organism: Acidimicrobiia bacterium; assembly: GCA_015488325.1. Taxonomy (GTDB): domain Bacteria; phylum Actinomycetota; class Acidimicrobiia; order Spongiisociales; family ZC4RG35; genus S012-128. The sequence continues at coordinate 536 of WFOA01000064.1, read as the reverse complement.
GCGTGGACTACGGGAAGGGCCCCGCCTACGGCCGGTTCGTCGGCGACGACCGCACCGAACGTCTCGGCGGGCAGGGGGAGCTGTACGGGCCGTATCTGATCCCCCGGTTCACCGAGGTCCGGGACGACGGCACGGTCGACCTGTACTGGCTGCTGTCCACCTGGCAGCCCTACACGGTGGTGCTGATGAAGAGCACGGTGACGCGGCGGTGAAGGGTCGCGGTCAGGGTGGGTGGTGGGTGGTGTGGTGGTGGTGGCAGAGGGGGATGAGGTTGTGTTCGCAGGTGGGGCCGCCTTTGGCCCAGGGTTGGATGTGGTCGAGGTCGCAGCGGCGGGCGGGCATGCGGCAGCCGGGGAAGACACAGCGGGGATACCGGGCCTGGATGCGGCGGGTGAGGGCGGTGGTGAGGCGACGTCGGGTGGTGCCGCACCAGACGGGTGTGTTGTGGTGGGTGAGGGTGATCTGCCATTGCCGGCCGTACTCGGTGGCGAGCTGGCGGGCGATGTCTGCGGTGACGGGTCCGAACCCGGGGATCT
>WFOA01000063.1 GCA_015488325.1 Acidimicrobiia bacterium | reverse complement strand
TGGTGGCCCGGGGGACGGTCACCCGGGCGGTGGTGGACCGGGATCGGTTCCTCGGATCTCTGGCGGACTGACGTTCGGCCCCTCCGGGCCGGAATCTGTCACAGGTAGCGGCCACAATGTCCCCGTGGGTGACGAGAGGACGACGTTGCGCCAACCCTGGCCCGAGGCGGCGGTGGCCCACACCGCCAACGATGCGGGCCGGAGGAACCTGCTGGTTGACCACCTAGAGGCGGTGGCGGAGCTGGCGAGGGAGTTCGCCGACCCGCTCGGGGCGGCCGACGAAGGTTTCCTGGCCGGTCTCTGGCACGACCTCGGAAAGTTCGCCGACGAGTTCCAGAGGTATCTCCGGCGGTGCGAGGAGGCTCCGGGGACCCGCCCCGGCAGTGTCGACCACAAGGCGGCGGGCGCTCGTCTCGCTGTCGAGTGTGGCCTGCCGATCGTCGGCTGGCTGGTTCACGCCCATCACGGAGGTCTGCGATCTCGCCAGGACTTCCTCGCCTGGCTTCGGCAGCACGCCGATTCCCCTCGCGTCGCCGAGGCGTGGTCCCGTGCCGCACAGGAAGGGATTCCGCTCGACCCCGGACCGGTGAACCGGGCTTCTCCGACCGACCCCCTCGACGCCGAACTCTTGATCCGGCTCCTGTTCTCGGCCCTGGTCGATGCCGATTCCCTCGACACCGAGGCCCACTACCGGCCGGAGATTGCAGCTGCTCGGAAGCATGCCCTTTCGGCCGGGGACCTGTTGGAACGGTTCCTCGAGGGGCGGCGGGCGCTGCTGGGTGACCGTTCCGGCAGCGTCTTGGACGAACGCCGGGAACGGATCTTCGGTGATTGTCTGAAGGCTGCCGAACATCCGCCGGGGATCTTCCGGCTCACCGTTCCGACCGGCGGGGGGAAGACCCTTTCGGCGATGGCGTTCGCGCTGCGTCACGCTCGGCTTCACGGGTTGCGCCGGGTGGTGGTGGCCGTTCCTTATATCACCATCACCGAACAGACCGCTGCCGTCTACCGCCAGGTGTTCGGCGAGGACACCGTCGTGTTGGAGCACCACAGCGGCTCCGTTGAGTCCTTCGCCGATGGAGAAGAGCAGGATTCCGCCGGCTTGTGGCATCGGCTCGCCGCCGAGAACTGGGACGCCCCCATCATCGTCACGACCACTGTCCAGCTCTTCGAGAGCCTGTTCTCGAACAAGCGGGGCAGGCTCCGTAAGGCGCACCGCCTTGCCCGGTCGGTGATCATCCTGGACGAGGCCCAGGCGCTGCCGCCGGTCCTTCTGGAACCGACCCTCGACATGCTGGTCCGGCTGTCCCGCGACTATTCCACGACGGTGGTGCTGTCGACGGCCACCCAGCCTGCTTTCGACGTGATCCCGGCCTTCGCCGAAGTGGAGGCCCGCGAGATCGTCCCCAGCGTCGCCGACGACTTTCGGGCGTTCTCCCGGGTGCGGTACCGCTGGCAGCTCGACTCGGCCGTCTCTTGGGAGGAAGTGGCGTCGTGGGTCACCGAGCACGAACGCTGCCTCGTCGTCGTCAACACCAGAGCCCAGGCGCTGGAGCTGTTGGAGCAGGTTGTCGGCGTCGTCGACGCCGACGGCGTCTTCCACCTCTCGACGCTGCTGTGTGGACGCCACCGTCGCGACGCCTTGGAGAGGATCCGTAGCCGCCTCACCGCCGGTCTTCCCTGTCGTGTCGTGTCCACCCAGGTCGTGGAGGCCGGTGTCGACTTGGATTTTCCGGTGGTGTTCAGGGCGGTCGGCCCCCTCGACTCGGTGATCCAGGCGGCGGGACGCTGCAACCGGGAGGGGCGTCTCGATGCCGGGGAGGTCGTGGTGTTCCGTCCAGGCGACGGAGGGATGGCTCGCGGTCCCTATACGCAGGGCGCCCAGATCACCGAGGCGTTGGCGGCGGACGGGCTCGACCTCGACGACCCGGCGACGATCGACGAGTATTTCCGGCGGTGGCTGAACGGTGTCGGACCCGATGCCCGGGCGATCCAGGATGCGAGGCGGCACTTCGATTTCCCTCAGGTTGCCCGCCGCTTCCGCATGATCTCCGACGACACCGTGGACGTCGCCGTCCCCTACGGGATCACTCCAGAACAGCTCGACGTCGTGCTCGGCCGTCTGGCGACCGGTTCGGGAGGTCGTGACACCCTCAGGTGGCTTCAACCGTATCTGGTCTCCCTTCGCCGGTTCGAGTTCGACGATGCCGTACGGAGGGGTTTGGCGACTCCGCTGACCGAAGGCCTCGGTCGCTGGGACGGACCCTACGACCCGGTGCGTGGCCTCGTGATCGAGGGGTTCGTTCCCACCGACCTGGTGCTGTGAGAAAGGAGGAGATGCGATGAGCAGGTATCCGCCCGTACAAGTGAAGGTTTGGGGCGATTTCGCCTGTTTCACTCGACCGGAGATGAAGGTGGAGCGGGTGAGTTATCCGCTTCCTACCCCGTCGGCGGCGAGGGGGATCCTGGAAGCGATCTTCTGGAAGCCCGAGTTCCGCTGGCGGGTGCGGGAGATCAGGGTCCTTCGACCGGTTCGATGGCTGTCGATCCTCCGCAACGAGGTGAAGGACAAGGCCAGTGTCCGCGCGGCACGTGGCTGGGCGAAGGACGGCGTCGGGGGCTTCGTAGCGTCCGAACGGAGGACCCAACGTCACACGCTGGCACTGCGGGACGTCGCCTACGTGATCACGGCGGATGTGGAGCTACGCAGCCATGCCGACGCCGAGCCGGCGAAGTACCGAGATCAGTTCCGGCGGCGGGTTCGTCAGGGGCGGTGCTTCAACCAGCCCTACCTGGGATGCCGCGAGTTCTCGGCCTCCTTCGCCGAGCCCGACGAATCCGACCGGCCTGTTCCCTGGACGGAAGATCTGGGTCTGATGCTCTACGACCTCGTCTACGACGACGACGGCCGCGGCCAGCCTCGGTTCTTCGGGGCTTCCGTCGTCGACGGGGTCCTCGCCGTGCCTTCCTGGGAGGAGGTGTCGACGTGATCCTCACTCGGCTGGTGGAGTACGAGAGCCGCCACGATCCCACACCCCCCTATTTCACTCGGCGACCGCTTCGGTACTTGGTCGAACTCGACGGGTCGGGACGTCCCCTGGCAGGGACCCCCCGGGACCTCGCCGACCCGACCGAGCGGAGACTTCGGCGGGGTGTGGAACGGCTGCTGCCGTCGATCCAGCGGGCCTCTGGCATCAAACCGATCCTGTTCGCCGACAAGGGCGACTACACCTTCGGGCCCGGTGGCGGCGAGACGAAACCGGAGCGGGCCCGCCAGGCCCACGAGGCCTACGTCGAGCTGGTGCGTCGCGCTGCCGAGGCGACGGGGCGTCCCGAGGTGGCGGCGGTGCTGCGGTTCCTCGAGGCTGGTCCGAGGAACCTCTTGGATATCCCGGAGGGTTTCGACGAAGGGGCGACGATCGGGTTCGCCGTCGAGGGCCGGGAGGTCGTGGACCTGCCCGAGGTGAGGGACTTTTGGGCGGGGGCGGCGTCCGACCCCGACGCTCCCGTCATGCAGTGCCTCGTCTGCGGCGAACGGAGACGGGCGGCTCGCCGGTTGCCGTTGAAGGTGAAGGGGATCCCAGGCGGGCAAAGTTCGGGCACGTCGATCATCTCGGCGAACGAGGACGCCTTCGAGTCTTACGGGTTGGAGGCCTCTCTCACGTCACCGGTCTGCGACCCGTGCGCCCAAGGGTTCACCAAGGGTGTGAACCGACTCCTCGCCGACGAAGCCACACGGATCCGTTTCGGAAACTGCGCCTACGTGTTTTGGACCCGCTCCGAGGAGCCTTTCGACGTGGCCACGCTGTTGCAACGACCCGAACCGAAGGACGTCGAAGCGCTGTTCCGGTCGCCGTGGAAGAGCCGAGAGGCCGCCGAGGTGTCTGCGGATCGGTTCTACGCAGTGGGTCTGAGCGGAAGCGGCGGGAGGGCGGTGGTGCGGGACTGGATCGACGCTGCGATTCCCGACGTCCAGCGGCACCTCGCCTCCTGGTTCTCACGACAGCGCCTTCGCGACTGGGAGGGCACTTTCAAGGTCCACGGCCTGTGGGCCTTGGCGGGTTCCACCGTGAGGGACCTGCGTGATGTCCCACCGAACACGTTGACGGCGATGGTGCGGTCGGCCCTCCTGGGGTTTCCGCTCCCTGAGAGTCTCCTGGCGGAGGCGACCCGTCGGAACTCGGCGGAGCGGAGGGTGACCGGGCCTCGGGCCGCTCTGATCAAGGCCGTGTTGGCCACGAGATACGGATGGAAGGAGGACGACATGGTCGAACTCGACCAGACCACACCCGAGACTGCCTACCACTGCGGGAGGCTCCTCGCGGTCCTCGAACGGGCCCAGGAGCAGGCGGTGGGCGTTCGGGCGGTTACCGAACGGTTCTACGGCGCCGCGTCCACGACGCCGGCGTCGGTGTTCGGCGCTTTGATTAGGGGTGCGGTACACCACCTCGCCAAGCTCGAACGGGACAAGCCAGGGGCCTACCGGGGGATCCAGCGGGACTTGGAGGCGATCAGTGCAGAGATCGACAGATTCCCGTCGACCCTCACCCTTCGTGAACAGGGGCTCTTCGCCCTCGGCTACTACCACCAGCGGCATGCCCGCTGGACCCCGAAGGACGAACGAAAGGAATGACGACCATGACCACGACGACCACCGCTCGACATCTCGACCCGAACGTTCGGCACGACTTCGTGCTGCTGTTCGACGTCACCGACGGGAACCCGAACGGTGATCCCGACGCCGGCAACCTGCCTCGGATCGATCCCGAGACGATGCAGGGGCTGGTCACCGACGTCGCCATCAAGCGCAAGGTGCGTGACTGGGTGGACGCCGTCCGGGGGGACGAAGGGCGGTTCAAGATCTACGTCCAGTCGGGTGAAGCTCTCAACAGCAAACACCAGCGTGCCTACGACGATCTCGGGATCGAATCCACCCGGACGAAGCAGGCCGCCGACGACGTCATGCGGGCTCGCGACTGGATGTGCGCGAACTTCTACGACATCCGGATGTTCGGGGCCGTGATGACCACCAACGTGAACTGCGGACAGGTTCGTGGTCCGGTTCAGCTCACCTTCGCCCGTTCGGTGGACCCGATCGTGCCCCTCGACCTCTCCATCACTCGAGTGGCCGTCACGAGGCCGGAGGACATGGAGGTCGTGGTCTCGGAGACGGGGGAGGCGTCGGGCAAACAGAGCGAGATGGGGCGCAAGGCGATCGTTCCCTACGGATTGTTCCGTGCCCACGGGTTCTATTCGGCCCACTTCGCGAAACAGACCGGCGTCGACTCCGATGATCTCGCCCTTTTCTGGGATGCCCTGGTGCGGATGTGGGATCTCGACCGGTCTTCGTCCCGCGGCTACACGGCATGCCGCGGGCTGTTCGTCTTCTCCCATTCGAACAGCCTCGGTGACGCCCCAGCCCACACCTTGTTGGAGCGGGTGTCGGTGTCGAGACGCGACGGCGTGGCCGCGCCTCGGTCGGTCAGCGACTACACGATCGAGGTTGACGACACGGCGCTCCCGCCCGGAGTGACGTTGAACCGCCTGGCGTGACCTCTGTTCCGATCTCCGCCCTCGAACATCACGTCTACTGCCCGCGGCAGTGCGCGTTGATCCACGTCGAACAGACCTTCGACGAAAACGTGTACACGCTTCGGGGAGCACGGCTCCACGAGCGGGTCGAGTCGGGACTAGAGACGGTGGAAGGGGGTGTACGGGTCGTCCGGTCCTTGCCTTTGGCCTCAGAGCGGTGGGGTATCCACGGCAAGGCGGACGTCGTCGAGTTGCGGCCGGAAGGGCCCTACCCGGTGGAGTACAAGGCGGGCCGAAGGCCCGCCTTGCCCGCCCTGGTGCAACTCTGCGCTCAGGCGCTCTGCTTGGAGGAGATGTACAGGACTTCGGTCCCTCGCGGGGACGTCTACTGCGGGGGTTCACGACGGCGGTTCACTATCGACTTCGACGACGATCTTCGACGGCGGACGGCACGGGAGATCGACACGGTGAGGGAGCTGTTGGAGCGAGCGCTGGTACCCGACGCCCCCAACGACCGACGATGTCCCCCGTGTTCCCTCTATTCGACCTGCATGCCGGGGGTGGTGGCACAGAGGAGGCGGCTGGCCTCTCTGAACGCCTTCCTCTACCGGCTCGCCGCCGAGGTGTCGGCAGATGCGTGAGCTGGCGAACGTCTTGTACGTGACTACACGTGGGCTGAGCCTACGGGCGGAAGGTGACGCCGTGAAAGTCATGTCGGATGGGGGCCTGGTAGGTCGTTTCCCGCTTCGGAACCTGTCGGGAATCGTTGTCTTCGGTGGCGTCCACGTTTCCTCGGCTCTGATCGAACGCTGTGCCGAGGACGGACGGACCCTCGTCTGGCTCGACTCCCGTGGGCGTTTCGTAGGGAGGATGGAGGGTCGCATCAGAGGCAACGTGCTGCTCCGACGTGAACAGCACGTTGCCTCGACGGATCCGAACCGGACGTTGGGCATCGCCCGTCAGATGGTGGCTGCGAAGATCCAGAACTCCCGGCAGGTCCTTCTGCGTGGCGCTCGCGACACCGACAGCGACGCCGTTGAAGAGGAGCTGCGTGGGGGCGCCGCGGCCTTGGCCGACGCTCTGGACCGCTTACCCGACGTCGCCACCCTCGACGAGGTGAGGGGCATCGAAGGTGAGGTCGCCCGTCGGTACTTCGAGTTGTTCCCGCTCCTCGTCGTGAGGGACCGGCGCCACTGGTTCGAAGGGGTGCGAACCCGACGCCCCCCGCGTGACCGGGTCAACTCTCTTCTGTCCTTCGTGTATTCGCTCATCCGGATCGAATGTGAAAGTGCGCTGGAAGGAGTGGGTCTGGATCCCCAAGTCGGGTTCCTCCACGGTTTGCGTCCAGGGAGGCCGAGCCTCGCCTTGGATCTGATGGAGGAGCTTCGGTTTGTCGCCGACCGGCTGGTGCTGACTCTCGTCAACCGACGCCAGCTCGCCGACGGCGACTTCGAGGTGTTCCCGGGCGGGATGGTGTATCTCACGGATACGGGTCGCCGGACGGTGATTACCGCGTATCAGCAACGTAAGGAGGTCGAGGTGAGGCATCGTCTGTTGGGCACGAAGGTGCCGTTCGGTTTGATCCCCCACATTCAGGCGCGGGTGCTGGCACGGCATCTCCGAGGCGATGTCGACCACTATCTCCCGTTCCTTTACCGGTGATGTGATGGAGTTTCTGGTCAGCTACGACATCAACACCGAGACGCCGGAAGGCGAACGGCGCCTTCGTCAGGTCGCGAAGATCTGCGAAGGTTTCGGACAGCGCGTTCTCAAGTCGGTGTTCGAATGCGTCCTGGACCGGGCGGGCTTCGAAGAGTTGGTGGCGACTCTCACCGACGTGATCGTCCCATCCGAGGATTCGGTACGGATCTATCGACTCCGGGAGCCCCGGGACCGGTATCTGTGGAGGTTGGGACGGGACCTCGACTTCGACATCCACAGCCCTCTGATCGTGTGATGGTGCGAACCGGATGTGGTGGCCGTTTGGTGGGAGGTTCGCTCAGAAATCGCGCCGAAAGCGCGTAAGAGGCACATTGACAACCACATAGTGTGACGTCGTCCGGGGTGGGTTTGCCATTCGTGGTGGAAAAGCCCAGGATTAGGACGGTCGCGCCCGGGCTTCGGCCCGGGCGAGGGTTGAAACGCACGGCATCTCGTCGGGCTGGGGCTGGCAGACAGGTCGCGCCCGGGCTTCGGCCCGGGCGAGGGTTGAAACGACAGTGGGGCATGGCGGATCGTATGGACCGACGCGGTCGCGCCTGGGCTTCGGCCCGGGCGAGGGTTGAAACGCCGTTCAATACGACGACGGCTGGAATCGAGGTGGTCGCTCCCGGGGTTTGGCTTGGGCGCGGTACCGTCACAACGCCCGGGTCCGTGACCTCGAACGTCCGGTGTGACCGCCGTGGTCGCTGCTCGCTAACGTCGCCCGGTGCCCTGGACACTGGTGACCAACGACGACGGCGTCGACAGCCCCGCCCTGGTTCCCTTCGCCCAGGCGATGGCCCGAACCCGTGGACCGGTCCGGGTCGTCGTACCCGACCGGGAACGGAGCTGGGTGGGCAAGGCGATCACCCGGTTCGAACCGGTGGCGGTCCGCCGAGAAGAACGGGACGGCGTCCCGCTGTGGGCCTGCACCGGATACCCGGCCGACGCCGTTCAGCTCGCCGTCGACGGCCTCTTCGACGAATCCCCCGACCTGGTCGTCTCCGGCATCAACCTCGGCTACAACCACGGCGTCGGATTCGTCATGTCGTCGGGGACGGTCGGGGCGGCCATCGAAGGATGGGTGTCGGGGATCCCCGCCGTCGCCGTCTCCACCGGGACGATGGGGGACTGGACGGCCTGGAAGGCTCGGGCCCACGCCCCCGAAACCCGCCCCCGGTGGGAACGGCTCGCCGCCCTCGCCGCTGCCCTCGTCGACCGCCTCGTCGACGCCGACCTCCCCGGAGTCGCCGACGTCGTCAACATCAACCTCCCCTTCGACGCCGACGACGCCACCCCCCTGAGGATCACCCGGCCTGCCCGGACCGGCTACGACCGCCTGTTCCGGTCGGTCGGGGACGGCGTGTTCGTCCACGACTTCGGCGGCGGCCTCCGGGAATTCGCCGCCCTCGAAGGCACCGACGTCGAAGCCGCCCAGCGGGGATGGATCTCCATCACCCCTCTCCGCATGCCCCAGTCCGTCGAACTCCCCGCCGAGATGCGTCGGAGGATCGAGACGTGGAGCTGACCTGGGGCACCGTCGCCGTCCTCATCGGAGCCGGACTCGCCACCGGGTTCATCAACGCCGTCGCCGGCGGCGGCAGCGCCATCAGCCTCCCCGTGTTGGAGGCCCTGCTGGGGGCGACGGCAGCCAACGGCACCAACCGGATCGCCATCCTCTTCGCCAACGCCAGCGCCGTCGCCGGTTACACCCGGGGAGGGGCGATGCCGTGGCGGAGAGTCGCCGGAGCCATCCCCGCGGCCGTCGTCGGAGCCGCCGTCGGAGCGTGGACCGCCACCCGCCTCGACAACGAAGCCATGAAGAAGGTGTTCGCGTTCGTGCTCGTGTTCATCGCCGTCTCGGTACTCACCAAGCCGACGGTATGGCTGAAAGAACGCACCGAACGGACGGTCCGACAGCCGTGGAGATCGATCGTGTTCTTCGGGATCGGGTTCTACGGAGGGTTCGTCCAGGCGGGAGTGGGGTTCCTGCTCCTCGCCGGCCTCGTCCTCGCCGAAGGCCTCGACCTGGTGCGAGGCAACGGAGCGAAAGTGCTCCTCATCCTCCTCTACACCCCGGTGGCCCTCGTCTTCTTCGCCCAGGCGGCCGCCGTCGACTGGAAAGTCGGGTTGACGATGGCCGTCGGCAACACGGCAGGCTCCTATCTGGCGGCCCGGCTCGCCGTCGCCCGAGGTGCCCGCTGGATCAGATGGCTGCTGGTGGTCGTCGCCGTCGGGGCGGCAGTCAGGATGCTGGTCGCCTGACCGCCGTCACTCGACCTCCCAGGTGCCACCCGAACGGAGCAACGCTGCCAGATCCCCCGCCCCCGAACGCTGCTGGGCGTCGACGATCTGGTCGGCCATCAGCCGCTCGTAGGTGGCCCGAGGCGCATCCCGGAAGATCCCGATCGGGGTCGGCCCGTGCGGTCCGTGGGAGAGCTGGGCGAGGGCGAAGGCGATCGTCGGGTCGGGGCGGGTCTCGTCGTGGACGAGGATCTCGGCCGGATCCACCGAGGCGCGGTCCACCACCTGGGCCCGGCCGTCCCGGAGCACCACGGCCTTCACCTGGTCCGGCCCGAACACGATCGGCTCCCCGTGGCGGAGGTCGATCCGGTTGTGGACCCGCTCCTCTTTGCCGGTCAGCTCGATGAACGCCTTGTCGTTGAACACGTTGCAGTTCTGGTAGATCTCGATGAACGCGGCGCCCTGATGGCGGTAGGCCCGCTCCAGGATCTTCTGGGTGAGGGGACGGTCCATGTCGAGGGTGCGGGCCACGAACGTCGCCTCGGCCCCGAGGGCGAGGGCGACAGGGTTGAACGGCCAGTCGATCGCACCCATCGGTGACGACTTCGTCCGTTTCCCCAGCTCGGACGTCGGCGAATACTGGCCCTTCGTGAGCCCGTAGATCTGGTTGTTGAACAGCAGGATCTTGATGTTGATGTTGCGGCGGAGGGCGTGGATGAGATGGTTCCCGCCGATCGACAGGGCGTCGCCGTCACCGGTCACCACCCACACCGACAGGTCGGGACGGGAAGCGGCCAGGCCGGTGGCGATCGCCGGGGCACGGCCGTGGATCGTGTGCATGCCGTAGGTGTTCATGTAGTAGGGGAACCGAGACGAACATCCGATCCCCGAGACGAACACGATCTTCTCTTTGGGGAGACCCATCTCCGCCATGAAGTTCTGCACCGACGCCAGGATCGTGTAGTCGCCGCAGCCGGGACACCACCGGACCTCCTGGTCGGTCTGGAAGTCGGCCCGGGTGTAGGTGGGAGTCGTCATCGTTTCAGCATCTCCAGGATCTTGTCTTCGACCTCGGCGACCTTGAAGGGGACGCCTGCGACCTTGTTGAGGCCTTCCGAATCGATCAGGTACTCGGCCCTCAGCAGACGCCGGAGCTGGCCGGTGTTGAGCTCGGGGACGAGGATCATCTCGAAGGACCGGAGCACGTCCTCCAGGTTCTCCGGGAACGGGTTCAGATAGCGCAGGTGGGCGGTGGCGACCTTGTGGCCACGGTTGCGGGCCCGGCGGGCGGCAGCCCGGATCGAACCCAAGGTGGATCCCCAACCGAGGACCAGCAGCGAGGCGTCGTCGTCGCCTTCCACCTCCACCGGAGCGATGTCGGAGGCGATGTTGGCGATCTTCCATGCCCGGCTGTCGGTCATGAGCTGATGGTTGGCGGGGTCGTAGGAGACGTTGCCGGTGATCGCCTCCTTCTCCAGACCACCGAGCCGGTGCTCCAACCCGGGTGTCCCCGGGATCGCCCACGGGCGGGCGAACGTGTGAACGTCCCGCAGGTAGGGCATGAACCGGCCGTCCGGCCCGTTCGGTTCGGTGGCGAACGGCACCGAGATGTCGGGCAGGTCTTCGATGGCGGGCAGACGCCACGGTTCGGAGCCGTTGGCGATCAGGTTGTCGCTGAGCAGCAGCACCGGCGTCATGTATTTCAGGGCGATACGGGCCGCTTCGATCGCCACGTCGAAGGCGTCGGACGGAGACGCCGCAGCCAGCACCGGCAGCGGCGACTCGCCGTGGCGTCCATACAGGGCGAACAGCAGGTCGGTCTGTTCGGGCTTGGTGGGAAGCCCCGTCGAAGGCCCGCCCCGCTGGACGTCGACGATCACCATCGGCAGCTCGGTCATCACCGCCAAACTGATCCCCTCGGATTTCAACGCCAGGCCGGGGCCCGACGTGCCCGTCACAGCCAGCGCCCCGCCGAAGGCGGCACCGATGGTGGCGCCGACGGCGGCGATCTCGTCTTCGGCCTGGAAGGTGCGCACCCCGAAGTTCTTCCGGCGGGCCAGCTCGTGGAGGATGTCCGAGGCCGGCGTGATCGGGTAGGAGCCGTAGAACAGCGGCAGCTTCGCCGCGTGGGCTGCGGCGATGAGACCCCAGGCGAGGGCGGTGTTGCCGGTGACGTTGGTGTAGGTGCCGGGCGGCAGATGGGCCGGCTTCACCAGATAGGTCACCTTGGTGGCCTCGGTGGTGACGCCGAAGTTGTATCCGGCCTTGAAGGCGGAGACGTTCGCCTTCACCACTTCGGGACGGCTCGCGAACTTCTGCTCCACCCACTGCAGGGTCGGTTCCTGGGGACGGTGGAACAGCCACGCCAGGAGGCCGAGGGCGAAGAAGTTCTTCGACCGGAGGACGTCACGTCCCTTCACCCCGGAATCCTTCACCGCCTCCTTCGTGAGGCTCTCCATCGGGACCTTGATCACCCGGTAGCCTTCCAGGCTGCCGTCCTCCAGCGGGTTCGACTCGTACCCGGCCTTGGCCAGGTTCCGCTCGTTGAACGCCTCCGTGTTCACGATCAGCGTCCCGCCCTGACGGAGGTCGGCGAGGTTCGCCTTCAGCGCCGCCGGGTTCATCGCCACGAGGACGTCGGGCTGGTCACCGGCGGTGAGGATGTCGAAGTCGGCGATCTGGACCTGGAACGACGAGACCCCGGGGAGGGTGCCGGCAGGTGCCCGGATCTCCGCCGGGAACGACGGCAAGGTCGCCAGGTCGTTGCCGAACGCGGCGGAGGCGTCGGTGAAACGGGAACCGGCGACCTGCATCCCGTCGCCGGAGTCGCCGGCGAGGCGGATCACGACCCTGTCCAGCTCGGCGGTCTGGGTCTGTTGTTCGGATTCGTCGTTGACTGTCGCGGTGGTGTCCGACACGTTCACTTCCTCAGATCGGTTCTGCACGCGGGTCGGATGGGTTCGGCGACGTTGAGGAGATGGTTCGGCGCCCGACCGGCGGCCGGGCGGAGGACCGTTGCACGACTTCTCCGGCCCGCAGCCAGTGTACTCCCCGTCGGGAACAGTTCCACGATCCTGCGTGATCAGCTCCCGGACGCCGTCACCGAACAGAACACCCCTTCGCGTTCGGCCAACCCGGCGACCTCCAACAACCGGTGTTCACGCCACCAAGGAGCGACGAGCTGCAGGCCCGGAGGAGGTGTCGTCTCGGAGGCGGCAGGCGCCACCAAGGCCGGACAACCCAGGTGGTTGACGAGGGCGGTGAACCCCGACAGGGCCGTCCGGTACGGGACCGGCCCCCGGGTCGTCTCGACGGTGTCGTCGCCGATCTTCTTCACCGTCACCCCGGTCGCCGGGGTCGCCAACAGGTCGATCCGGCGGAACAGACGGGCGGCGACGTGGGTGAGGGCGGCGCGCCACCGGCGGGCTTCGACGTATTCGTCGAGGGTGACGCCGACCGCCTCTTCGATCCGGGCGGCGACCTCGGGTCCATATTCCCGTCCCTGCGTCCACCAGGTCCGATGGATCGTCGCCACCTCCCCGTAGGACGCTTCGCGGATCATCCCCGGCGGGGTGAGGGACGGCGCTTCGACCTCGGTGACCTGAGCTCCCAGGGCCTGCAGCCGCCCGACCGTCTCGGCGAACGCCGCCGCCACCTCCTCGGAGGTGGGGACGTCGTCGACCCAGGGGACCGGGATCCCGATTCGCACCCCCTGGAGGTCGGGAAGCCGCGCCGAAGGCGTCACCACCGGACGTGGCGCCGACCACGGGTCGTCGGGGTCGTCGCCGGCGACGACGGAATAGACGAGGGTGAGGTCGTCGACGGTGGCGGCGATCGGGCCGACCGTGTCGAGGGACGGGGCGAGGGGAAACACCCCGGTCAACGGGACCCGACCGTGGGTCACCTTCAAACCGAACTGTCCGCACAGGGCGGCGGGCACCCGGACCGACCCTCCGGTGTCGGTGCCGATCGCCACCGGCACCTGGCCGGCCGCCACCGCCGCCGCCGACCCGCCCGACGAACCCCCCGGCGACGTCTCCGGGTCGAGGGGGTTGCGGACCGGACCGAACCAGTGGTTCTCGGAGGAGAACCCGAAGGCGAACTCGTGCAGCCCGGTCCGGGACACGATCACCGCCCCGGCCGCTTCGAGACGTTCCACCACGGTGGCGGATCGTTCCGCCACCTCCCGGTAGAACGACGACCCACACGTCGTCACCCGACCGGCATGGTCGATCAGGTCTTTCAGGGCGACCGGGACACCGGCGAGGGGTCCGGGATCCTCGCCGGCGGACACGGCGCGGTCGATCTCGGCAGCCCGTTCCAGGGCGGCGTCGCGGTCGACGAAGGTGGCGATGTTGAGCCGAGGCTGTTGGGCTTCGATCTCGTCGAGGGACGCGGCGACGGTCTCGGCGGCGGTGCGTGACCCCGCCTTCACTTCGGCGGCGATCGTGGCGGCCGAGACCTTCACCACGAAACCTGGCGTGTCTGGGGGAACACGGAGATCCAGATCTTGCCCGGTGGCACCTGCAGCGGTGCCCCGTCGGCGGTGGTCAGCCGGAACGGGTCGGTGTCGCGGCGCCGCTCCCACCTGCCTTCGACGATCCGTCCCCCGGCCGCCACCAGGGCACGCCCCGTCCCGACCACGTCGGTCGCCGGGACCGCCTTGCCGTCGGAGGGACGGTCGGGGCGGGCGGTGTAGGGCCTGCCGAAGAGCACCACGAGGGTGTCGAAGACGAGAGGTCCGGTCCGTCCGTCGGCGGCCAGCCACTCCTGGACTTCCCCCCCGACGACCCGTTCATACCCTTCCCCGTTCCAGTTCCACGTCACCCGGTTCCCCGGCGCCCAGTCGAAGGTCAACGACGTCGCCTCGTCGGCGTCGGCGGGCAGCGGCCCGAACTCGAAGTAGGGGACGTCGGGGGGTTCGTCGGAGAAGCCCGCCCGGTCGGCCCGTTCCCGGAGCTTCACCGTGTCGCCGTACAGGTTGTGGGGGGCTTTCCGTGACGAGATGCGGAACGTCGCCGGAGGGGACTCCCCGAGGAACGGGAGACCGCGACGACGGAACTTGGCGAGCACCCAGTTGGAGGCGCCGCTGATCACGAACGTGGCGTCGAGGGGGGCGATCAGGGTCGGGTCGGTGGGACGTCCCGACCGGATCGGTCCCAGATAGGCGCTGTCGGACTGGTGGAACAGGGCGATGAACCTGGTGATCCCCCCTTCCACCTTCAGCTCGATCACCGCGTCTGCCTCCTGCAGGCCCGACTGGGGGCGGGCGTTCGGGTGGTTGTCGACCTTCACCGCCAGCACCCGACGGTCGAGGAGCTCCGGGTCGGAGACCGCCAGCCCGTTGACCGGTGACGGCGGGCCGGGAGGCTCCGTCGTGGTGGTGGTCGACGGTTCCGACGTCGTCGTCGGGAGGGTGGTGGTCGTCGAGGCGACGGTGGTGGAGGTGGTGACGGATGTGGCGGGGACGGCGGAGGTCGTGGTGGTGGCGGTGCCGCCGCAGGCGGCCAACACCAGCGCGACCAGAACCCCCGGGATGACGCGTGGCATCGACGGGATGCTAGAGCACCCGAGCCTTCCAGCCCAGCTCAGGCCTCGACGCTGCCCCGCACCGGGACCAGCGGCGCGGCCGCTTCGGGGTCGTTGACGGCCATGGCCAGCTCGATCCCGTCGGGCCCCGAGTTGAGCAGGTAGAGGGCGTCGATGTTGACGCCTGCGTCGGCGAGGCGCCGGGCGAGGCGGGCGAGCTCCCCGGGCCGGTGGGGCAGGTAGGCGTCGAGGACCTGATGCTCCTCGGCGTGGACGCCGGCGTCGCTGAGGCAGCGACGGGTGGCGGTGGCGTCGTCGACGATGAGGCGTACCACCCCTTCGCCGTCCACGCCGTACGCTGCCAGCGCCTCGATGTTGACACCGGCCTCGGCGAGGCGCTCGGTGAGGGAGGCGAGCATCCCCGGTCGGTTGGCGAGGCGCACCACGAACTCGGTCATGACCCCAGCCTACGCGCCGGGCGAGGTTCGTGCCCGACGGTGTTCATTCGCCGCAGCCGATGCCCCCGGAGATCGACTGGACGACGTCGGTCGGCTCCCCACCGCTCACCAGACCCCACATGAACCCCGCACCGGGGACGTCGTTGATGAACTGCGGGTCGAAGTAGGGGTCGTCGACGACGACCGAATCGTCCCCGTAGAACGCCCGGACGTCGGCCACGGTGCTTCCGATCCGCAGCCCTTCACGGGTGGTGAGGTCCAGGAGGGGAGCGTCGAGCAGCGCCGAGTTCGAATAGCTGAAGAAATGTCGGTACCCCGCCGGGGCCCAATCGGTGGGTCCGTCGGAGAGGAAGACCTCGAGGGTCTTCCAGCGGACCACCCGGAGCTCGGTGCCCGGACAGGTCCCGAACGCCGAGAAACTGGAGATCCAGCCGGTGTCCTCGTCGGGGTCGCCCAACAGCTCCCGGAGCCGAGCCACCGTCTCTTCGGCGCCGGTGCCGAAGGGGATGTCGCCCAGCCCGTCGGGTTCCAACACCAGCAGCTCCAGCGGGTCGACGGTGGTGGTCGTGGTCGGCTCCGTCGTGGTGGTGGTCGCCTCGGTGGTGGTCGTGGTCGGCGCGGACGTGGTCGGGGTGGTGGTCACCGTCGTCGGGGTCGTCGCAGGTGGAGGGGCCGCCGTCGTCGTGACGGCGGCGACGGTGGTCGTCGGAGCGGACCCGCCCCTCGTCGCGACGACGATGAGGGTCGCCGCGGCCAACACGACGGCCCCGCCGAGCACCAGGAGGACGGTCCGTTGGCCACGGGACAGGGACGAGAAGGTTCCGCGAGTCGGCTGCAACGGTCACCCCCGAAGTTTCCTTTGCCGGCAACCTAGCGAGTTCGGGACGTCACGGTCGGGCATGGGCACATCCGCCGGTCACTGGTAGCTCGATCGCCGACGCGCTCATCCAGAGCGGTTGAGGGACAGGCCCTGTGAAGCCGCGGCAACCGGCCCTTCGGGGAACGGTGCCAATGCCTGATCGATGAGTCGCCGACGACGGGTCGAGCCGGTCCGGTGGGCACACCTGAACGCACCGATCGGTGTTGCCTCGCCATCGTCGGATCTTCGGCGGCGACGTCAAGGCCGGTGGCCGCGGAGTCGGGGTGCCCGGGTGGTACGGATCCGCCGGTAGGCGAGCTCGGCCCATTCGCAGAGGAGCGGACGGGTGTCGCGGGGGTCGATGACCTCTTCGATCCCGAACGTCTCGGCGGTCCGCAACGGTGAGCGGATCGTCTCGAAACGGGCCAGGATCTCGTCCCGGAGGGCGCCGGGATCGTCCGCCGCCTCCAGCTCCCGTTTGAAGGCGGCTTCGATGCCCCCTTCGAGGGGGAGCGAACCCCAATCTCCCGACGGCCAGGCCACCCGGACGTCGGGGTCTCCCCGGTCGACGAGGGCGGCACCGGCCACGCCGAAGGCGCGGCGGACGATGACCGTGTGGAAGGGGACGCTCGCCTGGTAGAGGGCGGCGACGAGGCGGGCCCCGTGGCGGATGGTGGAGGCCCGCTCCGCGGCGGTGCCGATCGCGAACCCGGGCTGGTCCACGAAGTTCACCACCGGCAGGCCGAACGTGTCGGCCAGGTCCACCATGCGTCGCATCTTCTCCGCCCCGAGGGCGGTCAGCGTGCCGCCCCAGGAGAAGGGGTCGGAGGCGAGGACCGCCACTGGATGTCCGGCGAGTCGGGCCAGGCCGGTGATCGACGACTTCGCCCAGGCCCTGCCGACCTCGAAGAACGAACCGTCGTCGACGACGAGGGAGATGAGGCGCCGTGCGTCGTAGGGGCGGCGCCGGTTCCGGGGGATGATCGACCCGAGCTCCTCCTCCCGCCGATCCGGAGGATCGTCACTTGGGACGACCGGAGGGACCTCCCACACCGAAGACGGCAGGTAGGAGAGGAACCGTCGGAGACAGGCGAACGCCTCCGCTTCGGTGTCGACCAGGTCGTCCACGGTTCCGTTCGAACCGTGGACGTCGGCGCCTCCCAAGTCCTCTTTCGACACCTGCTCGCCGGTGGCGTAGGCGACGACCGGGGGTCCGGCCACGAAGATCTGTCCGATCCCTCGAACCATCACCGTGTAGTGGGTCAGCACCGCCCGGGCCGCACCCAACCCGACGACCGGACCCAACACCGCGCCCACCACCGGAACCTCCGACAGGAGGGCCACCTGATGTTCGAAACCGGGCAGCGGCGGGACGTAGGTTCGGCCGATCTCCTCGTAGGTCTTCACGGACCCGCCTCCGGAGGAGCCGTCGATGAGCCGGACCATCGGGATCCGGAACTCCCGGGAGAGCTGCTCGGTGTAGGACTGTTTGCGGTGGATGGCGGCGTCGGCGTGACCGCCCCGCACCGTGAAGTCGTCGGCGCCGACCATCACCGGCCGCCCGTCGATGGTGGCCCGGCCGGCGACGAAGTTGGCGGGGCGGAGATCGACGAGGCGCCCGTCGGAGTCGTAGGTGGCCTGTCCGGTGAGGGAGCCGACCTCCCGGAACGAACCGGGGTCGACGACGGCGACGATCCGTTCCCGGCAGGTGAGTTTGCCGGCGGCACGTTGACGTGCCACCCGCTCCTCCCCGCCGAGACGGGCCGCCAACTCCTTCCTCCGGGCGATCTCGTCGAGTTCGGGCTGCCACTCCATGGCGGCTGAAGGTAGCGGGCCGGGTGGCGTCCTGCGTCGCCGCCGTCGCCTATTCGGGTTCGGGAGGCCGCCGCAGGCGCTTCTTCTCCGCCCGGCGGCGCTTCTCCTCCCGGCGACGGATCCGGGAGGCACGGGTCGGGCGGGTCGGTTTGCGTACCGGGGGACGTCGGGCCGCCTCCTCGAGGAGCCTGGCGAGACGGCGGCGGGCGATCGTCCGGTTCTGCCACTGCGAACGGGTGTCGTCCACGGTGACCGTCACCATGTCGGCGCCCAGGCGTTCCCGGATGCGGCGTTTGACGTCGTCGGGGAACGCCGCCGACGCGGCCAGATCGAAACGGAGCTCCACACGGGTGTGGGCACGGTTGGCGTGCTGGCCTCCGGGTCCGCCCGACGGGCCGAAACTCCACCGCAGCTCGTCTGCCGGGATCACCCAGCGGTCTCCCACCCGGAGGTCCGTCCCGGCCGTCAACGCCTACTCGTAGTATTCGACGCCGAGGTGGGTGATGAGGTCCTCACCCATCAGGTACCGCAGGTTGTTCTTCAGCTTCTTGAGCTGGATGAACAGGTCGTTCTCCGGGTAGAGGCCTTCGGCGACCTGGGGGCTCTTGAAGTAGAAGCTCAACCACTCCTGGATTCCCGACCGTCCCGCCCGGGCGGCCAGATCGAGGAAGAGCGCCAGGTCGAGGGCGAGGGGGGCGGCGAGGATCGAATCCTTGCAGAGGAAGTCGATCTTGAGCTGCATCGGATACCCCATCCACCCGAACAGGTCGATGTTGTCCCATCCCTCCTTGTCGTCGCCGCGGGGCGGGTAGTAGTTGATCCGGACCTTGTGGTAGACGTCGCCGTAGAGGTCCGGGTAGAGCTCGGGCTGGAGGATCTGCTCCAACACGCCCAACTTCGACACCTCCTTCGACCGGAAATTGTCGGGGTCGTCGAGCACCTCCCCGTCGCGGTTGCCGAGGATGTTGGTGGAGAACCACCCTTTCACGCCGAGGAGTCGGGCCTTCAACCCGGGGGCGATGATCGTCTTCAAGAGGGTCTGGCCGGTCTTGAAGTCCTTGCCGGCGATGGGGACGCCCCGTAGGGTCGCCAGCTCCACCATCGCCGGGACGTCCACGGTGACGTTGGGGGCGCCGTTGGCGAAGGGGATCCCCATCTCCAGGGCGGCGTAGGCGTAGATCTGGCTGGGGGCGATCGCCGGGTCGTTGGCCTCCAATCCCCGGCGGAAGGCGTCGAGGGAGAGGTGCGATTCGCTCGGATGCCGGTAGGCCTCGGTGGAGCCGGTCCACACCATCACCAGCCGGTCGCATTCGTGCTCTGCCCGGAACCGGTCGATGTCGGCCATGACCGCCTCGGCGAGTTCCCGTTTGGAAGACCCCTCCTTGACGTGGTCGACGCCGTCGAGGCGGGACACCCATTCGGGGGAGAACACCGCCGGCATCGGCTTGATGGCTCGGAGTTCGTCCCCGACGGCCTCCAGATGTCGGGTGTCGAGCACCCCCGCCTTCATCGCCGCCGTGTATGCGTCGTCCGAATACGGATCCCACCCTCCGAAGACGAGATCGTCGAGGTCGGCGAGGGGGACGAACTCGGCGATCGGGGGGTTGCGGCCTTCGGTGCGTTTCCCCAGCCGGATGTGACCCATCTGGGTGAGGGAGCCGATGGGAGGCTGGTATCCCCGGCGGGCGGCGAACACTCCCGCGTACAGGGTGGTGGCGACGGCCCCCATCCCCGGGGTGAGGACCCCCAGACGGCCGGAGGCGGGTGCGATCTCGGTGGGTTCGGACATGGCTCCTCCTCGGGTCGCGCGAAACCCTACCTCCCGGCGGTCGGGGTAGAGTCCGGCGGGATGGAGCCGGGAATCGAGCCCACGATCGACTTCGCTCTCCTCGCCGACGCCGTCCAGGCGGCCCAGGGCAAGCTGTACGTGCTCGGTGGAGGATGGGACACGCTCTTCGTGCCCGAGTTCCCCGCCCGCCACGCCAGCCTGGGGATCGGGATCCGGGTGCGGGTCCCGTGGAGTTGGACGGAGCAGACCGTGATGATCGCCGTGGACCTCCACGACGAAGACGGGGGACGGGTCCTGCCGACCGGGCCGCTCCTGCACGGGGTGCGGGTCGCCCGACCCGTCGGCATCCCCGAAGGCACCGACGTCGGGCTGGTCCGGGCGTTCACCTTCAACAACATCGTGTTCCCGGCCGAAGGGGCCTACTCCTTCGTCATCTCCCTCAACGACCGTCTCTCCGACCGCCTCCGGTTCGCCGTCAGGCGTCGACCCCAGCCCTGAGTCGTGATCCGAGGGGTCCTGTTCGATCTCGGCGGAGTCGTGTTCGAATCGCCTCTGGCGGTGATCGACGACTTCGAACGGGAACGGGGGCTGCCCCGTGGCGCCGTCGGCAGGGTGGTGGTGGCCTCCGGCGACGACGGGGCGTGGGCGCGCCACGAACGGGGTGAGCTGTCGAGGCCGGCGTTCGTCGAGGCCTTCACCGCCGAACTGGCTGATGCCGGCTACGAGGTCGACGTCGCCGAGCTGATGGACAGGATCGAAGGGACGTTCCGTCCACGACCGGAGATGCTGGCCGCCATCGATCGTCTCCGCCGGGCCGGTCTCCGGCTGGGGGCGGTGACGAACAACTGGACGCCGTTCGGGGACCATCCGGTCCTTCGGCGTTTCGACGTGGTCGTCGAGTCGGTGCTGGAAGGGGTCCGCAAACCCGACCCGGAGATCTACCGCCGGGCCCTCGAACGCCTCGGCGTCGCGCCTGCCGACGCGGTGATGCTGGACGACCTCGGCCCGAACCTGAAACCGGCCCGAGCGTTGGGCATGGCGACGATCAAGGTCGTCGAACCCCGCTCCGCCCTCGAACGCCTCGGAGAACTCGTCGGGATCGACCTGACCGGCGCCGGGTACGCTGGCGGGTCGTGACGACCCGCAGGCTCGGTGACGCGTCGGTTCGGCGCGGGCTCCGACTGATCTTCCGCATGCTGTTCCGATACCGGCGCGAAGCCGTCGCGTCGGTGCTCTTCGCCCTGGGATGGATGGTGATGACCGTGGCGGGTCCGTTCCTCCAGAAGGTCGTGATCGACCGGGCGATCGTCGGGGAACGTCGCGACCTGCTCGCCCCCCTGGTGGGTGCCGTGTTGGCCGTCGGCGCCGGCCGTGCCCTCGGGATCGCCGGTCGGCGCTACTTCGCGTTCCGGGTGTCGTACCGGGCCGAGACCGACCTGCGGAACCGCATCTTCGAGCACATCCAGCGGCTCACCTTCAGCTACCACGACCGGACGGCCACCGGCGAGCTGATGGCCCGGGCGTCGTCGGACCTCTCCCAGGTGCGGCTCATCTACGCCATGCTCCCGATCACCGTCGCCAACGTCGTCATGTTCGGGGTCGTCGGGGGACTGCTCGTCGCCCTCGACCCGGTCCTGGGGGCGGTGGCGCTGGCGGCCATCCCCGCCCTGCTGGGGCTGGCTGTCGTCTACGCCCGGGTGGTGCTCGAGACGTCCTTCGAGGTCCAGGAACGCCTCGCCGACATGGCCACCGTCGTCCAAGAGGGCGTCGGCGGCATCCGGGTCACGAAGGCATTCGGCCGGGAGATGGCCGAAGTGGCGCGGGTCGAGGCGGTGGCCGACGGGATCTTCGCCAAGACGATGCAGCTCATCGGCAAACGGGCCGCCTACGTCCCCGTCTTCGAGCTGATCCCCTCGGCGGCGGCGGTCGCGGTGCTCTGGATCGGAGGCCTCCGGGTGATCGGCGGCGCCATGACCCTCGGCGATTTCGTGGCGTTCAGCCAGTACATGGTCATCTTGGTCTTCCCGCTGCGGATCACCGGATTCTTCTTCGCCGAGTTGCCCCGCGCCGCCGCGGCGGCCTCCCGGGTGGTCGAGCTCCTCCGCACCGCCCCCGACATCGTCGACGCACCCGACGCCGGACCGATGCCGCCGGGCAACGGCGAGGTCCGGTTCTGTCACGTCGGGTTCTCGTACCCGGACGGCCCACCGGTCCTCGAAGACGTCGACCTTCGGATCCCGGCCGGTTCCGCGGTGGCGGTGGTCGGCTCCACCGGGTCGGGAAAGACCACGTTGGCCTACCTCGTCCCCCGCTTCTACGACCCGTCCCGAGGGCAGGTGCTCATCGACGGGGTCGACGTCCGCCGCATCCGGCTCGACGACCTCCGGTCGGCGGTGGCCGTCGTGTTCGAAGAGCCGTTCCTGTTCTCCGCCACCATCCGCGACAACATCGCCTTCGGAGCCCCGGACGCCGGCGACGACCAGGTGCGCCTCGCCGCCCGTCTCGCCCAGGCCCACGACTTCATCGTCGAACTGCCAGACGGCTACGACACGGTGGTGGGGGAGCGGGGCCTCAGCCTCTCGGGAGGGCAACGTCAACGGATCGCGTTGGCGAGGGCGATGATCCGGGACCCCCGGGTGCTCATCTTGGACGACGCCACCAGCTCGGTCGACGCCGTCACCGAAG
Organism: Acidimicrobiia bacterium; assembly: GCA_015488325.1. Taxonomy (GTDB): domain Bacteria; phylum Actinomycetota; class Acidimicrobiia; order Spongiisociales; family ZC4RG35; genus S012-128. The sequence continues at coordinate 2,783 of WFOA01000063.1, read as the reverse complement.
CCGAGATCCGGGATGCCTTGCGGACGGTGATGGCCGGCCGGACGACGATCATCATCGCCCATCGGGTCTCCACCCTGGCCCTGGCCGAGAAGGTGGTGCTCATCGACGAGGGGCGGGTGCTGGCGACGGGCACCCACCGGGAGTTGCTGGCTTCGGTTCCACGGTACCGGGAGGTCCTCGCCGAGGTCTCCCCCGGCGAGGAGGTGGCCCCATGATGTACGCGCGGTACGGGGCCGACGACCGGGTGGAACGTCCCCTCCGGCTGATCCGACGCGCCGTGGCGCTGGGACGTGACCTGCGGTGGCCGGCGACGGGGGCCCTCGTGGCGGCGGTGGTCGCCACCGTCGCCCGGCTGGCCGGACCTCTGGTGGTGCGGACCGGCGTCGATGAAGGGATCCGGGTCGCCGACCCCGGAGTCGTCACCCGGGCGTCGATCCTCTACCTGGCCCTCCTCGTCGTCCAATACGGGACCAGCCGCGCCGCCATGTACGCGGTGACCTTGGTCGGGGAACGCTACCTGCGGCGTCTCCGGGTCGTCGTCTACCGGCATCTCATGGGTCTCGACCTCGGCTTCTTCGGGCGGACCAAGTCGGGGGTGCTGGTCTCCCGGATGACCTCGGACATGGAGGCCCTCACCACCTTCGCCGACGAAGGCGCCATCTCGGTGCTCACCTCGGTGTTGACGGTGCTCGGAGTCGGGGTGGGGCTGTTCGTCACCGATCCGGGTCTCGCCTGGCTGGTGATGGCACTCCTCCCCCTCCTGGTGGCGGCTTCCCTCGTCTTCCGCCGGTACGCCGACCGGGCCTATCGGCAGGTGCGGGAACAGATCGGGCTGGTGCTCGGTGCCCTGCAGGAGGGGATCTCCGGGGTGCGGGTGGTCCAGGCCTACACCCAGGAGCCGGGACAGCAGGAACGGTTCGGCCGGGTCAACGAGCGGTACTACGAGGCCAACCTGCAGGCGGCCCGGGCGATCTCCACCTACTTCCCGGCCGTCGACCTGCTCCGCACGGTGGGGACGGCAATCGTCCTGTTCGTCGGCGGAGGTCGGGTCCTGGACGGCACCCTCACCTTCGGTTCGCTCATCGCGTTCCTCCTCTACCTCAACTGGTTCTTCGAGCCGATCGTCCAGCTCTCCAACGTCTACAACCTGGCCCAAGGGGCGTTGGCGGCGCTCTCCAAGCTGTTCGGTCTCCTCGACCGGACACCGGCGGTCGTCGAGGCGGCCGATCCCCGGCCGCTACCCGAACCGGTACGGGGCGAACTCGTCTTCGACGGGGTCACCTTCGGGTACGACCCGGACGTACCCGTCGTCCGCGGCCTCGACCTGCGGGTCGCTCCGGGCAGTCGGGTGGCCGTGGTGGGTGAGACCGGAGCGGGCAAGTCGACCCTCGCCAAGCTGGCGGTGCGGTTCTACGACCCCCAGGAAGGACGGGTCCTGTTGGACGGAATCGACCTCCGGGACATCGGATTCGTCTCCCTCCGACGCCACGTCGCCCTCGTCCCCCAGGAAGGGTTCCTCTTCGACGGTTCGCTCCGGTACAACATCGCCTACGCCCGGCCGGAGATGTCGGACGAGGAGGTGTGGGAGGTCTGTCGCACCCTCGGCATCGACGACTGGGTCCGGTCCCTCCCGGAACGGCTCGACACCGACGTCCGGGAGCGGGGTGGTCGCCTCTCCTCGGGGGAGCGCCAGCTCGTCTCGCTGGCCAGGGCCCTCGCCGCCGACCCCGCCCTGATCGTCCTCGACGAAGCGACATCGAACCTCGACCCGGAGAGCGAGGCACAGGTCGAACGGGCGTTGGGGGTGCTGCTCGAAGGGCGGACCGCCATCGTGATCGCCCACCGGCTGCGGACGGCGGAACGGGCCGACCGGGTCGTCGTGATGGACGCGGGGCGGGTCGTCGAAGACGGGACCTTCGCCGAGCTGGTCGCTGCGGGGGGAGCGTTCACCCATCTACGCTCGGTGTGGGAGCAGGCCGAATCGGTCTGGGGGGACGGCGGCGGAGGGTCCTCCGGCCGCTGAGGTGTCCGGCTCTACGATCCGGGGTATGTCCCGGCTTCCTTCCACCTACCTCGACCAGTTCTCCGAACCTCCCGGATACATGAATTTCGCCTCGTTGGGCCCGCCGTCACGGCGGGTGGCGGAGGCGGTGTCGACCCTGGTGGGGAAGCTGGCGGAGTCGGGGGAGGAGATCGGCGACCTCGCTTTCGAGGTGTTGAGCGCGGCCCGCCGGGCCGCCGCCAGGCTCTACGGGGTGTCACCGGAACGGGCGATGGTGGTCTCGTCGACGAGCGAAGCCCTCTTCCACGTGGCCCTCGGGCTGCGTGGCGGCAACGTCGTGGTGCCGGAAGGGGAGTTCGTCGCCAACGTCTACCCGTGGCTGCGGGCCCGCGAGCTCGGCATCGTCGACGAGGTACGACGGGTGCCGCTGCATGGTGGACGCCTCGAGCCGTCGGCGGTGGCGGAAGCGGTCGACTCGGACACGAAGGTCGTGTCGGTGAGCCTCGTCTCGTACTCGGTCGGGTTCCGGACGGACCCGGCGGAGCTGCGGGACGTCGCCGGTGACGCCCTGCTGGTGGTCGACGTCATCCAGGCCGCCGGGGCGTTCCCGGTCCCCCTCGGTGGGGCCGACCTGGTGGTCGCCGGCGCCCGGAAGTGGCTGCGGGCCGGGTTCGGGATTGCCGGGATGGCGGTATCGGAGCGGCTGCTGGAACGTCTCGAACCCACCCTCACCGGCTGGACCGGGGTGGAGCAGTTCCTCGACTTCACCGTCCCCGAACCC
>WFOA01000062.1 GCA_015488325.1 Acidimicrobiia bacterium | reverse complement strand
GCCGTGACCGCCGCCACCCCCAGCCGCCCCGTCAGCCGGGCGTAGGCTTCGGCGGCGTGGGCGGCGGCCTGTTCGTGACGGACGTCCACCACCCTGATGCCTTCTTGGACACATCCGTCGAGGATCGGGAGGATGTGGCCGCCGGTGAGCGTGAACACCGTGTCGACGCCTTCTGCTCGGAGCGCCCGAGCGATGATCTGGCCACCGTGGATCTTGGCCATCGCTGCTCCTCTTGATGTTCGATGGCGGGAGCGTACACCGGCACCGGCCGGCCCCCCGAGCTAGGTTCCACGTCGACGAAGAGGAGGGAGGCGTGGCGACCCATCTCCAGCTCTACATCGGAGGCGAATGGACCGACGGGTCCGGCGACGAAGCCTACGAGATCCGTTCCCCCGTCACCGGCGAACACATCTACACCCTGCCCAAACCGACACCGGCGGACGTCGACCGGGCGGTCGCCGCCGCCCGAGCCGCCACCGAACAGATGCGGCATTGGTCCGCCTTCGAACGGGCCGAACTGTGCCACCGGATCGCCCGGCTCTGGTCGGAACGGACCGAAGAAGTCGCCAGGATCCTCACCCTCGAACAGGGAAAGCCCTACCACGCCGAAGCCATCGACGACATCGCCGAATCGGGCGACTACTTCACCATCGCCGCCGAAGACGTCAAACGTCTCAGCGGAGAAGTGATCCCCACCACCGAACGCCACCGGCGGATGGTGACGCTGCACCGGCCGGTCGGAGTCTGGGCGGCCATCACCCCGTGGAACTTCCCGGTGATGATCCCCATGGAATACGTCGGACCGGGACTCGCCACCGGCAACGCCTTCGTGGTGAAGCCCCCCGAGTTCACCGCTTGGGCCCTGCTGGAGATGGCCAAGGTCTTCGACGAGGCGGGGGTGCCACCAGGTGCGATCAACATCCTCCCCGGAGGCGCCGACGTCGGGGCATACCTCGTCGCCCACGAAGGGGTCGACGCCGTCGGGTTCACCGGCTCGTCGGAGACGGGACGCAAGATCGTCGCCGCCATGGGACTGAAGCGGTCGATCATGGAGATGTCGGGAAACGGCCCCCTCATCGTCGCCGCCGACGCCGACGTGGAAGCAGCAGCAGCAGCCGCCGTCTACGGCGCCTACTACAACGCCGGGCAGGTGTGCTGTGCCACCGAGCGGGTGATCGTCGTCGACGACGTCCACGACGAATTCGTGGAGGCGACCCTGGCGGCGGCCGAACAGGACGTGCGGCTCGGCGACCCCTTCGATCCCGACACGACGATGGGGCCCCTCAACAACGAGGCCACCGCCGCGAAGATGGACCGCCACCTCGCCGACGCCGTCCGCCGGGGAGCTCGGATCCTCACCGGAGGGGGCCGGGCCGACGGTTTCCCCACCGACCTCTACTACCGCTTCACGGTGGTCGACCACGTCCCCGAAGACTCGGCGCTGTCCCGGGAAGAGTCCTTCGGGCCGGTGGTCCCGATCCTCGTCGTCCGGGACGACACCGAAGCCGTCGAGCTCGCCAACCGAAGCCACCTCGGTCTCCAGGCGGCCGTGTTCACCCGGGACCTGTCGAAAGCGTGGTGGTACGCCGACCACATCAGGTCGGGCACTGTGATCGTGAACGACTCGACGGACTTCTGGGAGACCTTCCAGCCCTTCGGCGGCGCCGCCGGAACCGACACCGGATGGGGCCGTCAGCGCATCGAAGAGTTCACCGACCTGCAGACGGTCGTGTTCAACCTCGACGAACGCTGACCGCTCCGAACGGCGCGCGGTCAGTCCATGGTCCGGGCGACGCCGGCGAACCCTCCGAAGAAGACGCCGATGAGGACCCCGGGCAGCCAGGCGGCGGCGAGCGCCCGGTTCCAGGGCTGGCCGATGGCGAGGAGCATCACGAACACCGCCACCAGCCCCAACGGAAGCATGATCGAGATCCCCTTGATCACCGCCCGGACCATGGCGCCTTCCTGCTCGGCGGCGTGGTCCTCGGGCACGTCGTCGGGTTCGGTGTGGATCGCCTCTGCGGTGGTCGCGTCGGATTCCATCGGTACCTCTCTCCGTCTGCGGTCCCGGCATGCTAGGCGCGCCGTCCCGTTTCCTCGTCGACCGAGTAGCGTGTCCGCCGATGCACACCCCCTACGAAGACCGCGCCGCGGAGGTCCCCTTCGCCACCGCCGAATACCTCTCCTTCGCCTCGCGCAACTCGTTCCTGGGGGTCCCGGCGGTGCGCCTCGACGAGGTGGCGGCGACGAAAGGGCAGGTGGTGATCCTCGGCGCCCCCTTCGACTGGGGGACCACCCATCGTCCCGGGGCACGGTTCGGACCCCGGGCCATCCGGGAGGCCGACTACGGGGTGATGGACGGCTATCGGCCTCACCTCCCCACCGGCATCGACCCGTTGGGCACCCTCGGCGTCGTCGACATCGGCGACGTCTACGTGATCCCTGGGGATGTGGAGACGTCCCTCGAACGGATCACCGAGGTGGTGGAACAGGTGGCCCGCCTCGGGCGGGTCCCCATCGTCCTCGGCGGCGACCACACGATCACCTTCGCCGACGCCACCGGGGTGGCCCGCGTCCACGGGTTCGGGGAGGTCGCGCTCATCCACTTCGACGCCCACGCCGACACCGGCGCCACCCAGAACGGGCGCCTGTACGGCCACGGCACCCCGATGCGGCGCCTCGTCGAATCCGGCGCGGTGCCCGGGCACCGGTTCGTGCAGATCGGCCTGCGTGGCTACTGGCCGGAACCCGATGTGGTCGCCTGGATGCGGGAACAGGGCATGCGGTCGTATTTCATGAACGAGATCGTCGACCGGGGCCTGGAGACGGTGGTCGACGAGGCCGTCGCACACGCCCTCGAAGGCGGCGCCCGCGGCGTGTTCCTGTCGGTCGACATCGACGTGGTCGACCCCGGCATGGCACCGGGCACCGGAACCCCGGAACCGGGGGGGCTCACCTCCCGCCAACTCCTCGACACGGTCCGCCGCCTGGCACGGGAGCTCGACGTGGTGGGCGCCGACGTGGTCGAGGTGTCGCCACCCTACGACCACGCCGAGGTCACCGCCTACCTCGCCAACCGGGTCGTCCTCGAGATCCTGAACGGGATGGCAGAACGCACCACCGGCTGACCTCCCCCTCTCCCCCGTTTTGACAGCCAGATCCGGCAAATACCGCCACATCCCGCGGTCAAAACGGGACCCACACACTCCCCACCCCCCGAACTGACAGCCAGATCCGGCAAATACCGCCACTCCGCGCGGTCAGTTCGAAGCCGGGACGTCCCGATAGATGGCGACGGCCTCGTCCAGGGAAGAGCCGTCGGCGGTCCGCTCGTGCAGATCGATGGTGAACTCGAACGAGCTTGAATCGGGAGCAGCACCGGCGTCGAGACCGAGGCGGATCCTGCGAACGATCCGAGCTACCGACTCGCCCTGTCGCCAGAGCTGGAAATCCCAGAAAGCGACGACGACCCGGCCGGTAGCCCTCAACGCGGCGAAGCGCCGCTGATCCTGCTCCCGGTCGACCAACGCCGCGTGGTACCGCTCACTCAGGATCTCCACGACGAACGGGCGACACCGGTCGTGGAAATCCACCCGGCCGATCCACCCTTCGTCTCCGAGGACGTCGACCTGACGATCCATGGGTTCGTCGCCGACCTGTTCCAACAGATAGGCGAAACGCGCCTCACCCCCGCTCTGCGGAGGCACGTACCCTTCGGGGCGGGCCTCCACCACCTCCCGGAAGGCCACGGTGCCTTTGCGACCTCGATCCCGCATGAGATCCAGGCACCTTCGCAGCGCCCGACCGTCCACCAGTTGCTGAGACCAGGCGTCGTCGACCGCCCTCGCCAGACGTGCCGACGACACGACCCCGGCGAGCTGAAACAACACGAGTTCGGGCTTGCCGATCGGCACACCGTCGAGGGTGGTCAGCAACGACTCGGGAAGGTCACGCACCTCGTGGACGGTCCCCAACTCGGGGAGACGGCCACTGGTTCCGTAGGGCCGGGTGGTGTGTACCGGTGTGAGTTGAAATCCCCGGATCTGCCACCAGGCGGCGGCGCTCCCGTGGGACAGGATCGCCCGGGGTCCGGCGTCGAGGACGGCGGCGAACACGCGGGCCCGTTCGGTGCGGGGGACGCCGGGAACGGCGAGCACGTGCCCGGTGATGCGTTCGAGCCGACGGGACCGTACGACGTTGCGCAGAGCCTGCGGTGTGACCCCTTGTTCGGCGAGCTGCCATGCCGCGACGACACCGTGTTGGCGGTCCGTGAACCGGTAGGCGAGGTCGAGCACGTCGATGGACACGCCTTCGGATCATGGGGAAGACCGCCCGTGAACGCAAGGGGGTCGTCCACACACCCCCCACCCCCCGAACTGACAGCGAAATCCGGCAAATACCGCCACATCCCGCGGTCAAAAGGTCAGAGGTCGGGGTTCTCCCAGACGATCAGGGCGGCGTAGTTGTCGATCTCGGGATCCCGCAGGTAGTCGGCGAGGACCCCACGGATCTCGAAGCCGTTCTCGAGCTGGAACGTCAACGTCGGGTCGTAGAGCTCCCCGGCCGACACCTTGGCCACGTACTCCTCCGCCGACATCTCGTGCTTGTGGTCGGCGAACCCCGGCATGTAGCCGCCGGCGATGATCCCCCGCTTCCGGTAGCGCCGCACCAGGTCTTTGCGGAGCCGGTAGAGCTCACGCCCGATCCCCCGCCGCCGGTAGTCGGGATGCACCACGATGTCGGTGCCGTAGTACCAGTCACCGTCGGGGTCGTGGTTGCCGCACTGGTGCTCGCCGGTGATCTCGGTAATCGAATGCTGGGGATGGTCGAAGTCGAAGTCGAGGAAGATCCCCGCCCCCTGGCCAACCACCCGGTCACCGTCGAGGACGACGAAGAAGCCCTCCGGGAACACCCGGGCGTAGGCCCGGATGTCCTCTTCGGAGAGGAGGTCGTCGGGGTCGGCGTGGGGAAAGGCGGCGCGTTCCAGGGCCGCACACTGCGGGGCGAGGTCTTCGGTCAGGTTCACGTAGCGCAGCTCGGTCATCGATACACCGTGAAATGCTCGTAGTCGTTGTCGGCCGGCACCCCCCACACCGCCCACAGGTCACCCGTCCCCGGCCGCATCACCACCGCGCCACACGTCTCGACATGATGGGGCGGCTCGCTCCTCCGACAGATCGCCTCCGGTTCCCGGGTGAGTTCCATCAGACGTTCGGCGTCGACGTCGCCGTCGGCCAACAGTGCCTGGGCGCGTTCGAGCCGTGCCAACGACGACGCCACCAGGTCCGCAGGCCGGGGAGCTTCCTGGTCGGCGGCCTCGGATGCGAGGCAGTGGTTGGTGTGGGCCAACACCCGGCCCGGCTCCATGGTCAGCACCGAACAGCCTCCCGGCATCGCCTCGATGATGCATCCTCTCCCTTCGGCAAACACCAGATACGAATGTCCTCCGGCGACCGGTGCATCCACGATCGCTTTGACGGCCCCTTCGAAGCTGGTGGCGGTGAGGGCCGACCGGACGACGAAGGGCCAGGTCACGCCCACCCTCCCGTTGGCGGCGGTGAGGTTGTTGATCCCGATGGCCACCCCCGCTTCGTTCATCCCGATCTGGCCGAGACACCCCACCGTGGAGAACACGAGCGCCCGGGGAGCACCGTCCGGCTGGATGTCGAAAACGACGACGTGTTCGGTGGCCGTGTCGTGCATGTCCCAGGTCTGGGCGAGGAAGCCTGCACCTGCGGCCCGGTCGTCGGGGACGATGACGGCCGTACAGTCGTCTTCGACGGCAGGCTCCCCGCCCGCCGCCCGCAGCGTGTCGGCGAAATCGGTGAAGCCACCCACGATCACCGCTTCGGCCGGGCTGATCCCCGCCGCCTCGGCCATGAGGACCATCTCTTCGTACAGTTCGGCGTCGTAGAGGGCATGGGCGGGGAGCATCGCCTCGGCGAGGGCGAGCACGTCTTCACGCGCCGTGGCCGACCCCGACCATGTCCCTTCGGCGGCGAGGCCGACCCGTTCGGCGGTGTAGCACCGGATCTCGTTGTGGAAGGCGGCGCCGTGCACCGCCCCCCGGTGTTCGGGGCTTCCGGTCAGCTCGAGCACCCTGATGGGACGGTTCCGCATCGCCTTTCATCGTACGTGCCCGAGCCGACCGGAAGCTCCCGTCAGCTCTTCGCCTGCTCCCAGTAGTCCGAGTACTTGGTCTCGAAGTCTCCCGTGTCGGCGATGAACTCCAGGTTGGCCAGGGTCTCCGGCGGCGGGTAGATCGACGGGTCTTCCAGGATCTCGGGGTCGATGTATTCGGTGGCCGCCGCGTTGGGGCTGGCGTAGAAGTTCCAGTTGGTCAGCGCCGCGCCGTTCTCGGCGTCGAGGATGAAGTTGATGAAGGTGTGCGCCGTGCAGGGATGGGGTGCGTCGGCGAGGATCGCCATGTTGTCCACCCATTGGACACCACCTTCCTCCGGCACGAAGTAGTAGTAGACCTCGTACGCGTCGAATTCGTCGGTGGAGACGGCGTCGAATGCGGCGAAGAAGTCCCCGTTCCACCCGTGGGCGATGCTGGTCTCCCCGGCAACGAGCAGGTCTTCGAACTGGTCCGAGTCGAACAACAGAATGCGGTCTTTGGCGTCGGCGATCAGCTGCGCCGCCTCCGCCAGCTCCGCCTCGTTGGTCGAGTTGAGGGAGTATCCGAGGTACTTCAGCGCCGCGCCGAGGGACTCCCGGGGGTCGTCGAGCATCGAGATCTGCCCGGCGTACTGGTCGGCCAGCGCCGGGTCGAAGATGAGCCCCCACGTCTCGGGGAAGTCTTCACCGACGACGTCGAGGTTGACGGCGATCCCCGTCGTGCCCCACTGGTAGGGCATCGAGTACTGGTTGCCCGGGTCGTAGGGGACGTCAACGAACTTCGGGTCGAGGTTGGCTGCGTTGGGGATCGCGTCCCGCTGGAGGGGCATGAGCAGCCCTTCGTCGATCATGATCGACACCATGTAGTCGGAGGGGACCACCACGTCGTAGCCGCTGGCCCCTGCCGACACCTTGGCGAACATCTCTTCGTTGGACGGGTAGAAGTCCTCGATGACCTCCACCCCGTATTCGGCTTCGAAGGCGTCGATGAGCTCGGGGTCGATGTATTCAGTCCAGTTGTAGAGGACCAGGTCCCCGTCGGTCTGGCCGGGGGCGCACACCCCGTCGGCCGCGGCCGGCTCGGTGTCGCCCGCCCCACCGGTCGTCGCCGGTGTGGCCGCCGTCGTCGCCGGCGTGGCGGCGGTCGTTGCCGAGGTGGGTTCGGTGGTGGTGGGTGCCGCACAGGCGGCGGCGACGAGCGCCAACACACCCACCAGAGCAAGGATCCTCCGTCCTGTCATCGCTCCTCCCGAGTCATTGCCGTGTGCCTTGCGGCACCTTTCCATCACCCCGCTGGAAGATCAGGGAGACGAACACGAGCAGCATGGACGCTACCAACATCACCGTGCTCACCGCGTTGATGAGCGGGGTCACGCCCCGTTTGACGAGACCGAACACGTACACCGGCAACGTCGTCGATCCGGGTCCGGAGACGAAGCTGGTGATGACGACGTCGTCGAGGGAGAGGGTGAGCGCCAAGAGGGCTCCGCCCAGCACGCCGGGCATGATGAGCGGCAGCGTGACGTGGAGGAAGGCCTGGCGGCGGTCGGCGTAGAGGTCGGCGGCTGCCTCTTCCAACGCAGGGTCGAGGCCGGCGAGTCTGGCACGCACCACGACGGCGACGAAAGAGATGTTGAAGGCGACGTGCGAGAGGGAGATGGTCGCGAGCCCCAGGCCGATCTTCGGCCCGAAGGCGAGTTCGACCAGTCCGAACACCTGGACGAAGAACAGCAGCATCATGACGGCCATCGTGACGTCGGGGATGATGATCGGCAGGTAGAGGAGGCCGTCGAAGATCCGACGTCCACGCCACCGGAACCGTTCCAGGCCGAGCGCGGCGGCGGTGCCGAGCACCACCGAGACGATGGTGGAGACGCCTGCCACGATGAGGGAGTTGCGGATCGCCGACAGCACCTGATCGTTCTCCAGCATCTCCCGATACCACCGCAGCGACGCTCCCGTCCACACGGTCACCAGCCGGTTGTCGTTGAAGGAGAGGAAGACGAGGACGGCGATCGGGGCGTAGAAGAACACGTACACGGCCCACGAGTGCAGACCCAGCAGACGGCTGATCCAGCGACCGGTCACAGGTTCCTCGCCCCCGTCCGGAAGTAGACGATGGTGGCACCGAGCATCACCGACATGAGCACGAAGGAGAGCGCAGACCCGAAGGGGGCGTCGCGGGCTTGGAGGAACTGACGGACGATGTAGCTGCCGAGGAGGGTGGTCTTGGACCCCCCCAGGATCTCGGGTGTCACGTAGGCACCGAAGGCGGGGATGAACACGAGGATGGACCCGGCGATCACCCCGGGTCGGCTCAGCGGCCAGGTGATCTTGCGGAATGCCTGCCAGCCGGAGGCGTACAAATCCCGTGCCGCCTCCACGAGACTCCAGTCCATCCGTTCGATGGCGGCGTACAGCGGCAACACCATGAAGGGCAAAAAGCCGTAGACGAGGCCGATGAGGACGGCGTTCACGGTGAAGATCATCGGGGTGTCGGTGAGACCCAACGCCGAGGTGACGGCGGTGACGGGTCCGCTGCGCCCCAACAGCACCCGCCAGGCGTAGGTTCGCACCAGGAAGTTCGACCAGAACGGGATCATGACGAGGACGAGGAGCGCGTTGCGGACCCGGGGTGTCCGAGTGGCGATGTAGTAGGCGAGGGGGTAGGCGAGCAGGAGGCAGACGATGGTCGTCACCACCGACAGCCACAGGGAGCGCCACACGATCTCCAGGACCAGGTAGGAGCCGTCGGGTCCCGGTTCGAAGATCTTCCGGTAGGCGTCGAGGGTGGGCGGGCCGTACACGGTGGCCCCTCGGGGGTTTCGCCGCCCGAACACCGAGACGACGAAGACGATGACGAGGGGGATGGCGAAGAACACGACGAGGTAGGCGTAGGCGGGGAGCGACACCAACAGCCCCCGTCGGGCTTGGGCGCGTTCGGCTGCGGCTTCCAGCTCGGGGGTCACGGGTGCCGCCACCGTCAGTCCTCCACCAGGTTGGCCGCCGACGGATCCCAGTAAACGCAGATGTCGCTGCCTGCCTCGTAGCGGACCAGCCCGGGAGTGTTCTCGGTGCGGACCTCGAGGACGGTCCCGGCGACCGCCACCTCGTAGGTGAAGCCGTCTCCGTGGTAGACCCGGCGGCGGACGACTCCTCTCAGCCGGTTCGCCCCGGCGGGGATGTCGGCGTCGGGTGCGGTCAGGTGGAGACGTTCAGGCCGGAGGGCGATGGTGACCTTCCCGCCCGCGCCCTGCACCCCGGGGACGGCCACTTCGGCCCCGTCGCCGATCCTCACCATCCCCGAGCCTGCACACTCCGCCGTCACCAGGTTGATGTGCCCGATGAAATCCGCCACGAACCGGGAGGTGGGCCGTTCGTAGATCGCTTCGGGCTCACCGACCTGCAGTAGCCGCCCTTCGTTCATCACCCCGATCCGGTCGGACATGGTGAGGGCTTCTTCCTGGTCGTGAGTGACGTACACGAAGGTGATGCCCACCCGCTCCTGGAGCTCTTTCAGTTCGACCTGCATGGCTTGACGGAGCTTCAGGTCGAGCGCCCCCAGGGGTTCGTCGAGCAGCAAGACCGCAGGTTCGTTGACGAGGGCCCGGGCGAGGGCGACCCGCTGCTGTTGCCCGCCGGAGAGTTGGGAGGGCCGGGCGTCGGACCGGTGGGCGAGCTGGACCTGGTCGAGGGCACGGGCGACCCGTTCGGCGATCTCGGAACGTCCCACCCCGCGCATCTTCAGCCCGAAACCGACGTTCTCGGCGACGGTCATATGAGGGAACAGGGCGTAGGACTGGAAGACGGTGTTGACGGGGCGGCGGTTGGGGGGTTCCAGGCCCATTTCCCGTCCTTGGATCCGGACGGAACCTTCGGTGGGGTATTCGAAGCCGGCGATCATCCGCAGGGTGGTCGTCTTCCCGCATCCCGACGGACCGAGGAGCGAGAAGAACTCGCCGTCGCGGATCTCGAGGTTCATCCCGTCGACGGCGGTGACGTCACCGAACCGTTTGGTGACGCCGCTCAAGACCACGGCAGGGGGTCGGTCCGTTCGTCGTTCCACGGGCGCCGGAGGATACCGACCCGACGTCGCCGCCGGGGGATGAAAGCCGGATGTATTCTCGCCGGACGATGCTCCTCCAGGCGACCGAACGTGTCACCTTCTCGCCGGGGGCGGCACCGCGTCTCGGGTTGCGCCTTCGCCGGATGTCGGTCCTGCTCCCCGCCTTCGGGTTCCTGATCCTGGCCGTGTGGACACCGGCCGACGACGGGTTCACGATCTGCCCGTTCGCCCGGGCCACCGGGCATGCCTGCCCCGGATGTGGGATGACCCGAGCGGTGTCGGCGGTGCTGCATGGCCGGTTCGCCGATGCCTGGACCTACCACCCTCTGGTCGGACCGTTCCTGGTGGAGCTGGTGGTGGCGTGGGCCTGGTGGGCGGGGGTTCGTGCCGGCCGGCTACGCCCACCGTCGGTTCGTCTCGTCAACTGGGTGCTGGCCGTCAACGCCGTGGTGTTCCTGGCGGTGTGGGTGTGGCGGTGGAACGCCGGGACGCTGCCGCCGGTGTGAACGTCAGCGGATGACCAGTTCAGGGTGCACCCGAACCCTCGGCTTTCTGGCGATCACCGCTTCGGCGAGGGCCCGGAACGCTTCGGTGGCTTCGCTGTCGGGGGCGGCGACGGACACGGGACGGCCGTCGTCGGCGCCTTCGCGCATGGCGGGCACGAGGGGGATCTCGGCCATGAGGGGAACGCCGAGCTCTTCGGCGAGGGCCGCACCGCCGCCTTCGCCGAACAGCCGATAGCGTTTGCCGTCGTCGCCGGTGAACCACGACATGTTCTCCACGACGCCGATGAGCTCCTGGTCGACTTTCCGAGCCATGAGTCCGGCCCGTTTCGCCACCCGCTGGGCGGTCGGCTGGGGGGTGGTGACGAGGAGCACCTGGGCCCGGGGCAGGAGCTGGGACATGGAGATGGCGACGTCGCCGGTTCCGGGTGGCATGTCGATGAGGAGGAAGTCGAGTCGGTCCCAGAAGACGTCTTTCAGGAACTGCTCCATGGCTTTGTGGAGGAGGGGACCTCGCCAGATCACCGCTTTGTCGTCGCCGACGAAGAAGTCCATCGACATGGCACGCACCCCGTGCGCCCGGGGCGGGATGATCGACTGGTCGATGACGACCGGCATGTGGGCCACTCCCAGCATCCTCGGGATGGAGAAGCCCCAGATGTCGGCGTCGACGACTCCGACCCGTTTCCCCATCGCCGCCAGGGTGACCGCCAGGTTGGTCGTCACCGACGACTTGCCGACACCACCTTTACCGGATCCGACGGCGATGACCCGTGTGGCCGATCCGGGTTCACCGATGCCGGGCCCGGCTTCTTCCCGGAGGCTCTGCATCAGGTCGTGGCGGCGCCCGTCGTCCATGACTTCGACGGCGATGTCGACGTTGTCGGTGTGGGCGGCGACGGCGTCACGGATCCGTCGCTCCAGTTCGTCCTTCGCCGGATAGTTGGGGACCGGGACGGACACGTCGATCCGGGTGGCGCCGAGCCGCTTTGAGACGACCCGGTCGACCATCCCGAGACGTTTCAGGGTTCGGTCGAGCAGTGGATCGACGACGTCGTCGACGGTTTGCCGGAGGGCGTCAGACATGGGGATTCCCCTATCCGCGTAGTGGTAAGAAGGCCCACGGAACTATAGTGGGGGTGCCGTACCACCGATCCGCGGTGCCCTCGATGGATTCAGCCCAACTCGACCGCACCATCGGTGCCCTCACCTCCGCCCTCGGCGACCCGACCCGGCGGGCGATCTACATCGCCGTGCGGGAGGCGGCCGAGCCGATGACCACGTCGATGGTGGCGAAGCTGTTCGGGATCCATCCCAACGTGGCGCGCCACCACCTGGACAAGCTCGCCGCCGACGGGTACCTGAAGGTTGAGCGGACCCGACCGAGGGGACGGTCCGGTCCGGGGGCGGGACGACCGGCCAAGTGCTACACGGCCACGTCGAAGGCGATCGAGCTGCGGTTCCCGGAACGGCGTACCGATCTCCTCGTGGGTCTGCTGGTGCGTCTGATCGCCCGGGTCGCGCCGGACGACGTGGCCGAAATCGCCGAACAGGTCGGGAGGGAGTACGGCGAGGAGCTCGCCGCCGAGATCGGGTCTCCGGACGACGACGGCTACGAGGCGGCGGTACGGGCCGTCGCCGAGGCGATGGGCGGCCTCGGTTTCGAGATCGACGCCGACGTGGAGGGGCACCGGCTGGTCACTGCGTCGTGTCCGTTCGGGGAGGTGGCGGCCGGGTATCCCGACGTGGTGTGCTCCCTCGACCGGGGAATCGTGGCGGGGTTGTTCGCCGGGCTGGAGCGGGACTGCCGGCCGGTTCTGCGTCCCCACGCCGAAGACGAGGGGTGTGTGACCGAGGTCCCCGTGGAGATCACCTCCCCCTGACCCCCCGTTTTGACAGCCGAAAACGGCACATAACGCCCATCCGCGCGGTCAAAACCACCCCCACCCCGAATTGACAGCCGAAAACGGCACATAACGCCCATTCGCGCGGTCAAAACGGAGGAGGTGGTGGCCGTCGGTACACTCACTTCCCCAGGACATGTGAGGTTTCAACGATGCCCACCGACCCTTTCGGCGCCTTCGAGAACATCGACACTCCCCTCGGGGAACGACGGATCGCCCGCCTGTCCGCCGTCGGTGACCTCCGGCACATGCCCTACAGCATCAAAGTGCTCCTCGAGGCAGCCCTGCGGCGCGTCGACGGGGTGACGGTCACCGAGGCGGACGTCCGTACCATCGCCGCCTACGACGCCCGCGACGTCGCCAACACCGAGATCCCCTTCACCCCCGCCCGGGTGGTGCTCCAGGACTTCACCGGCGTGCCCGCCGTCGTGGACCTCGCCGCCATGCGGTCGGCGATCGTGCGGATGACCGGCGAACCAGCGTCGGCGAAGCTGGTCAACCCCCAGGTCCGGGCAGACCTCGTCATCGACCATTCCGTCCAGGTCGACGCCTTCGGACGTCCCGACGCCCTCCTCATCAACACCCGCCGGGAGTTCGAACGCAACCAGGAGCGGTACACGTTCCTGAAGTGGGGCCAGGAGGCTTTCGAGAACTTCCACGTGGTGCCTCCCGAAACCGGGATCGTCCATCAGGTGAACCTGGAGTATCTGGCGAAGGTGGTGTGGGACGCCGACGGGTGGCTCTACCCGGACAGCCTGGTGGGCACCGACTCCCACACGACGATGATCAACGGCCTCGGGGTCGTCGGCTGGGGTGTGGGCGGTATCGAAGCCGAAGCGGTGATGGTGGGTCAACCCGTCTACATGCTCCTCCCCGAGGTGGTGGGGTTCCGCCTGACCGGCCGCCTCCCCGAAGGGGCGACCGCCACCGACCTGGTCCTCACCGTCACCGAGATGCTCCGAGAGCACGGGGTGGTGGGCAAGTTCGTCGAGTTCTACGGGCCGGGTCTGGCCGACATGCCCCTCGCCAACCGGGCGACGATCGCCAACATGGCCCCCGAATACGGGGCGACGATCGGGTTCTTCCCGGTGGACGACCGCACCCTCGACTATCTGCGGATGACCGGCCGGGACGAGGACCTGGTCCGCACCGTCGAGCAGTACTGCAAGATCCAGGGTCTGTGGCGGGACGACGACCGTCCGGTCGTCTACAGCTCCACCCTGGAGCTGGACCTGTCGACGGTGGAGCCGTCCCTGGCGGGCCCTCGACGGCCCCAGGACCGGATCGCCCTGTCGGCAATGAAGTTCCAGTGGCGCAGCGACCTCACCAACCTGTTCGGCAAGGACGGTGGGGCCAACCCGTCGACGGTGGTGAGCTGGGAGGACGAAGGGGGCCTGCCGGCGGAACCCGGGGAGATCGACGCCCCCACCGAGGTCGAGGTCACCTTCGGGGGGCGGACGTTCACCCTCCGGGACGGCCATGTGGTGATCGCCGCCATCACCTCCTGTACGAACACGTCGAACCCCGACGTGATGGTGGGAGCGGGCCTGGTCGCCCGCAAGGCCCGGGAGCGGGGCCTCGTCTCCCAGCCGTGGGTGAAGACGTCGCTCGCCCCCGGGTCGAAGGTCGTCACCGACTATCTGGAGGCGTCGGGCCTGTTGGAGGACCTGGAGGCCCTCGGCTTCTACCTGGTCGGCTACGGATGCACCACCTGCATCGGGAATTCGGGTCCTCTGCCGGAACCGATCTCGAAGGCGATCCGTGACCACGACCTGGTCGCCGCCGCCGTGCTGTCGGGCAACCGCAACTTCGAAGGCCGCATCTCCCCCGACGTCCGCGCCAACTATCTGGCGTCGCCGCCCCTCGTCGTCGCCTACGCGATCGCGGGGACGGTCGACTGGGATCCGGTCGAGGAACCGATCGGCACCGACCCCGACGGGAACCCCGTCTTCCTGCGGGACATCTGGCCGACCCAGGCCGAGATCGCCGAGGTCGTCGCCTCGTCGATCGACCGGGACGAGTTCGTCCGCCAATACTCGGACGTGTACACCGGCCCGGACGAATGGCGGGAGATCGAGGTGACCGGCACCGAACTGTACGAGTGGAACGACGAGTCCACCTACATCCACGAGCCGCCGTTCTTCCGGGATCTCGGCCCGGATCCGGCTCCGATCCGCCCCATCGAAGGTGCCCGTGCCCTCCTCAAGTTGGGCGACTCGGTGACCACCGACCACATCAGCCCGGCCGGTGCCATCCCCGTGGACTCCCCGGCCGGCCAGTATCTGATCTCCCGGGGGGTGCAGCCGCCGATGTTCAACTCGTACGGGTCCCGGCGGGGCAACGACGAGGTGATGGTGCGGGGCACGTTCGCGAACGTCCGGGTCCGCAACCAGCTCGCCCCCGGCACCGAAGGTGGCTGGACCACCTGTTTCCTCGACGGTGAGGTGAAATGGATCTACGACGCCGCCATGCACTACCAGGCCGAAGGCGTGCCTCTGGTGGTGCTGGCCGGCAAGGACTACGGGATGGGGTCGTCACGGGACTGGGCCGCCAAAGGCACGTTCCTGCTCGGGGTGCGGGCGGTGCTGGCCACCAGTTTCGAACGGATCCACCGTTCCAACCTGGTGATGATGGGGGTCCTCCCCCTCCAGTTCGCCGACGGCGTCGACGCCGACAGCCTCGGCCTCGACGGCAGCGAAGTGTTCGACATCGACGTCGACGACGGCCTTCAGCCCCGCCAGCGGGTCACCGTCACGGCGACGAAGAGCTCCGGCGACGTCGTCACCTTCGAGACGGTGGCCCGGGTCGACACCCCCGTCGAAGTGGAGTACTACCGCCACGGCGGCATCCTCCACTACGTGCTGCGGGAAATGGCGAAGAGCTGAGACCGGTCACGATCGGGGTTCGGCACCCTCACTCCGAACATCCTTCGTTCGGCCCCTATCCCCGCCCGGACCGGTTCCCGGCGCCTTTGGTCGCCACGACGACCGCGGCGGTGAGGGCGAGTGCGTCGGGGATGTCGATTCTCGGGGCTACCTGTTCGACCGGCGGCCACCAGCCGATAGCGGCGTTGGAGATCAGACCGACCGCCAGTATCGCCACATAGATGGACGAAGCGACCGCTCCCGGCGTCGTCGCCCGGGTGGCGAAGACGGCCAGCCCGACCGAGGCGAACGCGAGGCCGACCAGCGTCGGAGCTTCGAAAGCCAAGCCGATGAGGGTCGAGGAGGGGTCGGGAAGTGTGCGGAACGCGGCGTCGGACAACATCAAGGCGACGGCGAAGACGGCGAAGCCAACGGCCACGGCGACGAAAGCACGCAGCATCCGGGGCACCGCCGGTGACCGAGGAGTGGCGGCGAGAAGGGGAAGAGCCGGGTCGTCGAAGGAGAGGGTCACCG
>WFOA01000061.1 GCA_015488325.1 Acidimicrobiia bacterium | reverse complement strand
GGTCGTAGCCTTCGTCCCGGAGGGTCCGCTGCAGCTCGGGTCGGACCCCGTAGAGCATCTGGAACTCGAAACCTCCGCGGCGACGTTCCGCCAACTGTCGGGCCCGGTCGATCAGCGCCTCGTCGTGGGTCGCCACCGCCGGGCGGGTCTGCTCCTGGGACATCAACGTCTCCAACAGGCCGAGGAACGCCCGGGACACCTCGGCCCGGCTCTGGAAGGCGATGTCCGGCGGTTCGGCATAGGCGCCTTTGCAGAGCCGGATGTGGCCGCCGAGAGGCATGAGGCGCTCGAGGTCCCGGGGGGTCCGGTGAAGATAGGCCTGGAGGGCGATCCCCAGGTTCCCGTGACGGGGTTGGGCATCGGCGTAGATCTCGATCGTGGCGTCGGTGAAACGAGAGTCCTCCATGTCGATCGTCACCGTGGTCCCCACCTCGGCGGCCCGGACGGCGAGTTCCGCCACCGCCTCGCGAGCCATGGCCTCGTCGATGGCCAGACCGAGCTGGGTGAGTTTGATCGAGATGTTGGCCGGCAGCTCCTCGTCGGCGAGACGGTCGAGCACCGCCCGGTACTCGGCGCGTGCCGAGACGGCCGAGTCCCGGTCGGTCACCGCTTCGCCGAGGAGGTCGAGGGAGGTCATCATCTCCGCCTCGGCGAGCCGACGGGCAGCGGCGATCCCGTCCTCCAGGGTGTCGCCGGCGACGAAACGGTGGGCCAGGGCCCGGCCGGCGCGAGTGGAGGTGAAGATCCGGCGGCTGATCGGATTGTGGGTGGCAACCAGGACGCCCCGGGTGAACCAACTCATGCGGTGGATCCCAGCTCCCGCGATCGGGCGGCAGCCGCCTGCACGGCGTCTTCCACCAGGGCCCGGAACCCATGCTCTTCGAGGACGTGCATCGCCGCGGCCGTGGTCCCGCCCGGCGAGGTGACCTGTGCCCGGAGCTCGGCCGCCGACAGGTCGGTCTCGGTGAGGAGATGTCCGGCACCCCGCACCGTCTGGTGGACGAAGATCTCGGCGATGTCACGGGGGAGGCCTTCGCGGATGGCCGCCTCGATGAGCGCCTCGGCGAGGACGAACACGTAGGCCGGTCCGGTACCCGAAACCGCGGTGACGGCGTCGAGGAGCGACTCGTCGAGCCGGCGGACGATCCCGACCGCCTCCAGCACCGTCGCCGCCCGCTCCAGGTGCCCCTCCTCGACGTACCGTCCCGGAGCGATCCCGGTCACCCCTTCGCCGACCAGGGCGGCGGTGTTCGGCATCGCCCGCACCACCGGGATGGTGCCGAGGGCCGCTTCGAAGGTGGCGGTGGGGACCCCGGCGGCGAGGGACAGCAGGACCTGGTCGGCCTCGACCGCACCGGCGATCTGGTCCAAGAGGGCCGGGACGTCCCGGGGCTTCACGGCCACCACGACGACGTCCCGTCCGGCGAGGACACCGCGGGGGTCGGTGGTGATGGTGCAGCGGTACTCCTCGGCGAGGACCCGCGCCCGTTCGGACCGCCGGGTCGCCCCGGACACGTCTTCGGGCTGCCAGCCGGCGCCGAGCAGCCCCGCCACGAGCGCCTCGCCCATGGCACCGATTCCGAGGACGGCCACGGTGGGACGCATAGGCGGAGTATATGGAGTCGCCCGCTGCCTACATACGGGCCCGGATCAGTTCGATCACCGTCGCCACCGCCCCGACGTTGAACCCTCCGGGGATGATGATGTCGGCGTGGCGTTTCGACGGCTCCACGAACTCGAGGTGCATGGGACGCACCGTGGCGAGATACTGGGCGAGGACCGACTCCACCGTCCGTGCCCGCTCCCGGATGTCGCGCTCGATCCTCCGCGCCAGCCGGAGGTCGGGGTCGGTGTCCACGAAGATCTTCAGGTCCATCATCTCCCGGAGCGACCGATCGGCGAGGACCAGGATGCCTTCGACGATCACCACCGGCGCCGGTTCGACCACCACCACTTCGGTGGACCGCAGGTGGCGGGTGAAGTCGTACACCGGCTTGCGGATCGCCTCGCCTGCCCGAAGCCGGCCGAGGTGCTCCACCAGCAACTCGGTCTCGAGGGAGTCCGGATGGTCGTAGTTGACCTTCGATCGGGCTTCGAAGTCGAGGTCGGGGTAGTGCCGGTAGTAGGAGTCGTGCTCGATGAGGGCGACCCCGTCGATCGCTTCGACGAGGGCCTCCGCCACCGTGGTCTTCCCCGACCCCGACCCTCCGGCGATGCCGATGACGAGGGGGGCGGCGGCAGCCCAGGTCGGATCGAAACGGGGCGGAGGCGGAAGGGCCATGCGCCCGGGGAGGCTAGCGCACCTCCGCCATCGGGAACCGCCAGGCGATACGATGCCCACACGAGCCCATGACCAAGCCCCCCTTCGTCGACCTCGAATTCGCACCGCCGGTGGTCGAGACCCGGACCTCCGCCGAGGGTCATCTGGTGCTCGCCTCCCCGATGCCCCTGGAGCCTCCACCGCCGTCGGTCGGGAGCGTCCTGAGACGCCAGGCGGCCTCGATCCCCGATCGGACCTTCCTCGCCGAACGATCGGGCGACGGGTGGCGGCGGATCTCCTACGCCGAGACCGCCGACGCGGTCCGACGGATCGCCCAGGCCCTGGTCGACCGGGGCGTCGACGCCGAGCACCCGGTGATGTTGCTCTCCCACAACTCGATCGACCATGCCCTGGTGCAGCTCGCAGCCATGGAGATCGGGGCGCCGGCCGCTCCGGTGTCACCTGCCTACTCCCTCATGTCCCGGGACCACGCCAAGCTCCGCTCCGTCTTCGAGGCCCTCACCCCCGGCCTCGTCTACGCAGCCGACGGCGAGACCTACGGGCCCGCCCTCTCCGCTATCGACCCGAAGCTGGTGGTCACCTCCACCCACCCCCGTCCCGGCGACGAGACCTTCGACGATCTCGTCTCGACGACCCCCACCGCCGACGTCGACGACGCCGCCCGAAGGGTGGGTCCGGACACGGTCGCCAAGATCCTGTTCACTTCCGGTTCGACGGGGACGCCGAAGGGGGTCGTCAACACCCAGCGGATGCTCTGTTCGAACCAGCAGGCGATCGTCCAGCTCTGGCCGTTCCTCCGACGCCGGCCGCCGGTGGTCTGCGACTGGTTGCCGTGGAGCCACACCTTCGGCGGGAACCACAACTTCAACATGATCCTCTTCCGGGGAGGGACCCTCTACATCGACGAAGGCAAACCCGCCCCCGGGTCCTTCGACGCCTCCCTCCGGAACCTTCGGGAGGTCCCGACGACGATCTACTTCAACGTCCCTTCGGGGTTCGCGATGCTCGTCCCCCATCTGCGTTCCGACCGGGCGCTGCGGGAACGGTTCTTCGAGGACCTCGACGCGCTGTTCTACGCCGCCGCCGCCCTCCCCCCCAACCTGTGGGGCGAGCTGGAGGACCTGTCGGCGTCGGTACGGGGACGGCGGGTGAGGATGCTGTCGGCGTGGGGGTCGACCGAGACCGCGCCCCTCGCCACCAGCGTCCATTTCACGATCGAGGAGCCGGGGGTGATCGGGCTGCCGGCCCCGGGCACCGAGATCAAGCTGGCCCCCGTCGGAGACAAGCTGGAGTTGCGGGTACGCGGGCCGAACGTGACCCCCGGCTACTGGCGCCGGGACGACCTCACCGCTGCCGCCTTCGACACCGAAGGGTTCTTCCGGATGGGTGATGCCGGACGCCTCGCCGATCCCGACGACCCGGCGAAGGGTCTGGTGTTCGACGGCCGGATCGCCGAGAACTTCAAACTGACGTCGGGCACCTGGGTGCATCCCGGGGAGCTCCGGGTGGCGGCGATCTCGGCGTGCGCCCCCGTGGTGCGGGACGTGGTGGTGACGGGCCACGACCGCGACGAGGTCGGGATCCTCGTGTTCCCCGACTTCGCCGCCTGCCGTCGGGTGGCCGATCGGGCGGTCTCCGACGTCGAGGCGGTGACCGCCCCCGAGGTGCACCGGATCGTCGCCGACGGTCTTCGCCGCCACAACGCCGCCAACCCGGGTTCGAGTCGGCGGATCCGACGGGCTCTGTTGATGGTGGAACCCCCGTCGATCGATGCCGGGGAGATCACCGACAAAGGGTACGTCAACCAGCGGGCGGTGCTGGAACGGAGGGCCGACCTGGTCGCCCGCCTCTACGAAGGGGTGGGCGACGACGTGATCGTCGTCTGAGGGTCGGTCACTCTTCGTCTTCGGGAAGCCGGAACCGGCGGTTCAGCTCCGACAGCACGCCGGGGACGAGGACGGTCTCCTCCGACACCACCGCCCGGGGGCCCTTCCGTTCCCGGACCGGTTCGGTGTCGTCGACCGGCAGGTCGTCGTCGACGAGATGGACTTCGACCCGGCCTGAGGCTTCGGCCAGGAGCCGGGCTTCGTCGTCGACTCCCCGCTCCCCGGCGACGTCGTCGAGGTCGGCTTCGGCCGGGTCGGATGTCTCCACCGCCTCGGGCACCGCGGCGGCGGTCGCCGCCGGCAGCGCCGCTTCGACGGGCGCCGGTTCGTCGTCCACCGAGACCGCCGGTTCCACGGTGGCGGCCGGCTCGGCTGCAGCGGCCGGCTCGGCGGGGTCGTCGGCACCGGAAGAGGTCACCGCCTCGGCCGCTGGGTCAGGATCCGACACTTCGGGACCAGGCGGCTCCTTCGCCGGAGGGGGCTCCGGCGTGGGCGCCTCGGCTGCCTCCTCCACCGTCTCGATCACCCCGGCTTCATGGAAGGAACGGATCGCCGACACGGCTCGGATCCGTCCGAGACGCCATTCGAGTTCGGCGAGGCTGAACGACGACGCCAGCTCGGCGACCACCGACCATTCGTCGGGGGTGAGCATCACCGGTTCGGACACCCGCCGGACGAGGCGGAGCGGGGTGTCGTCGTCGATCCCGTCCCGACGGATCTCCCCTTCCACCTCGAGCTGGGTCTGGGCGGCGTCGAGGATCTCGGAGGGGTCCCAGTCCACTTCGACGTCGTCGATCTCGACGTCGCCGACGGCGAAGGTCCCGTCTTGGAGGAGCTGGAGCACGTACACGGCCTCGATCACGGTGTCCCGGAGGTCCTGGTCGGTCCGGGCGGGACTCACCGGGTCGAGCCGGGCTCCGACGATCTTCCCTTCACGGAAGTAGATGACGCCTTTGCGCATCGGGCCTTCGATCTCGAGAGACCCGGTCTTGTTCGTGATTCGCATGATCTGGAGCAGGTCGGGCACGCTCCAGTCCGCAAGACGACCCGCGAGAATCATCCGCGTTCACCCTCGATCCATTCGGTCACGGTTCTATCGGCGGGCTCGCACGGGAACTGAAGCGTCCAGCCCGACATCACGAAGGCGTTTTTCGCGTTCTCAGGCGCGCGCCTTCATCTCCTTCTTGCGGCGCCGCAACTCGAAGATGTCCTCCCAGGAGGCGACGTCGGCGATGGAGGGCCAGTCGGCGGCCTCCGCCTCCCAGCCCGGGGGGGCCTCCCCCAGACGCTTGCCCACCACCCCGACGAAGATCCGTGCCTTCGCCGGACCGAATCCGGGCAACGCCTCCAGGCGCTTCCGAAGGTCCCGACCGTCGGTGGCGTCTCGCCACAGAGCGGCGGCGTCGCCGCCGTACTCGTCGGCGATCACCCGGCAGAGGTCCTGGGTCCGCCGAGCCATCGAACCGGGGAACCGATGGAGGGCAGGGGGGCCTTTGAAGATCTCGGCGAAAGCCTCCGGGTCCCAGTCGGCGATCGTCGCCGCGTCGAGGGGCCCGCCGATCCGTTCGCGCAACAGATACGGGCCGAGGAAGGCGCGCTCCATCGGGAACTGCTGGTCCAGCAGCATCCCGATCAGCAAGGCCAGGGGATCCGAACCCAGCAGCCGGTTGGCGGCGTCGTTCTCGGTCCAGGGCAGGACTCGGGTCACGACTCGTTCGCCTTCACGCAGAGCACCGGCACGGGGGAGTCGTGCAGGATGTCGAGGGCGTTCGATCCGAGCAAGACCTTGCCGGTGGCGCTGCGCCTCCGGATCCCGATGACGATCAGCTCCGCGTCGAACTCCTCGGCGGCCTGGACGAGGTCCTCGGCGGGCTTCTGTCCCCGCACGTACTCGTGCACGGAGAAATCCACTCCTTCGTCGGCCAGTCGGCGCTCTAGGCGTTCCAGCGCCTCCGCCGCCGCCAGATACTCCTCTTCGCTCTCATGGCTGCCGCCCATCATCGAGTGGACGATGACCAGCGGGGCGCCCCGCAGACGTGATTCCCTGATCGCCGCGTCGATGGCGGCCCTGCCCTGGGGCGTGTCGATGAACCCTACGACGATGCTCGACATGGCTCCTCCTGGCCGATCTCGTCCGCATGTATAGCGGACCGATCGATACCTTGGGTCCCTCAAGGCCTTGCCGACTGGAACCGAAGAAGAACTCGACGTCATGACGATTGCCGACGACCCCCCTGCGCGGCTTCCCAGCGAACCGCTGGCGCCGACCCTCGCCCACGAGCTGAGGACTCCCCTCACCGGACTCCTGGGTCTTCTGGACCTCCTCGTGGAGTCGTGGGAGCGATTCGACGCCGAAGAGGTCTCGGAGATGCTGGGGCTCGCCCACCGTGAAGCCCACCTCATGGCGGGCCTGGTCGAGAACCTGTTCGCCGCCGCCCGCCTCGCCCGGGGGACGATGCAGAGCCACCCCGAACCGGTTCGGCTGGGCGACGTCGTGTACGACGCCCTCGCCCTCTTCCCCGACGTGAAGAAGCGAGCCATCGTCGCCGCCCCCGGCGACGTTTGGGTCCATGCCGACCCCACCCTCGTCCGTCAGATCCTCGTCAACCTCTTCCAGAACATCACCCGGTACGCCCCCTCAGGCGAGGTCGAAGTCTCGGTGGAGGGTGACACGGACGTCGGCCGGGTCGTCGTCTCCGACGACGGACCGGGTATGGCCGAGTTCCCCGAGGGCAAGAGCGGCTCGGGCCTCGGTCTGGGACTCGCCCTCTCGCGCCGACTCGCCGACCTGATGGACGGCAGCCTGGAGCTGGCCCCACCCCGACGGTCGGGGACCACCCTCGTGCTGGCGCTGCCGATCACCGAACCGGCCGACACGGCCGCCCCGCCCACACCC
>WFOA01000060.1 GCA_015488325.1 Acidimicrobiia bacterium | reverse complement strand
GCGGTGGGGTTCTTCCCCCTCCCACGGAGGGGGAAGAACACGCACCTGCGACGGGCGGCGCGGGACCTACGACTGGAGGGTCGCTTCGGCGTCGACGAAGATCTTCACCTTCGGGCCGATCACCACCCCGCCGGCTTCCAAAGCCATGTTCCAGGTGAGACCCCATTCGGTGCGGTCGATCTCGGTCTGCGCCGACACGGCGATCCGCGGGTTGCCGTAGGGGTCGACGATCCCGCCATGGAACTCGAACGGCAGGTCGAGGGGCCGGGTCACGTCTCTGATCGTCAACGTGCCCCGCAGGACGTACCCGTCGTCGGTGATCGACACCCCGTTGCCACGGAACGTCATCGTCGGGAACCGTTCGACGTCGAAGAAGTCGGCCGACCGGAGATGGTTGTCGCGGTCTTCGACGCCGGTGTCGACGGAGGCGGTCTCCACCACCACCTCCACTTCGGTCTGGCGGGGGTCGTCGGGGACGACGATCCTGCCTTCCGCCTTCTGGAAGGCACCCCGCACCTTGGCGATCATCATGTGTCGAGCTTCGAAGGTGAGGGTGGTGTGGGCGGGGTCCAGGATCCAGGTTCCGGCGACGGGGGCCAGATGGCCGTCCACCGTCCTCGTCACCTGTTTGGTCTCTGTCGTCATCGTCGGCTCCTTTCCGTTCGGCTGCTTCCCACACACAGGGAGGGTACGAATCATAACTACAGTTCTGATTGATAACAAGTACCTGTTGGTGACCCCAGGTAACCTGCCGGTATGACTGAACACGACGAGTTCCCCGACGGGGCCTACTGCCCCTACTTCCAACAGACGATGGAACTCATCGGTAAACGGTGGACCGCGTCGATCCTCCGCGCCCTCTTCTCCGGCGCCACCCGCTTCACCGACATCGCCCGGACCGTGCCCGGCCTGTCCAACCGTCTCCTCACCGAACGGCTCCACGAACTGATCGACGCCGGCATCGTCACCGCCGTCCCCGGCATCAAACACGGCACCTACCGGCTCACCGAAAAAGGCGAAGACCTGCGGGAAGTGTTCGCACAGCTCGAAGCCTGGAACGCCCGCTGGGTCGACCGGGAACACAGCTCGGCCTGAACCTGGATCGGCCCCGACGCCGTCGCTAGCCTGCCCGGCCTGGGTAACGACAGATGGTGCGACGTCCGAGCCTCATCACCTTCGTCGTCATCGCACTCGTCACCGCCGCCTGCGGCGGGCCGAAGAGTGACGCCCAAACCCGCACCGGGTCTTCCGCCGCCACCTCGTCGCCGCCGGCGACGACTTCGCCCGAAGCTTCCTCCGCCGCCGAGCTCGTCTACCAGCCGCTCACTCTCGACGAGGCAGTCGCCGCCCTCGACGACCCCGACACCGCCGTCCAAGGGGTCCTCGGCATCCTCGACGAACTCAACATCGGCGTCTACGCCTCCGACGGCACCCAGATCCTCGCCGGATCCGAGACCGGACCCGACGACCTGTGGGTGATGGCCGAACTCCTCCCGGGCCTGGCCGTCTCCGCTCGCCGGCCCGGCCCTTCGTTCGAGAACTTCCTCGTCGAGCTCGACAAGGTCCTCGACAGCGGTCTCACCCCGGAGGAGCTGGCCGCCGCCCACCGGGTCATGGTGAACACCCTGCCCGACTATCCGATGAGCCGGGTGCTCCGAGCCCTCGGCGTGGACCTGTCCCCCGACGAACGCCTCACCAGATTCGAGGCCTGGCTGCTGATGCTGGTGTGGGTGCCACCGAACGGCGGTGGCTCCGCCCGGGGAACGGGCCCGGTCCTGGCGGCCGTCGCCCCGGCGGCGCTCTACGAGATACGGTGCCCCGCCACCGGCAACGGATCACCACCCGGTTACAGCCTCGCAAGCGAATACGGCAAAACGGCCAAAGACGCGGCGGCCGGCGCGTTGCAGGACCGCATCGCCGCCGCAGGCATCGACGGCACGAAGACGCAGAAGACCGCCAACTTCCTCAAAGGCGTCGGGAAGTTCACCGCGATAGCTGGCACGCTGTTCGACATAGCGAAGATCGGCCAGATCTTCGCCAACATCGACGTCTCGGTGGACACCGAACCGATCGCCACCCACGAAGTCCACACCACCGAAGGGGAGACCTACGAAGACAAGCTGGTGAAGATCACCGTCAAGGTCGTATACCTCGGCACCACCGCCTCCAGCGAACTGGCCTGCGCCTTCGCCAGAAACCTAGGTCTTCCCGATCCCAACACCCCCATCGAAGGCGCCAAGGTGGACTTCAGACTCGACGACGTCCTCAGCGAACACGGCTACACCCGCCATCGGGAAGAGAACGGACCCGTCTTCACCACCGACGCCTCCGGGGAATGGGTCGCCTGGTATCAGCCGAAGGACGAAGAGCCCGAATCGGCCCAGAAACTCTCCGACACCTTCCTCCACAAAGAACGGGGCACCTACACGTTGACCGTCAACGTCACTACCGCCATGGGTCAGCTCTTCAACCCCGTCTCGGGCGTCGAGTTTGCGATGAACCTGCTGGGCCTCAACCAGATCACAGGGGAGATCACCGTCGGCTGGCACGACCCGGCAGCCGAGATCTACATCGAACGTCAACTCGGCGGGCTGTACGGCGACATGTTCCTCACCCTTCGGACCTGCGATGGGGAGAACTGGACAGGGGCGATGACCACCCGGGGCACCCTCACCACCGCCGGCGGAAGCATCGAGGTGACCTCGGACACCGACCTGGAAGTCTCCGTCCCCACCGAGACCAAGACCGGTGAAGCTCCGGTGTCGATCAACGCCATCCTGGAAGGTCAAATCGAAGAAGCCACCATCGTCAACGAGATGACCCAGACAGGGACGCTGCAGCTCGCCATCGGCGACGACGACACTGCCACCATCACCTTCGACCTGGAGCAGGGAACCCAGAGGATCACCATCACCGCCGAAGGTGCATCGATCACCCGTACCGACGTGATCCGACCGGTCTCCGACTCGTTCACCGCACCGGTCGAAGCAACGACCTGCGAAGAGTAGAGAGCCGCCGGAAGGGGCCGGTAGTGTCCCAGCCATGGGACTCGACATCTACCGCGCCCTCTTCGACCTGACCGGTCGCACCGCCCTCGTCATCGGAGCAGGGTCGGGGATCGGCAAAGCCGGAGCCGAAGCCCTCGCCGCCTTCGGAGCAGAAGTGACCTGCGCCGACCTCGACGCCGACGCCGCCGCCCGCACCGCCGACGGGATCGTCGCCGACGGCGGGAACGCCACCGCCGCCCAGGTGGACATCGGCGACCCCGACTCGATCCGGGCGGTGATCGACCGACCCGACATCGTGGTGTGCACCCCGGCGATCAACGTCCGCAAACCGATGCTGTCGATCACCCCCGAGGAGTTCCGGCGGGTGGTGGACCTCAACCTGGTGGGGACTTTCAACGTGATGACCGCGGCCGCCGCCGGGATGGCCGACCGGGGCCGGGGCAGCATCATCGTCATCTCGTCGATCCGCTCCCAGGTGGTGGAACCCGGCCAAGGGGTGTACGCCGCCACCAAAGCGGGGGTGGTGCAGATGGTGAAGACCCTCGCCGCCGAACTGGGACCGAAGGGGGTGCGGGTCAACGCCCTCGCCCCCGGCGTCGTCGAGACGCCCCTCACCGAACAGATCAAATCCCACCCGGACTGGTACCGGGCCTACGCCGAGAAGTCGGCGCTGGGCCGGTGGGCGCAACCGTCGGAGATGGCGGGGGCGATC
>WFOA01000059.1 GCA_015488325.1 Acidimicrobiia bacterium | reverse complement strand
GTGGGAGCCCCCGTGCTCCGTCTCCGGGGCCCCTACTTCGCCCTCGTCACCCTGGTGGTGGCCCTCGCCGTCAGCGTCGTCGTCCTCAACCTCCCCCGCCTCGGCGTGGCCGCCGGTGTGTTCGTCCCCCGTCCCCACGACTCGCCGGTGATGGCGCGGTTCATCCTCTACGAGGCGATGGCGGCGATCCTGGTCGTCACGGTCGTATGTGCCCGGCTGGTCGAACGCAGCCGCATCGGGGTGGGTCTTCGGGCCATCCGCGAAGACGAGGAGGTCGCCGCCACCCAGGGCGTCCCCACGACCCGGCTCAAGCTCGTCGCCTTCGTCCTCTCGGCGGCTTTGGCCGGACTCGCCGGTGGCATCTTCTCCTGGAGTCGAGGGTTCCTCGATCCGGCCGAGATGTTCTCCACCACGTTGTCGGTCCTCGTCGTGCTCTTCGCCCTCTTCGGAGGCCGTCGGAGCTGGATCGGGCCCGTCCTCGGCGCGGTCACGGTGACCCTCGCTCGTGAGGTGCTCTTCGTGGCCATCGGGGAACACGCCGCCCAGATCCTCTTCGGTTCCCTCCTCGTGGTGGTGATCCTCTTCATGCCCCACGGCCTCATCGGTCCCCGTCCCCGTCTCGTCACCGACGGAGGTACGGGATGACCCTCCTCCGGGCCCAAGACGTCACCAAACGGTTCGGAGGCGTCACCGCCCTCGCCGGAGTCTCCCTCGGCGTCGAGGAGGGGGAGGTCCTGGGGTTGATCGGACCCAACGGGTCGGGGAAGACGACCTTCTTCAACGTCGTCTCGGGGCTGGTGCGGCCCGACTCGGGGTCCGTGACCCTGGACGGCCAGGAGCTCACCCGCCTCCCTCCGCACCGGATCGCCCGACTCGGCGTCGCCCGCACCTTCCAGATCTCCCGTCCCCTCGCCGGGCTCGCCGTGTCGGAGAACCTCTTGCCGAGCCTCCATTTCGGAGCCGAGCGGCCCCGGGAGGTCCGTCGTCGAGCCGGTGAACTCCTCGAACTGGTCGGTTTGGCGGACAAGGCCACCTGGCCTGCGGCGGACCTCACCACCTGGGAGCTGCGTCGCCTCGAGCTCGCTCGGGCGTTGGGGGTGGGACGGCGCCTGCTTCTCCTCGACGAGATCTTCGCCGGCCTGGCCCCCGGCGACGTCGACCGCACCATCGAGCTGGTGCGTCGCATACGCGACCTCACGGGTGTCACGGTGATCCTCATCGAGCACGTCATGCGGGCGACGATGGCCCTCTGCGACCGGGTGGTCGTTCTCGCCCACGGAGTGGTGGTGACGATCGGTCCGCCGACGGACGTGGTTCGCCATCCGGAGGTGCTCGACGTGTACCTGGGAACGCGGGAGGTTCCCGATGCTGAGGGTTGAAGAGATCTCGTTCCATTACGACGGTGTCCACGCGCTCCACGGGGTGTCCCTCGACGTCGGCGAGGGGGAGCTGGTGGCGCTCCTCGGGGCGAACGGCGCCGGGAAGACGACGCTGATGCGGGTGATCTCGGGCCTGTCCCGTCCCGAGGGCGGCCGGGT
Organism: Acidimicrobiia bacterium; assembly: GCA_015488325.1. Classification (GTDB taxonomy): domain Bacteria; phylum Actinomycetota; class Acidimicrobiia; order Spongiisociales; family ZC4RG35; genus S012-128. The sequence continues at coordinate 16,521 of WFOA01000059.1, read as the reverse complement.
GAGCTTCGAAGGCTCCGACATCACCGGCGCCGCCCCACATCGCATCGCCCGGATGGGGCTGGTCCACGTACCGGAGGGCCGCAAACTCTTCCCCCAGATGTCGGTGGCCGATCACCTGTTCCTCGGCGCCATGCCGGAACGCACCGCCCACCGTCGAGGTGAGGTCGCCGATGAGGTCTACGCCCGGTTCCCCCGGCTCTCGGAGCGACGCCGTCAGCTCGCCGGCACCCTGTCGGGCGGCGAGCAGCAGCTCCTCGCCATCGGTAGGGCCCTCATGGCGGAACCCCGGATGCTGCTTCTCGACGAGCCCACTCTGGGGTTGGCGCCGGCACTGGCAGGCGAGATCCTCGAGGTGGTCGCCTCGCTCCGCGACGACGGGATCTCCGTCCTCCTCGTGAGCCAGGAGGTGGTCGGAGCTCTGGAGATCGCCGACCGGGCGTATGTGTTGGAGAACGGAGTCGTGGTCCGTTCCGGCTCCGCCGCCGAACTCGCCGCCGACGAGGAGATGCGCCGTGCGTACCTGGGCCTGTAGGCGGACCGGTGGGACCGTGATCGAGGAAGAGGAGGAACGATGAGCGGAACCAGGCTTGAGGGCCGCTCGGCGGTGATCACCGGCGGCGGTCGAGGGATCGGTCGGGCCATCGCCGAAGCCTTCGCCAGGGAGGGTGCGCGCGTCGTGGTGGCGGCCCGCACCGAAGCACAGATCGAGGCGGTGGCGGAGGGCATCCGCCGCACCGGCGGGGAGGCGCATCCCGTGTCGGTGGACGTGACGTCCGACGACTCGGTGACCGCGCTCGTCTCGCAGGCCCGGGATCTGCTGGGACCCGTCGAGGTGCTCGTTCACGCCGCCGGGGTGTACCGCCCCAATCGGTTCTTGGACTACACGATGGGGGATTGGGAAGAGATCGTCGGCGTGAACCTCCTCGGTACGGTTCGGGTCGTCCGGGCCTTCGTCCCCGACATGGTGGCCCGAGGATGGGGAAGGGTGATCCCGATCGCGTCGACGGCGGGCAAGTACGGGTCGGTCCTCCAGAGCGCCTACAACGCCTCGAAACACGGTGTGGTCGGCCTCACCCGCTGTCTCGGGCTGGAGCTCGCCTCCACCGGAGTGACGGTGAACGCCATCTGTCCCGGGTTCGTCCGTACCGAGATGATCGACGAGGCGCTTCCCCGTATGGCCGAGCTGATCGGCGCCGACGACGTCGCCCAGGTGGAGGCAGCACTGGTGAGCCGGGTGCCCTTGGGTCGCCTCCTCGAACCCGACGAGGTCGCCCACCTGGCCGTCTATCTGGCGTCACCGGAGTCGGAGGCCATGACGGGCCAGTCGCTCACCATCTCCGGTGGCTTGATCGTTGCATGACGAGGAGGGAGAGATGAGAGAACGCACCACGATGGATCCCCCCCGCCTGGAGGAGGTGTCCGATCGAATCTTCGCCTACATCCAGCCCGACGGGAGTTGGTTCCTGAACAACGCCGGGTTCATCGTCGGCTCCAAGGGGGTGACCCTGGTCGACCAGTGCGGAACCGAGGCGAGGGCGAGGGCGCTCCTCGAGGCGGTGGGACGCACCACCTCGGCCCCGATCCAGACGCTGGTCAACACCCACCATCACGCCGACCACACCTTCGGGAACTTCACCGTCCCGGCGGCGACCACGATCGTCGGCCATCGTCGGGCCCGTGATGAGGTGATCGCCACCGGTGTCGGCATCGCCCAGCTCTTCGAGGGTCCGGACTGGGGCGACATCGAAGTGGCCCCACCGTTCCTCTGTTTCGAAGAGCAGCTCACGCTGTTCGTCGACGACCTGGAGGTCCAGCTCATCCACTTCGGCACCCCCGCTCACACCACGAACGACGTGGTGGCGTGGATCCCGGAGCGTCGAGTGCTCTTCGCCGGGGACCTGGTGTTCAACGGCGGCACGCCCTTCGCCCTCCAAGGCTCCATCGCCGGATGGTTGGAGACCCTGGACCGGCTGGAGTCCCTCGGCGCAGAGACGGTGATTCCGGGACACGGCCCGGTGTGTGGACCCGAGGTGTACCCGACGCTTCGGGGATACCTCCGATTCGTGGACGAGGCCGCCCGGCGCGGCTTCGAGGAAGGGCTGGCGCCCCTCGAACTCGCCCGCTCGTTGGACCTCGGAGAATGGGAAGGGCTCAGCGATCCGGAGCGGATCGTCGGCAACCTCCACCGGGCCTATTCGGAGCTGCGGGGCGAACCCCGAGGCCATGTCCTCGACCTGATGCCGGTGGTCGCCGACATGCAGTCCTATCTGGGGGGGCCGCTCGTCTCCCACGCCTGAGGGTCGCGGGATGGACCCCTTCCGCGGCCCGCAGCGGAGGCCCCCGGGGCCCATCCCGGGCCGTCCCGGACCGCCCGGGTTCGTCATCCCCAGTCGGTGTGGAAGAACTCGCCGCGGGGACGGTCCACCCGCTCGTAGGTGTGGGCTCCGAAGAAGTCCCGCTGAGCCTGGATCAGGTTGGCCGGCAACCGCGCGGCGCGGTAGGAGTCGTAGAAGGCGAGGGCCGACGCGTAGGCGGGTACCGGAACGCCGCCGGCCACCGCCGTCGTCACCGTCCGCCGCCAGCCGTCCTGGGCACCGGCCAGAGCTCGTGCGAAGAAGTCGTCCAGCATCAGGCTGGCGAGCCCGGGTTCACGCCGGTAGGCGGCGGTGATGTCGTCGAGGAAACGGGCCCGGATGATGCATCCGGCCCGCCACAGCGACGCGATCCGGCCCAGGTCCAGATCCCAGCCGTACCGCTCCGACGCCGCCTTCAACAGCATGAACCCCTGGGCGTAGGAGACGATCTTCGAGGCGTAGAGGGCATCGTGGACGTCGTCGGCCGTCACGGACCGCAGGGCGGATCGGTCGGGACCGGTGAGGACGTTCGCCGCCCGCCGGCGCTGGTCGACGAACGACGACACGATCCGGGCGTACACGGCTTCGGCGACGAGGGTCACCGGCCGGCCCAGCTCCATCGACGAGACCACCGTCCACTTGCCGGTGCCTTTCTGGCCGGCGGCGTCGAGGATCCGGTCCACCACCGGGACTCCGTCGTCTTCGGTGACGGTGAGGATCCGGGCGGTGATGTCGATCAGGTACGAGTCGAGGACCCCACGGCCCCACCGGCGGAACACCTCCGCCATCTCCCCGGTCGTCGTCCCCGCCTGTCGCAGGAGGTCGTAGGCCTCGGCGATGACCTGCATGTCACCGTATTCGATGCCGTTGTGGACCATCTTCACGTAGTGGCCGGCACCGCCGGGGCCGACCCAGTCGCAGCAGGGGGTCCCGTCAGGGGTGGAGGCGGCGATGTCCTGGAACATGTCCCTGATGTGGGGCCATGCGCTGGGTGTCCCCCCGGGCATGATCGACGGGCCGTGCCGGGCCCCTTCCTCCCCTCCGGAGATGCCCATCCCCACGTAGCGGAGGCCCCGCTCTTCGGCTTGTCGGACCCGGCGGGCCGTGTCGGTGTAGTGGGAGTTCCCGCCGTCGATGACGATGTCGCCGTCGTCGAGGAGGGGAAGGAGGTCGCCGAGCACCCGGTCGACCGCCTCGCCGGCGGCGACCATCAACAAGACGACACGGGGGTGGCGGAGCTTCGTCACCAGCTCTCGAAGCTCGAAGGTGGGGAGCACCGGACGGTCGCCGACCTCGGACGTCACGAACTCCCGGGTCCGGTCCGCCGTCCGGTTGTAGACGGCCACGACGTACCCGTGGTCGGCCAGGTTGAGGGCCAGGTTGCGGCCCATCACCCCCAGTCCGATCAGCCCGATGTCGGCCACCATGGGTTCGAGCGTACCCCCGGCCGGGGTCGCTAGCGTGACGGTGTGGAGGTTGCCGTCGCCGACGCCGTCGAGCTCCTCGCCGCCCTGAAGGCGAAGGAGCTGTCCAGCCGGGAACTCCTCGACGCGTTGGTCGCCCGGATCGACCGGTACGACGCCCGGGTCGGGGCGGTGGTGGTCACCGACCTGGACCGGGCCACGGAGACGGCCCGCCGGGCCGACGACGCCACCGCTCGGGGCGAGACGTGGGGGCCGCTCCACGGTCTGCCGATGACGGTGAAGGAGGCCTTCGACGTCGAAGGTCTCCCCACCACCTCGGGATCTCCGGAACTGGTCGGCAACCGGGCGGTCCGGGACGCGTCGGCCGTCGCCCGGCTTCGGAGGGCAGGCGCGGTCATCTTCGGGAAGACGAACGTGCCGTTATTCACCGGTGACCTGCAGACCTACAACGACGTCTACGGCACCACGGTGAACCCGTGGAACCCCGACGTCACCTGCGGCGGGTCGAGCGGCGGGTCGGCGGCGGCGGTCGCCGCCGGGTTCACCCCGCTGGAGCTGGGCAGCGACATCGGAGGGTCTGTTCGCAACCCCGCCCATTTCTGCGGGGTCTACGGGCTGAAGACCACCTTCGGGCTCGTGTCGCTGCGTGGGCATGTTCCTGGTCCACCGGGGACACGGAGCCGCACCGACCTGGCGGTGGCCGGCCCGCTCGGGCGCAGCGGGAGGGACCTGGCTTTGGCCCTCGGCGTCCTCGCCGGCCCCGACGAGCCCGACGATCGGGCGTGGAGGGTGGAGCTGGTCCCTCCCCGCCACCGGAGCCTCGAAGGTCTCCGGGTGGCGGCGGTGTTGGACCATCCCCGCTGCCCGGTGGGGCGGGAAGTGGCGGCTCTCCTCGCCGCCACCGTCGAACGGATGGAACAGGCAGGGGCACGCGTCGACACGGAACCGGTCGGCCTCCCCGATCTGGACGCGTCTCACCGCCTCTACCTGCCGCTCCTGTACGGGGCGATGGCGGCCGGGTTCCCCGTCGAAGTTCGGCGGTCGGCGGACGCCACCGTCGACGACCTCGACCCGGCCGACGAGTCCCGCCACGCCTATCTGGTGAGGGGGGTGGCTCAGCGTCACCGGCACTGGTTGGCGCTCGACGAGCGCCGGCATCGTCTCCGGGCGGGCTGGGAGCAGTTCTTCGACCGCTACGACGTCCTGGTGTGTCCACCCGGCCCCGTTCCGGCCTTCCCCCACGACCATTCAGAGATCGGAGCGCGGACCCTGGTGGTCGACGGGGAGGCGCGCGACTACTGGGACCAGCTCTTCTGGGCGGGGATCGCCACCGTCGCCTACCTCCCGGCGGCGGTCGCTCCGATCGGCTTGTCCTCTGACGGGCTTCCGGTCGGGATCCAGGTGGTGGGGCGCGCCTACGACGACCTGGAGGTGGCGGCGGTGGCGGACGCCGTCGGCACCGGGTTCGTGCCGCCGGTGATGGACCGATGATGGTGTTGGGGGTCGACATCGGCGGCTCGGCGATCAAAGCCGACCTGGTGGACGTCGACGCCGGTCGGACCGCCGGACGGCTCCTGGAGGTGGCCACGCCCCGTCCGGCCACCCCCGTGGCGGTGGCCGAAACGGTCGGCGAAGTGGTCGGCCGGTTCGGATGGAACGGCCCGGTGGGCTGCACCCTCCCGGCGGTCGTCCGTCGGGGCGTCGCCCACACCGCCGCCAACATCGATCCGGCGTGGATCGGAACGGACGCCGAGGCGGTGTTCTCCGAGGCGACAGGGCTGGCGGTCACCGTCGTCAACGACGCCGACGCCGCCGGGGTCGCCGAGACCGCCCACGGTGCCGCCCGGGGAAGGTCGGGGGTGGTGTTGGTCCTCACCTTCGGCACCGGGATCGGCAGCGCCCTCTTCGTCGACGGGACCCTCGTCCCCAACACCGAACTCGGACATCTGGAACTGGACGGCCACGTGCCGGTGGAGGCCTGGGCGGCTGCCCGGGTCCGCACCGACGAGGGCCTGTCCTGGGAGACGTGGGCCGGGCGGGTGGATCGCCTGTTGCGGCACCTCGTCGCCCTGTTCTCCCCGGAGCTGATCGTCGTCGGCGGCGGGGTGAGCCGCCGGTGGGATCGGTTCGGACATCTCCTCAGAACCGGTGTGGAGACGGTACCGGCGTTCTTCGGGAACCAGGCCGGCGTCGTCGGGGCGGCGATGGCCGCCCGGCGCTGAGCCTCACAGTTTCTTCACATCTGCCTCATCCCCGTCTCATGGCCCACGCCGAGGGTGTTCGGTGTCGACGGAGAAAGGAGCCAGGACATGCGACGGACCTTCGGGGCGGCCTTCGTCGCCCTCGCCGTGGCCGGATGTGGGGTGACCCCGGCGGTGACACCGGCACCCGAAGGGACGGTCGCCGTCCCCACCACCGTCGGGACTTCCTCCCGGCCGGTCACCGTCTCCACCACGACGACGGCTGCGGGGACGACCACCACCACGGCGACCCAGGTCACCTCGACCACGGTCGCAGCGTCCCCGGCGACCGTCCCCGACGTGGACGTCGACCTCTCCGAACTCGACGTCCTCCTCGACGAAGTGGACCAGGTGTTGGGGTCGATCGACCTCGACGAAGCAGAAGGAGATCTGCCATGACCAGGAGAAAGATCGTCACGGTCGCCCTCGGACTCGCCCTCGTGGCGACCACACCGGCGGCGGCCTTCGCCCAGGTGGGGGAGGCTCCCCGCCGTCCCGCCGAAGGTGTCGACGTCGGAGCCGACGTGCGTCCCGTACGCGACTTGGAGGCGTTGAAGGCCCGGGCCCTCGAAGCCATCGACCGGCGCCTCCAACGGATCGACCGTCTGGAGGAGGCCGTCCGGTCCAGCGAGCACGTCACCCCCGAACACCGTGACGAGCTGCTCGCCGAACTGGACCGCTCGGCGGCGGGTCTGAGGGACCTCGCCGCCCAGATCGACGCCGCCGAGACCGCCGAGGAGCTGCGGGAGCTGATCCCGAAGATCGCCACCGACTACCGCATCTTCGTCCTCGTCACCCCCAAGGTGAAGGAGGTGCTCGTCGCCGACGCCATGGTCGACCTGGCCGACCGGTTCGACGAAGCGGCGGAGAAGATCGCCGACGCCATCGAACGGGCGGCGGAGGCCGGCTATGACGTCTCCGAAGCCGAGGCGGCCCTCGAACGGATGGTGTCCCTCATCGACCAGGCTGAGAGCCTGGCCGAAGGCGTCCCCCCGTCGGTGCTTCCCCTCACCCCGTCCCAATGGCCCGATCCTGCCCAGGGCGTGATCCGGGAAGCCCACGACGACCTGGTCGAAGCCCGCTCGGCCTTCCGGGGGGCGAGGCAGGCAGCCCACGACGCCGTCGCGGCGCTTCGGGCTGCGATCGGTGACGACGGCGTCTGAGCCGACGACACCGGGGTACGGGCCGTGGCCGGGAACGGCCACGGCCCGGCCGCGTCAGATCCGGTATTCCTCGAAGGGGCCGAGGGCTTCGGGCGGCAGGCGGACGTCGAGGACGGTGCCGTCGGTGTCGTGTTTGCAGGCGACCACCTCCCCGAGGCGGTGGGCTGCGGCCGTCACCTCCCCGTGTTCGTAGGGCACCTGCAGATGGACCAGCACCATCCGGTCCCGGAGGCGGTCGGCGACCGCGGCGACGAGCTCGTCGACGCCGTCGCCGGTGAGCGCCGAGATCGCCACGGCGTCCGGGTGGACGTTGCGGAGCCGCGTCAGCACCGGAGGGGCCGTCCGGTCGGTTTTGTTGAGGACCAGGAGTTCGGGAACGTCGGCGGCGTCGATCTCGGCGAGGACGAGGCGGACCGCGTCGATCTGACCTTCGGGGTCGGGGTCGGAGGCGTCGACGAGATGGAGGAGGAGGTCGGCGTCCCGCACCTCCTCCAAGGTCGACTTGAAGGCTTCGACCAACTCGTGGGGGAGACGCCTGACGAACCCGACGGTGTCGGAGATCACCACGTCGGGTCCGTCGGGCAGCGTGAACCGGCGGACCGTGGAGTCGAGGGTGGAGAACAGCCGGTCTTCGGTCAGCACCTGGGCGGAGGTGAGGCGGTTGAGCAGCGTCGACTTGCCGGCGTTCGTGTAGCCGACCAACGCCACCACGGGGACGCCTGCCCGCCGTCGGGCTTTGCGTTGGGTGCGGCGGGTCTCTTCGAGACGGGCGAGCTCCCGCTTCAACGTGGAGATCCGGGTCTGGATGCGGCGGCGGTCGGTCTCCAGCTTCGTCTCTCCGGGACCGCGGGTCCCGATGCCGCCGCCGAGACGGCTCAACTCGGTCCCTTTGCCTCGCAGCCGGGGGAGGTGGTAGCGCAACAGCGCCAGCTCGACCTGGAGCGAACCGGCCCGCGACGTGGCGTGCTGGGCGAAGATGTCGAGGATCACCGCCTGTCTGTCCACGACGTCGCAGCCGAACAGTTTCTGCAGGTTCCGCTGCTGGGCCGGGGTGAGGTCGTTGTCGAAGACGACCACGTCGATGTCGAGGGTTTCGACGAGGCGTGCCAGCTCTTCGGCTTTGCCACGGCCGACGAAGGTGGCCGGGTCGATCCCGGGGCGGCGCACCAACTCGGTCTCCACCGGGTCGGAGCCCGCCGTGTCGGTGAGCCTCGCCAACTCGGACACGGAGCGGGCGAGTTCGTCCAGGTCGGCGCCGTCCGTCGCCATCCCCACCAGGAGGGCGCGTTGGCGACGGACCTCGAGGTCGGTGACCGTGGCGGTGAGCCGCTTGCGCTGTCGGGCCTGATGTTCGAGCGTCACGGGTCCACCGTATCGCGCCGGGGGAGAGAACGGGAGGGGTCGTCGATGGTGCTCAGAGATACTGCCCTTCGTCGCCGACGTGGTCGAGTTCCTCTTCGGCGATGATCTGGGATTCGCGTACGGCGATGACCGGCTTGCCGGTGGGCGGCCAGATGAACCGCCACGCCCCGGTGGGCACCGCCCAGAAGCGCTGCCCGGTCTTCACGTCGATGAGGGCGAGGGCGTCGTTGCCTTCCTTCGTCCCCATCGGCACCAGCAGACCCGAACGGGTCGTCGATTCCTCGGGGGGCTGACCGACCCGCCAGCCGCCGAGCACCCGATAGCCGTTGTCCTTCTCCGTCATCGCTACCAGTGTGCCAGATGTGGGGCGATGTGGTGAAGCCTCAGGACACCAGCGCCACCGCCGCGGCGACGATCGCCACGGCCAAGACGAGGAGCACCACCCCGACGGCGACCCAGGACGCCGCCCGGGCCGCCGTCGACAGCAGGGAACCCAGGGTTCGGTGCATCCGGCCAGGGTATCGACCTCCCGGAGCCTGGTGGACGCCGAGTAGGGTTCGGGCGTGTCATCCAGGAGCTCCGACATGAACGATCGTTTCTCCGAGGCCCTCGACTATCACGAACGTGGACGTCCCGGAAAGGTCGAGATCCGGCCGACGAAACCCACCGCCACCCAGGCCGACCTCAGCCTCGCCTACACCCCCGGCGTCGCCGAACCGTGCCGGGTGATCGCCTCCGACCCGGATGCCGCCTTCCGCTACACCAACCGGGGCAACCTGGTGGCGGTCGTGTCCAACGGGACCGCGGTCCTGGGTCTGGGCAACATCGGACCCCTCGCCGGCAAACCGGTGATGGAAGGCAAGGCGGTGCTGTTCAAGAAGTTCGCCGACATCGACGTGTTCGACCTCGAAGTCGCTTCGGAAGACCCCGAGGACGTCATCAGGTTCTGTGAGCTGCTGGAACCGACGGTGGGCGGTATCAACCTGGAGGACATCAGAGCTCCCGACTGTTTCCACATCGAGCAGACCCTCAGGGAGCGTCTCGACATCCCGGTCTTCCACGACGACCAGCACGGGACGGCGATCATCAGCGGCGCCGCCTTCCTCAACGCCTTGGAGCTGACCGGCCGCCGGATCGAGGAGACGACTGTGGTGTTCAGCGGCGCCGGCGCCGCCGGGATCGCCTGCGCCCGCTTCTTCATCGAGCTGGGGGTGCGGCCCGAACACATTCTGATGGTGGATTCGAAGGGGGTCATCACCACCGACCGCCCCGACCTCACCGACGTGAAGGCCGAGTTCGCCCGGGACACCGACCGGCGCACCCTCGCCGACGCCCTCCGGGGTGCCGACGCCTTCGTCGGGGTGTCGGTCGCCGGGGCGGTCACCCCCGAGATGGTGCAGTCGATGGCCGACAACCCGATCGTCTTCGCCCTCGCCAACCCCGACCCGGAGATCACCTACGAGGACGCGCTGGCGGCCCGTCCCGACGTGATCGTGGCGACGGGCCGCAGCGACTACCCGAACCAGGTGAACAACGTCTTGGGCTTCCCCTTCATCTTCCGGGGCGCCCTCGACGTGAGAGCGACGGGGGTGTCGGAGGGGATGAAGGTGGCCGCCGCGCACGCCCTCGCCGACCTGGCCCGCCAACCCGTTCCCGAGTCGGTGCTGCGGGCCTACGAGCTGGATCGGCTGAGCTTTGGACCCGACTATCTGATCCCCAAACCCTTCGACCCCCGGGTGTTGTGGACCGTCGCCCCGGCGGTGGCGATGGCCGCCTGCGAGGAAGGTCTGGCCCGCTCCCCGATCGAAGACATCGACTCGTACCGCCAGCAGCTCCAAGCCCGCTTCCAGGCGACCTACAGCCTGATCCAGACGATGACGGTCCAGGCGAAACGGCGGCCGATGACGGTCGTCTACCCCCACGGGGGCGACCTGCGGATCGTCCGGGCGGCCCGCCGGGTGGCCGACGAGGGGATCGCCGCCCCGGTGCTGTTGGGGGATTCGGGGGTGATCCGGGAGCTGTCCCACGAGCTGCGGATCCCCCTCGACGGGATCGAGGTCATCGACCCCGTCACCGAGGACGAACGGCGTTCCCGCTACGCCCGTCGTCTCCACGAGCTCCGAAAGGACAAAGGCCTCGACCTCGCCGACGCGCAGAAGATGGTGTTCGACGCCAACGTCTTCGCCGCCCTCATGGTGGAACAGGGCGACGCCGACGCCGTGTTGGGGGGCCTCACCACGTTCTACCCGGAGACGATCCGCCCGGCGTTGCAGATCATCAAGTTGGAGAAGGGTCGGACCATCGCCAGCGCCGTGTACGCGGTGGTGATCCACGGATCCACCTACTTCTTCACCGACTGTGCGGTCAACATCGAGCCGTCCGCGGCCGAGCTGGCGGAGATCGCCGGGGCGGCGGTGGAGGTGGCCCGGGAGTTCGGCCGTCGTCCCCGGGTGGCGATGATCTCGTATTCGGATTTCGGGTCGGCCATCGGGGACGAGCCGGTGCGGGTGCGGCGGGCCGTCGAGATCTTCCGGGACGCCCATCCGGACGTGCCCGTCGACGGGGAGATGCAGGCCGACACGGCGGTGGTGACCGAGCTGCTGCGCCGCCGCCGGCCCCACGGTCCGTTGGATCAGGCCGCCAACGTCTTGGTGTTCCCCACCCTCACCGCCGCCAACGCCGCCTACAAGCTCCTGAACCGGTTGGGCCGGGCCGAGGTGATCGGTCCGATCCTGACGGGGTTGGCCAAGTCGGTGCACGTCCTGCAGCGGGATGCCGAAGTGGGCGACGTCGTCAACATGACCGCCATCGCCGTCGCCGACGCCCAACGGAAGTCGGCGAGCGTGGGGGAACCTGCGGCGGCCGGGTCGTAGCGGAGACGGACGGGACCTCCGGCGTCGCCGCCGCCGTCCTCGGGGGGCCGACCCCGTTGACACACACACACACACACACACACGATACGATCCACCGCATGGCGGGAAGGGTATGCACCTCCCCGCCAGCGGGGAAGAAGGGGCGGATTGGGAGGGCCACCAAAGGAGGCCCTCATGAAGAGGATGCGTCATCTGGTGGTGGCCTACGCCGCCGCCGTGCTGGTGGCGACCGTGCCAGTACCTGCCATCGCTGGAGACAGCCCGTGCTCAGCCATCCCGAAGGCGCCCTGGACCGACGGCGTGAACATGTTCTTCGAGTCCACCGGGTACTGCCCTGAGTGGGGTCCTTTCGCCGTCGAATCCCAGGCGAAACTCCGCGAACGGAGCCTCGGGATCTGGTTCTGGCGGGACACCAAGACGAATTGGTCGGCTCCGGTGACGATGCTGTGGAGCGGACGCGGCGCCTACAATTGCAACGGTCACGGAACCGACGACTGGCAGACTCGGGGCCGCGTCGAAGACACCAACGGCAACTGGGACTATGGGTGGTCCGCGGTGCGGAGCCTCACGTGCTGAAACGACTACGTGTGGACCGGGGGCCGAGCCGTCCGCGGCTCGGCCCCCGTCTGGTTGCCTTCGCTCTCGTCGCTGCGGCGTGCACGCCGAACATTCCCCTGTCGGCCGGAGACCCTGAAAGCCTCCAGGAGCGGATCCTGGCCGACGGGGTGGTGACCGACGCCGAGTACCGGCGGGCCTGGGAGGCGGCGCGAGAATGTATGGCCGAGCGTGGATGGGAGGTGGGCGAACTCCGGGAGGACGGGCTCGACGGTGCCGGCCTGAACTTCAACGTCACGGTCTCGGGGGCGGGGCGGATGTCCGATCGTGACCTGGCGGAACTCGAGGCGCGGATGGAGCGTGACCGGACCGAATGCGTCGAAGATGGATTCGTCGGACCCATCCAGAACGTGTACGCCCAGACGCGGATTCCCACCGGCGAAGAGCGGATACGCCGCGCCGCCGAACTCGAATCCTGTCTCGCTGATCTGGGCGTCGACGACTTTCCCTACGATCCCGACAATCCCGACCCCAATCCGGTGGTGGCCGCCATCGTCGCTGCCGACCTCTCGGACAGGGACTTCAGCGCGGCCTTGAGCTGTCTCGAGCGGCACGAGGTGCTGTTTCCCAGCCGTTTCGTCGGTGCAGACGGGTAGCGTCTCTGAAGGAAGGAGGCTCGGTGGGCGAGCGGATCACCGTCGCGGCGCTGACGGTATTGACCGTGGCCGGTGTGGTGGTCCTGTTGGCGCTTCGTCCGGTGCCGTCTGCCCTGGAGAGTCGAGTCGAACCGGTGGTCGCGACGGTCACCGGCGCAGAACGGGTCGCACAGGGGCGAGCCGAGGTCGTCGTCGAGGTCGCCTCCGGTCCAGCACTCCGGGCTCCGCGATGGTCGGGTCTCGTCACCGAGGTGTTCGTCCGGCCCGGCGACGAGATCGACACGGGCACGCGAGTGGTCGAAGTGGATCGGGTGGCCAGGATCGCCGTCGGCAGTGACCGACCGTTCCATCGTCCTCTCCGCCGCGGCGACCGCGGTCCGGACGTCGCCGAGTTGGAGCGCGTCCTCGTTTCCTTGGGTTTCTCCGACCTGGAGCCCGACGGCATCTTCGGGTACCAGACCCAGGCGGGCGTCGAAGCCCTCGCAAGGGATCTGGGTGCGGGACCGAAGGTGCGGACGTTCGACCCGGCCTGGTTCCTCTGGCTGCCGGAGCCGTTCGGGATCGGCGAACTGTCGGTGGAGGTGGGGGACCAGGCACCACCTGCGGGTACCATCGTCGCCCGGGGCGCCCGCCAGATCGTTGCTGTTTCCGTGTTGGGCGATTCCGACGCACCTCTCGACGGTCGCTTCTCGGTCACCGGTACCGACGTGACCGTCACGGTGCGTGGCGGCGTTATCGCCGATCCGTCACCCTTGGCCGATCTGTTGGGCGACGAGGAGGAACTCTCGGAGGTGCGTCTCGAGGGGGTCATCCGAGAGGAGTCGAGCCGGAGCGTGCTTGCGGTGCCGACGACCGCATTGGTGACCGGTGAGGACGGGTTGTGCGTTTGGGTCGAGCGTGGAAGCGGGTTCACTCCGATGGGCGTTCGGGCGCTGGACTCCAGCGTCCAGGGGGCGACCTTCGTCCCTCGGGACGGCGACCTCCAGGAGGGAGACCGGGTGATCGTCAACCCAGCCGAGGTGGGACTGTCGACGTGCTCGAGCTGAACGACGTGTGGTTCCGGTACGGGCGGAAGTCCCCCTGGGTCTTGGCGGGGGTGTCCCTCCGTGTCGAGCACGGTCGTGTGACCGCCCTGTCGGGTCCATCGGGGTCGGGGAAGACGACCCTGCTCGGCCTTCTCGGCGGGGTTCTCCGCCCCACCAAGGGGAGTGTGCAGGCGGCGGAGCCGGGTGAGTCGGTCTGGATCTTCCAGCAGCCCGTGGCTCTCATGCATCGGACGGCGATCGACAACGTCTCGATCGGGTTCCGATCCCGGGGGTATTCCCGGAGAGAGGCCCTTCGCCGGAGCTTCGGCCTCCTCGAGGTGTACGGGTTGGCCGACGTGGCGGAACGTCGAGCCCGGACCCTGTCGGGCGGCGAGTTGCAGCGGGTCGGTGTGGCCCGGGTCGAAGCCGCCGGGTCCCCGCTCCTCCTCGTCGACGAACCAACCGCTCAGCTCGACCGGGCTAACTCCGAGATGGTGGCCGGGTCCCTTCGCCGAGTCGCGGACGTCGGAACCACCGTGGTCGTGGCCACCCACGACCCAGCGGTGTTGGAAGTCGCCGACCTCGTCTACCAGGTCGAAGATGGCGTCACCTACCCGTTGGCCAGTTAGCGCCCTGGTGGACGAGGGTTGGCGCGGCGTGAACGTCGCGCATCTCCTCGGCTCACTGCTCGTCGCCGCGTTGGTGGGCTCGACGGCACTAGCCGAGGTAGCCACGGTGGAATCCCTCCTCGCTCTGGAGATGGATCGTGTGGCAGCAGGAGTCGACGTCTACACCATCGAAGCCGAAGCGGGGGTGTCGGTACCGGAATGCGTGCGTCTCCCCGCACGCCAGCCTGCGGTGGTCGCTTCGGGCGCGGTGGGACTCGTCGAGCCTGCTCAGACGGTGCGGTTCGCGCGTTCGCCCGGTGTGGAATATCCGGTGACGCCGATGACCCCAGGGGCGCTGGCCGTGCTGTCGGATCGGCCGATCTCGGTGTCGGGGAGCGGATGGGTCGTGGGTGACGGCGTCGCTGAGGAGTTGGGGCTCGTGGCCGGGTCACGGCTAGCCGCCTCCGACACGGGAGAGGCCGCACCGGTGATCGCGGTGCTGTCGACGTCCCGCCGGGACACGGGTTATGGCCGGGACGTGATCGAGCTTCATGGCGGATGGGGTCGGGCCCGGACCTGCTGGGTCGAGATGGACCCGTCGGCGCGGAACGTCGCCTCCGGGGTGCTGGCTTCGTCCTTCCCGGATCTCGGGGAGGAAGATGTGGTCAGACCCTTCGCTCGGCGGGAAGGCGCGGGGATCGTCGACGTGGCGGTCGCCTACGAGGAGCGGACGACCAGACTCGCCTGGCTGGGAAGCGGGATGGCGTCGAGCGTCGTGTTGATCGGGTTGGCGCTGCTCCGCCGTCGAGAGCTGGCACTGTACCGGGCGTTCGGTGTCACGACGTGGGGGATGGCGGTGCTTGCCGCCACATGGATGATGCCTCTCCTCGTCGCCGCCGGCGGTCTCGCCGGTGCCGCCGTCGCCGTCGGCTCCCGTAGCACGGCCGGGTTCGAGGCGGGGATCTGGACGGTCGTCACCGCGATCCTGGTCGCGTTCCTGGGAGGAGGCGTAGGGATGGGCGTGGTCTCTGGATTCCGGATCGACCGAACCATCAAACACGTCTGAGGCGGTCGTCGCGGAGGCGGACGGGAATCGAACCCGCCAGGGGGCTTTCACCCCCTCAACGGTTTTGAAGACCGCGGAGCCCACCAGGCGCTCAGACGCCTCCGGCGGGCAGGGTAGCCGCCGCAACCAAGCCCATATCCTGGTTCCCGGTAACCTGGCGCCGTGGCCAGCACCGACTTCGCCAAGCTCCTCCGCCAGGCACGAGACCGAGCCGGGATGTCCCAGGCCCGTCTCGGGGAGCTGGTGGGTCGCTCCGCCGCCACCGTCCGGGCCTGGGAGCGGGGTTCGTCGGTGCCGAACGACCCGACCGTCGTCACCGCCGTCGCCGCCGCCTTGGGGCTCGACGAGGCGGAGCTGTTCCGGGCGTCGGGTCTGGAGCCACCCGCCGACGCTCCGTCTCCGACGATCGAACAGGCCCTCCAGACGATCGCCCCGCCTCCCGGCGGCGTCACCGACGAGACCCCTGCCGAGGCGGGCGACGAGACCCCTGCCGAGGCGGGCGACGAGACCCCTGCCGAGGCGGCCGGTGCCGACGCCATCCCCGAACCGCCCGCTCCGACGGGTCGGCGGGGACGGCGGATCCGCCGCCGGGAGTCCCGTCCGGTGACGACCACCACGACGACGAACCTGGCTCCGGCGTGGCACACCGGGGAGGTCTCGTATCTGGAGGACCCCGACCAGCGGATGATCTACCGGCTTCGGTGGATCTACACCAGCGTCGGTCTGCTGTTCCTCGTGATCGTCCTCGTCTGGGCGTCGGGTCGAACCCTCGAAGCCGTCGGTGACGTCCTCGACGTCTTCAGAGCCGCCATCGGAGGGTGAGACACCGGTGGCCGAATCGTCCACCGTCCGGGTCCTGCTCCACCCCCTCCACGTTCCCGGCACCGCCGAGGCCCTCGCCCGCATCGACGGCATCGAGCTGCTGACACCCGCCGACGAGGAGGCGGTCAGACAGACGTCGGCTCCGGTCATCGTCACCTACCGCTGGGAGCCCGAATACCTGACCGACACCCTCCGGTGGGTCCAGGCGACCTCGGCAGGGGTCGACCAGTTCCCCCTGGAGGAGCTCGCCGCCGCCGGGGTGGTGCTCACGTCGGCGCGGGGCGTCAACGCACCGGCCGTCGCCGAACACGCCTTCGCTCTGCTCCTCGCCCTCACCCGGGGGGTGGGGGTGTCGATCCGCCGGGCGGGGGAG
>WFOA01000058.1 GCA_015488325.1 Acidimicrobiia bacterium | reverse complement strand
TCCCCGACGGATGGGGAGATCCCGACGCGCTGGCGCTCCTCGACGTCGTCCGACATCCGATCTCCCCTCCCCCACCGGCGACCCCATTCGATCGTCACCGGCGGGGGAGGGGAGATCGGATGTCGGACGACGTCGAGGAGCGCCAGCGCGTCGGGATCTCCCCATCCGTCGGGGAAGACCGCCGGGCCGCGGGCCCGGCGCAGCCACCAGGCTCCGAACCGGTCGAGGGGATGGGTCACCGCCCTCAGGCTAGGGAGGGCGGAGGGGTTCGCGTCCTAGGATCGGCGGCCATGGACCAGATCTACCCCCGGTTCGTCGGTGACGTCGACCCGGAGGTCCTCTACGCCGAAGACCAGAGGGAGGCATGGCCGCACCGTCCCTGGGTGGTTGCGAACATGGTGTCGTCGGTCGACGGAGCGACGGCGGTCGGTGGACGTTCCAGCTCCCTGGGCGGTCCCGGGGACCTCGCCGTGTTCCGGGCGCTGCGCGGGGTCGCCGACCTGATCCTGGTGGGGGCGGGCACCGCCCGGGCAGAGGACTACGGGCCGGTGCGTCTTCCCTCGACGATCGTCGAACGCCGGGTCACCCGGGGACGTGCGCCGGTGCCGCGCCTCGCCGTGGTGAGCGGGAGTCTCGACTTCGATCTGGGGGCGCGCCTGTTCACCGCCGACCCGATCGTCATCACCGCCGAGGGTGCGGACGAGAACCGGCGGCGGGAACTGGAGGCGGTGGTCGACCTGGTGGTCACGCCCGGCGAGCGGGTCGATCTCGCCTTCGCGCTGGCCACGCTGCGGCGGCGAGGCTTCGACGTGGTCCTCACCGAAGGCGGCCCGGGGATCAACGGCCAGCTCGCCGCCCGGGGCCTCCTCGACGAGCTCTGCCTCACCATCGGCCCGCTCCTGGCAGGGGGGGATTCTCGTCGGATCCTGGCGGGTGTCGAAGCCTTCGACCCGCCCATCCCGATGCGGCTCGACCGGGTCCTCGTCGCAGACGGGGAGCTGTTGTGCCGGTACCTCACCCGGCGTGACGGCGCCGACGGCGGTCGATGACGGACCGGGCCGCCAGCACCACGAAGAACGACACGACAGGGATCACCGCCATCGTCGCCGACCCTGCGGTGCGGGCGTGATAGCTGATGACGAGGCCGCCGACGACCGAGAGCATGCCGATGGCGACGCTGGTCACCATCATCGTCGGCACCCGTCGGGCGATGAGGGCCGCCGTCGCCGGAGGGCCGATGAGGAGGCCGAGGACGAGGAGGGTGCCGACGGTCCGGAAGGAGCCGACGACGGCGAGGGTGACGAGGCCGAGCATGACGGCGTGGGCCAGCCGCGGGCGGAGTCCCAACAGCTCCGCTTTGGCCTCGTCGAGGGAGAGCACGACGAACGGCCGGTAGAAGAGGACCGAACCGGCGACCGCCAGCGCCGCCGTCACCCCGAGTCCGGCGATGTCGCCGCGGGACACCCCCAGGGCGTCGCCGAACAGGATCGCCGTCAACGACCCGGCGTACGACGCGGTCCTGCTGATGAGGATGACGCCGAGGCCGAGCATCCCGACGAACAGCAACCCGATCCCCGTGTCCTCGGAGAAGGTGGTCTGGCGGTGGACGAGGTTGATCCCTCCGATCATGACCACGGCGGCGGCCACCGCCCCGAGGACCGGGTCGAACCCGAGGAGCAAGGCGAGGGCGATGCCGGGGATGACACCGTGGATGAGGGCGTCACCGATGAAGCTCATGCCCCGGAGGATCACCCAGGTGCCGACGACCGAGGTGGTGACCGACGCCGCCAGGCCCCCGATGAGTGCCCGCTGTTGGAGGGCGAGGGCGAAGGGTTCTGTCAGCCATTCCATGGTCGGTCCTTCATCCGAGGGCGTCGGCGATTCGTCGGGCGTTCGTCTCCATCATCCGGATGTAGGTGTCGGCGCCACTGCCGGGCGGACCGAGGGAGCCGATGAAGAGTTCGACGAGACGGATGGGCCGTGGGGATTCGGCGGCGACGGCCCGGGCGAGGTCCGAGGGCCCTCCGGCTTCGATCACGATCACCTCGACGCCGGTCGCGTCCATCTGGCGGACGAGCTCGGCGATGTCGGCGGGGTTCGGTTCCGCCAAGGTGGACCCGCCGGGTACGAGGGTACCGACGATCCGGAAACCGTAGCGGTCGGCGAAGTAGCCCAGGCTGTCGTGGGCTGTCACCAGCAGACGCCGTTGCGGAGGCACGGCGGCGAGGATGTCGGCGATGCGGCGGTCCAACGCCTCGAGGTCGGCGGCGTAGGCGTCGGCCCGGGCCGGGAGGGGGGGCGTCGGGTCGAGTTCTGCCAGCCGTTCGCCGACGAGGCGGACTGCTCGGGCCATCCGCAGAGGGTCGAGCCAGACGTGAGGGTCGAGGACACCTTCGGGGGAGGAGGCGAGGGGGCGGGGATCCACCAGCGGCCCGACTTCGAGGACGGGGACACCGTCCTCTTCTGCGCCGTCGAGGAGGGTTTCGAGGCCCTGTTCGAGGCCGAGGCCGTTGGCGACCACCAGGGCGGCGTCGGCGACGGCGGCCGCCTGCCGTGCCGACGGTCGGTAGTCGTGGGGCTCGGCGCCGGCGGGGATGAGGCTCTCCACGGGCCGGCCGACGGCGTTGGAGACGACGTCGGCCAGGATCGACGTGGTGGCGACGACCTGCGGGGATGCGGGGCCCTGGGCCCCGCAGGCGCCGAGGATCAACGTCGCCACCACCGAGATGAGGGTTGTCGATGGGCGAACCACGCGGCCTCCGTCGGGGCTTGTTGAGAATGAGAATCATTCTTATGATACCACCGTGGACGAACACACCATCGCCCGCCATCTCGAAGACCATGGGGTGCGTTACACGGCCGCCCGGAGGGCGGTCGTGGAGGCGTTGGGTTCGGCCGACGGGCCCAGGTCGGTGTCGGAGCTCGTCGCCGGACTGGCCGTACCCCAGTCGTCGGTCTATCGGACCCTGGCGGTGCTCGCCGCGGCGGGGGTGGTCGCCACCCATCACGGGCCCGACGGGGTCGCCCGCTTCGAGCTGGCGGAATGGATCAGCGGCCACCACCATCACCTCGTGTGCACCGAATGTGGCGCCGTCCGAGACCTCGTACTCACCCCGGAAGAAGAAGAACACCTCGGCGCCGTCGTGGCCGGTGCCGCCGGGCGGGCCAGGGTGAGCGTCGAAGGCCACACCCTCGAGATCGTCCACCGGTGCGAGGAGTGCCGGTGACCGCCGCAGTGGAGGCATCGGGCATCGAAGTCGCCTACGGCGACCATCGCGCTCTGCAGGCATCGACCTTTCGTTTCGAACCGGGCACCATGGTGGCCCTCATCGGGCCGAACGGTTCCGGGAAATCCACCGTCCTCGACGTGATCGCCGGACTCGTTCGACCCTCCTCGGGTCGGATCACGGTGCTCGGCGTCGACCCGGCCGTAGCCCGTCGGCGACTCGCCTACGTCGTGCAGAGCCGGAAGGTGAACGAGACGATGCCGGTCACGGTCGCCGAAGTCGTCCAGATGGGCAGATACCCCGCGACCGGCTGGTTCGGGCGTCTCGGGCCCGACGATCGACGGCGCGTCGCCGAGGCGATGGGCCGCCTGGAGATCACGGACCTGGCCACGCGCCACCTCCGGGAGCTCTCCGGTGGAGAGCGGCAGCGGGTGTTCGTCGCCCAGGGCCTCGCCCAGGACCACGAGGTGTTGCTGCTCGACGAGCCGCTCACCGGCCTCGACATGGTGTCCGCCTCGATCATCGAGACGATCATGAGGGAGGAACGTGACCGAGGAACGACCGTGGTGTTCGCCACCCACGACCTGGCCGAGGCAGCCCGGGCCGACCTCGTCGTGGCCTTGGCGAACCGTTGCGTCGCCGTCGGGCCACCGGCGGAGGTGCTGTCGGTCGACGTGCTCCAGGCCGTCTACCGGCACCGCTTCGTCGAGGTGGGGGAGGGGGTCGTCGTCCTCGACGACGCCGGCCACCGGCCCGTGGCGGGCCGCCACGTCCACCGGGACCGCACGATCCACACCGAACCTCCCGGCTCGGGCCTGCATCCGGAGTGAGTCAGTCGGTGGAGCGATGACGGCGGTACATCCACCACCACAGCCACCCGTGGGCCGCGATCCCCACTCCGAACAGGGCACTCACGATCCACTGGTCGAGCACGGCGGCGGTCGCCGCGGCCAGCAGGTAGCCGACGACGAGGGCGGTACGGGGTCCATTGAGCGGTCCGAACATGGGGGGTACAGGGTATCGCCCGCCGGCGTGTGTCGGGAATCGCTGCGACACGTCATGATCCACCACGTCCCAGGTGTCGCCGCCGAGATCCTCGGAGACGCCGAAGGGCGGGACGTCCCGTGGCAGCACATCCGGGCGGCGGAACGGTAGCGTCGTGGAGGTGCAGATCACACCCATCCTGGCCCTGGTCGTGTCCTTCATGGCTGCGGTGGTGCTCGCCGCCGCCGAGACGGCGCTGCTGCGGATCCCGCCGGTACGGGCCGAAGCCCTCGCCGGTCGGGGACGGAGCGGGAGGAGGGTTGCCACCCTCGTCTCCGACCTTCCCCGGGTGCTCAACACCATCCTCCTCCTCGCCCTCCTCGCCCAGATCACCGCCGCCACCGCCGCGGCCGCCATCGCCGATGCCCTGTTCGGCTCCCTCGGGGTCACGGTCGCCTCGGTAGCCCTCACGTTCCTGCTCTTCGTCTACGGGGAGGCGATCCCCAAGACCTACGCCGTGCGGCATCCCGAACGGGTCGCCCTCGCCCTCGGCGGCCTGGTCCGGATCCTCGAGATCCTCCTCCGGCCCGTCGTGTCGATCCTCGTCGGGCTCGCCGACCTCCAGATGCCCGGCAAGGGCATCGCCACCGGACCCACCGTGACCGAGCGGGAGCTGCTGTGGCTCGCCTCCCGGGCCGCCCGGGAAGGCCAGATCACCGCCGAGGATCTCGACCTGATCGAACGGGCATTCCGGGTGGGCGACCGCCAGGTGAACGACATCATGGTGCCGCGAGCGGACATCGTCGGCGTTCCCTCCGACGCCAGCGCCCGGGAGGCGTTGGAGGTCGCCTTGGCGGCCGGGCACCGCCGGATCGTCGTGTACACCGACTCCCGGGAGGAGATCGTGGGGATGGTTCGCCTTCGCGACCTGGCGGCACTGCCGCGGGAGCGGCGGGACGCCCCGGTACGGACCCTGCTCCGTCCCGTCCTCGTCGTGCCCGAGACGGCCGCCGTGATCGACGTCCTCCGGGAGATGCAACAGAGCGGGACCCACCTGGCGGTGGTGATCGACGAGTTCGGCGGGACCGAAGGGCTGCTCACCGTCGAAGACATCGTCGAGGAGCTGTTGGGCTCGATCGCCGAGGACAGCCGGGAAGAGCCGATTCGACCGGTGGCGCCCCGCCGGTGGGTGGTGGACGCCTCCCTTCCCGTCGAAGATCTGGCGTCCCTGATCGGACCGGTGCCCGACGGGCCCTGGAACACCGCGGCCGGCCTGGCGATGGGCCTCGCCGGGAGGGTGCTGGGGGTCGGCGACGTGGTGGAGACCGACACGTTCCGCCTTCGGGTGGACGCCGCCCGAGGTCGACGCATCCTCCGTCTGGAGGTGGAGGCGATCGGTGACGCCCCGGCGACGGAGGAGGCTCCGATTCCGGAGGGGTGACGGGCGCGGGGAAGGGCCTGGGTAGATGCTGCGACCCGACGACCTCGAACTTTACATAACGAGGATTATGGGCGTCAGGGGTCGGAGAGCTCCGATCCGAAGGCCTTCGGTTCGAAGGGCACCCCGAGGAGGTCTCTGGCGGCGTCGAGCAGGTGCGCGAGGGCGTCGCCCGGGTCGACGTCTCCGCTCGTGAGGTCGGTGACGACGTCTTCGACGGCCGTCTCGAGGCGGAACCGACGGTCCCCGATGGCCTGCCAGGTGGCTCGATCCACGAGAACGTCGTCGGGACCGAGGCGGTGGGCTCCGGCGAGACGCCGAGCCTCGTAGGCCCGCTGGCGGTGGCTGCGACGGCAGTAGCGTCGGGGCCGCCCCGGGCCGGGGGTCGGCACGAAGGCCGCCCCACACCACCGGCACCGTTCTCGAGGCGATAACGTCACGTGACGCATTATGCCAGGGAATGCGGACGGCACCAACGGGGTTGTGCTCCCACAGGAATCGAACCAGGATGCAACGATGGCCACCATCACACTGACCAAAGAGAACTTCGACGACACGATCCGCCAGAACGAGACGGTGCTGATCGACTTCTGGGCCGAATGGTGTGGTCCCTGTCGCACCTTCGGGCCGATCTTCGAAGCCGCCTCCGAGGCGAATCCGGACCTCGTCTTCGCCAAGGTCGACACCGAAGACCAACCCGAGCTCGCCGCCGGTTTCGGGATCCGATCCATCCCGACCCTCATGGTGTTCCGGGATCAGATCCTCCTCTACGCCCAGCCCGGTGCCCTCCCCTCGGCCGCCCTCGACGATCTGATTCGTCAGGTGCGCGAACTCGACATGGACGAGGTCCGTCGCCAGGTCGCCGAACAGGAACGCGACCACGACCACCAGCCCTGACCGAACACGCGTTCGAGCGAGCGGGGGTGTCGCGCGTCAGAGACGTTCGACGAGGCGGGACACCGCGGTGAGCACCGCCTCGGGGTGGTCGCGGTGGGGCGCATGGCCGTCCCCCGCCAAGACGAGCCGCTCCGTCGACCCCGACACCTTCGCCTCGATGGCGTCGAGTTGGGCGAGGGTGCCGTAGGGATCCCCCTCTTCTTGGATCAACAGGACGGGGACGTCGATCCCGGCCAGGTACTCCTCGATGTTCCAGCGCTCGAAGTCGGGGTGGGTCCAGGCGTCGTGCCAGCCGTAGAAGGCGACGTCCACATGGGTGTGGTACCGGGCCAGCCGGCGGCGGAGGTCGGCGTTCCGGTACGTGGCGCCTGCCCGCCGGATCTCGGCGAGACCCCAGGGCTCGGTGAACACGTGGGGGGACTCCAACACGAGGGCCCGCAGACCCGGGAAGGCGCCGGCACCGGCGGCGATGATGGCGATGGAGGCGCCGTCGGAGTGGCCGAAGGCGACCACGTCATCGAGCCCCAACGTCGCGAGGAGCTCGGGGACGAGGGCCGCCTCGTCGTGCATGTAGGTCACCGGCCACGGAAGCGGCCGAGGGTCTGACGCCCCGTACCCGCGGCGGCTGTAGGCGACGACTTCGCATCCGGTGGCGTCGGCGAGACGCTCGGGGAAGTCCTTCCACAGCCCCACCGACCCGAGCCCTTCGTGGAGGAGGAGGATCGCAGGACGCCCCGGGTGGCCGTCACCGACCCGCGACACCTCCAGCCGGGCACCGTCGACTTCGACCCATTCCATCGGCGCCGAGGGTAGCGGGATCGAGGTGACGAGAGGAGACCGACCCTCGGGGGTCGGTCTCCTGCTGGCTGGGAGGAAGACGGTTCGCCGGTCGCCGGACCGTAGGTCGCCGACAGGCCGTCTCCGTCGTGTCACCTGTCTTTGGCCGCAGCGTCGGAGGTGGTTCCCGGCGGGTCGGTGACCATGCGTGGCGGGTCGTAACGGGCCCGCCGAAGAACGAGGATGGAGCCGGGGTCTTCCCCCCGCACCTCGATGCTCTCCTCGACCAGATGGGCGTTGGAGGCGTCGAACTCGAAGCGGGCGCGGAGGGGGCGTTCACCGTCGTCGTAGTCGACGGTGACGTCGACGGTCTCCCTGTTGGCGGTGACGGTGATCCCGGGGAGGTCGGCGATCACCCGGAGGAGGGCAGACCGTCGTTCCGGATGCTCCTCGTTGGCCCGGATGAGACGGGTGGCCAGCTTCAACATCTCCACCTCTTCGAGGGAAGGATCGCCGAGTCCGGCGACCTGCCGCCGCAGGGCCGCCTGGAGGTCGTCGACTCCCCGGTTCCAGTCGATCCCCGGGATGTCGGGTGGCTCCTCGACGGTGGTGATCTCCTCGGTGCCGGGACCGTAGACGTCGACGAGGTTGCTCGCGTAGAAGGCGTCCCGATCCTGGGGCGAGAGGAACTCGGGCTCCCCGTAGGTCACGAGCACCCGTCCCGATCCCGCACCCCCGATCCACACCTCACGGGTCTCGGGTCGGAGGAACCTGATCGTCTGGCCGTCGACCTCTTCGACGATCAGCTCGACACGTTCGCTGCGGGTGTACCAGGCTCCCCCTTCGGCCAGGGTGACCGCCGGGAGGGCCTCGACGGCGTCGGCGAGACCGAGCAGCGGCTGTGCCGCCCGGTTGGTCGAGCCGGGGAGGAAGGACCAGCCGACGAACATGGCGGCGGCCACCGCCGCCGTCCGCACGGCCCAGGCCCGGGATCGCCGTCGTCGCAGCTCCCGGTCGACGGCCGCCCGCAGGGCGGCGGCGCTGGTGGCGCGAGCCTCGGGAGGTTCGATCGGCAGGTCGGAGATGAAGTCGAAATCGTCAGACATGGTTGCGCTTTGGCGCCACCTTCATGTTGACCGATCGAGCTCCAACAGTTCCCGGGCGCGACGACGGGCACGGGCCAGCCGGGAGCGTACGGTCCCGATCGGTACGCCGGTCGCAGCGGCGATCTCTCGATAGGTGAGGTCACCCAACGCCGCCAGCAGCAGCGTGCTCAGCTCTGGTTCGGGCAACGCGGCCAAAGCTCGACGCAGGCCGGGTGACTGCAGCGCCGCCCACGCCCGCTCGGTGGCGGCGTCGGTTTCATGGTCGTCGACGACCGCCCGGAGGCGCCCGGCGAAACGGGCATATGCCTGGAGGCGACGACGACGGCCGCGCCGGTGCTCCCGCACGAGGTTCGCAGCGAAGCCGAAGAGCCAAGGGAGGGCGTTGGGGTGGTCGAGGCGATACCGCCGTCGGCGCGCAAAGGCCCGGACGAAGACCTCACTGGCGAGGTCGCCGGCCTCGTCGGGACCGACACGGAGGGCGAGGTACCGGAAGATGGAGCGGTAGTGCCGGTGGAAGATGTCTTCGAATCGCCGAGGGTCGTGCCAGGACGCGGCGATGACGTCGGCGTCCGTGGGGCTGGGCATCGGCGTTCTCCTCGGCTGGCAGAGCCCGGCCAGCCTAGCGGACCGTCCGGGTTGGCCGTCGGGCTACCCTTCGGGGTCGATGGAGGTCCATCCGGCGGTCGTCGAAGCCTTGGAGCGTCTGGGAGCCGACTACGAGATCCTTCCCTGCGATCCTCGGCTGGCCGACACCGCCCGGTTCTGCGAGGCGTACGGTTTCGCCCTCGAAGACTCGGCGAACACGATCCTCGTCGCCTCGAAGAGGCCCCCCGGTCGTCTGGCGGCCTGCGTCGTGCTGGCGTCGACCCGCCTCGACGTCAACCACACGGTGAAGGCCCACCTGGGGGTGCGGCGTCTCAGCTTCGCGTCGCCGGAGACCACCCTGGAGGTCACCGGCATGGAGATCGGAGGGGTGACGCCCTTCGGGCTGTCCGACGAGCTCCCGCTGCTGATCGACGCACGAGTCCCCACCCGGGAGTCGGTGATCGTCGGGGCCGGGACCCGCACCGCCAAGATCAGGTGCCATCCGCAGGTGTTGACGAGGTTGCCGTCGGCGGAGCTCGTCGAAGGCCTGGCGTACGTTCCCTGACGGTCAGCGTCCCAGGCGGCGGAGGCCCTCCTCGAAGACAGGGTCGGTGCTCCCTTCTGGGTCGGCGGCGACGGCCACGTCGGGGACCAGCCCCGTCACGCCCACACTCAGGCCTCCTGCGGTGGTCCAGGTGGCCACCGAGATCCGCGCCTCTCCCCCGTGCCGCAGCCGGAACACCTCCTGGATCGCGTCTTTGCCGAAGGTCCGCTCCCCCACCACCAGCGCCCTCCCCGTCTCCTGGAGTGCCGCGGCGACGATCTCGGCCGCCGAGGCGGTTCCTCGGTCGACCAGCACCACCAGTCGGACGTCGGTGGCCAGGCCGCCGAGGAGAACCGGCACCTCTCGGGTGCCGGCGGTGTCGCCGAGCACGAAGGCGGTGCCGACCCCCAGGAACTGGCTGAGTACTCCCTGGGCGGCCGGGAGGAGCCCGCCGGGGTTGCCCCGCAGGTCGAGCAGGATCCGGTCGACGCCTGCGAGCTCCTCCGACGACAGGACCTCTCCCAAGGCCTGGGCGGCGGTCTGGGAGAAGTCGGCGAGGTGGATCCAGGCGGTGTCGTCACCGACGAGGTCCCATTCCACGTAGGCCGTGGGGACGTAGCTTCGTACCAGCGTCTTGGAGAGGCCGTGGGTGGCGCGGACCACTTCGATCTCCACGGCGCTCCCCACCGGGCCGTCGAGACGGCGAACCGCATCCACCAGGGTGTGGCCGTCGACGCCGACACCGTCGATGCCGCCGATCACATCGCCTACGGTGAGTCCGGCCGTGTCACCGGGGCCGAACTCGTCGACGGCGACCACTTCGAGTCGGCAGTCGTCGTCGGCGACGGCACAGACGACGCCGTCGGCGCCGCGGAGGGCGACGACGATCCCCAGAGACCGGATCCGGCCAGGGGTGTCGAGGTCGACGAGGCCCACTGCGTCGGGAGGGACGTAAGAGCTGAAGGGGTCGAGCCCGTACCGGAAGATCCCGTCGACGGCGGCTTCCACGAGGGCAGAGTCCGACACCCCCGAACCCCGGACCCGTGACTCGATCTCGGAGCAGACGGCGTCGAAGGGTTCGGCGGGGAGGGCGCACACGAAGGGCCCGCCGGTTCCGGGCGGGGGGTCGGCGGCGACCACCCCGGCGAGGGCAGCGGCGGCCAGCGCCGCCGCGTCGAGGGGCCGGTAGTAGTGGTCCATGACGAGGCGGTAGGACTCACAGAGGGGGGCGAAGACGGCCGGAGGCGCCGGATCGCAGGGTACGGGCCTTCGGGCGTCGAGGGCGGTGGTCGCAGGACCGATCGTCGCCGGGGGCGATCCGGTCTGTTCCAGAGTCGAGGTCGGTGCGGTGACGGCACCGCCGCAGGCGGCGGTCACCAGCCCGAGGACGACGGCGACGGCGACCTTCACGCCGGGTTCCGTGGACGGACCTGGGAGCGCAGCAGCGCGGTGTACCCGACCGCCACGATCAAGGTGAACGAGAACCACTGGATGGCGTACCCGAGGTGCGGACCGTCGTCGTCGAAGGTCGGCGGATCGTTGGGGATGGGAAAGCCCTCTGCCTCTCCGACCAGTTCCAGGTACACGGGAGCCAGCTCGTAGGGGAGCTGTTCGGCCAGGCGGTCCAGATCGACCCGGCTGACCACGTCCAGCTCGCCGGGGCCGTCGATGGGGCCGAGGCCCTGGCGCACCTTCGACGGTCGAACCACCCCGACCACGGTGACACGACCTTCGGGGGGTGGCGCCTCGTCCACGGGCGGCGGTTCCGCACCGAGGGGAACCCAGCCCCGGTCGACGATCACCGCGTCGCCGTCGTCCGTGACGAGGGGGGTGAGGACGCCGTAGCCGGCGACGCCGTCACGTACTCGGGAGCGGAGGAGCACCTCCCGGGACGGGTCGTAGACCCCTTCGACCCGGGCCCGGCGGAACTCGAGGGTGGCGACGTCGGGCCCCGCCGCGGCGACCAGCCTGTCGAGGTCCTCGGGGGCGGCCGTGTAGCGGGCTTCGTTGACCGTGTTGGCAGCCCGGCGTTCGGCGAGCCGCTCGAGCTGCCACAGGCCGAGCTGGGGGAAGGTCACGAGGATCGCCGCCACGAGCACGTGGGCGACGATCCATCGGGGGCGGGTCAGGATACGGAACACGGCCGCGCCATTATGGAGCTTCGGACGGATATCGAAGATCAGGCGACCGACTGGGTGCCCGACGCGACGCCGAGGAGGTCGGCGGCCACGAGCCGGGGGTCGGCGTCTTCGGGGACGGCGAAGGCCACGGGCGAGGTGATCCAGTCGGCCAGGGTGGAGGGCTCCGCCGCTCCTTCTTCGATGAGGAGACGGGCGAGATCGTCACTCCAGAGCCAGGCCATGTCGGGAAACCTCCGAGGGTGGGGCGGGCGCTCCACCTGAATGTACCGCCCCTGTCAACCCCCCTCTGACCTGGGGTTTCGTCGTCTCATCGGATCACCCGTGCGTGCCCTTCACGACGCGGGTCGGCGACGGCCTCCAACCGCCCGTCGGCATGGCGGGCGGCGATCCCGACACCGCCGAAGAACATGTGACGTGTCCCGAAGGGGCGGACCGGGAGGTCGATTCCCGTGAGGTCGAGCCCGGGCTCATGGGCGACCCGGGGCCCTTCCGGGGTGAACTCGACGTGGAGGCGGGGCTTGTGGACCGCCCGGGCGACGGATTCCCCGGAGTAGATGATGTCGCCGAGGACCATCATGAGCGCCGTGGTGATGCGGTCCGCTCCGGGGGAACCGGCCGCCACGACCTCGCCGTCTTCTCCGACCAGCAGCGTCGGCGCCATGTTGGAAGGGAGTCGGGTGCCGGGGGTGAGCCAGGAAGGGTCGTCGCCCACCAGCTCGATCTCCCCGAGGGCGTTGTTCATCCACAGGCCGGTGCCGCGGGGGATCACCCCCGACCCGTAGCCGGCGGAGGCCGTCACGGCGCAGCCGAGTCCGTGTTCGTCGACGGCGGAGACGTGGACCGTCGAAGGACTGCTCAACGCACCGTGGCGGGCCGCGAGGAGGCCATCGAGCGCCTGGCTCCGACCGGCGCCCGGCCCCAGGTGGCGGCGCCGGAACGTGAGCACTTCGCGTTGGACGTCGGCGACCGCCCGGGGTGAGCGGTCGCCGCGGTGTTCGGTGAGGGCGACCATGGCGACCAGGGCGGCGCCTCCGACGGCGGGTGGCGGGTTGGTCGCCAGTCGCCATCGTCGAGCGTCGTGGGTGAGAGCCGGCCTGATCTCGGTGCGGTACCGGGCGAGGTCGTCGGGCGTCACCAGGCCCCCCCGGTCGAGGATGTCCGAGGTGATCCGGTCGGCGAGGTGCCCCGTGTAGAGGTCGCCGGGTCCTTCTTCGGCGATGCGACGCATCGACTCTTCGAGGCCGGGTACCACGACGAGGGCTCCGGGCGGCACGAGGACACCGTCCGGGTGGAGGGCGGCATACGAGGCGGGGTCTTCACCGAAGATCACGTCGTGGGTGAACTCGAGGTAGGAGTGGCAGGCCGTCGGCATGGGGAATCCTGTGGCGACGTCGATCGACGGGCCGAGGAGCGTGCGCCAGGGCACCCGGCCGTGGCGGGCCCAGGCTTCACCCATCGCCGACCACGCCCCCGGCGTGGCGATGGTGCCGGGTCCGACCAGCGTGGTGGTCCCTCCCCCGTAGTCGGTGGTGACTTCCCGTACGACCCGTCTCCGGCCGGCCACGTCGAGGCCCCGGCCGGGCATCTCCACGTACCCGTCGTACACGACCGGGTCGAGGGCGGGGCCGCCGACGGTGATGAAGATCCCCGCTCCCGGTGCGCACACACCGGGCTCGGAGATCATCGCCACGGCGATGGCGGCGAGGGCGGCGTCGACGGCGTTCCCGCCGGCGTCGACCGCCACCGCGGCGGCGTCGGTGCAGAGACGGGACGGGGCGGCGACGGCGACGGCGGTCATGGGTGCGGTGAGCCTACCGCCGTGGGGAGTTCGTGCGGTTCGTGGTCGTCGCAGACGAGGACATGGTGGGCGACGACTTCGAGACGGCTTCGACGCCCTTCGGTTCCGTCCCAGTACCGACGCTGTACCGATCCGCTGATCCACACCCGGGTGCCCGCCGGGAGTCCTCCGTCACAGAGATCGGACGGGGGGTCCCAGAGGACGACCGGGACGATGTCGAGACGGCGCCGGGGGTGGTCGCTCTTGACGGCGACGAGGATCCGCAGCAGGTGGCCGCCCGACTCGAACACCCGATGTTCCGGCGCACAGGTCACACGGCCCGTGAGGACGACGAGATTGAGGTCCATGATGTCTCCTGACCGGGGAAGGCGGAGAGGCCACGGAAGGTACGGGCCGGGTGTGACAGACCGAGCGAGGTCAGTCCTCCAGCCGGTCGATCTCTGCCTGCAGATCGTCGAGGCCGGGCATGTCGGGTGCTTGGCGACGCACCGCTTCGGCGAGGGTCGCCGCCGCTTTGCGGTCACGGTTGGCCGCGGCGACCCTGGCGGCCACGAACCAGCGACGGAGTCGGCTCTCGGGGGCGTTGTCGACGAGCCGCCCCGGCTTGATGACCTCCCAGGCCCGGCGGAGGTCGCCTTGATCGAGGAGGAACGAGGCGTAGACCACCCGGGCTTCGTCGTCGGCGATCCGTCCGCCACCGAGCTCCCGGAATCGGTCCCACGTCTTGTGGACGTCCCGGTCGCGTCCGAGGGCACGGAGACAGTCGAGCTCGACGGCCATGTGGGTCGTGTCGCCGGTGAGCCGGCGGAAAGTGCGGAGTTCCCGGAGTGCCTCTTGCCACCGTTCCTCGTGGTAGGCGGCGAGCCCGAGCAGTTCACGGACGGTCGCCGCCCGGGGGGCGAGGCTCTTCGCCTCGCGCAAGGCCCGCAGGGCCCGCCCGAAACGTTCCTCGGAGAACGCCTCGATCCCTTCGGTGAGGGCTCTGAGGGCGGCGTCCCGGCGCTGGCGGGGGGTGGAACGTACCACTTCTTCACGGACCCAGCCGGGGAGCCGGCCGCCTCGGGCGGCTTTGATGGCACCGCCGCGGCGACGGGCCTGGTCGCGGGGCGGACGTCGACCTTCAGGACTCACGTGGTTCTCCTGTGCGCGCGAGAGGGCCGCCGGCGGCGGCCCTCTGCTGATTTGATGTCCGGCGGTGACCTACTCTCCCAGGGGCTTGCGCCCCAAGTACCATCGGCGCTGGCAGGTTTCACTTCCGTGTTCGGAATGGGAACGGGTGGTTCCCTGCCGCTATCGCCACCGGACAAACCTTTCGTGTCGGGGACACCCCGAGCACTCCATAGCGAGCATGTGTCTGGATTCAAGTCCAAGCCCTCGGCCTATTAGTACCGGTCGGCTGAACGCATTGCTGCGCTTACACCTCCGGCCTATCAACCTGGTCTTCTGCCAGGGGCCTTACCGGGTTAACCCCGTGGGAGACCTCATCTTGGGGTGGGCTTCGCACTTAGATGCCTTCAGCGCTTATCCCGTCCGTACGTAGCTAACCAGCCGTGCCCTTGGCAAGACAACTGGCACACCAGAGGTACGTCCATCCCGGTCCTCTCGTACTAGGGACAGCTCCCCTCAAGTCTCCTGCGCCTGCGGCGGATAGGGACCGAACTGTCTCACGACGTTCTAAACCCAGCTCGCGTGCCGCTTTAACGGGCGAACAGCCCGACCCTTGGGACCTGCTCCAGCCCCAGGATGCGACGAGCCGACATCGAGGTGCCAAACCACGCCGTCGATATGGACTCTTGGGCGTGATAAGCCTGTTATCCCCGGAGTACCTTTTAGCCGATGAGCCATGGCGCACCCACGTGCCACCATGGGATCACTAAGCCCGACTTTCGTCCCTGCTCGACTTGTAGGTCTCGCAGTCAAGCTCCCTTGTGCCTTTACACTCAACGCCTGATTGCCGACCAGGCTGAGGGAACCTTTGGGCGCCTCCGTTACTCTTTAGGAGGCCACCGCCCCAGTGAAACTGCCCGCCAGACACTGTCCCTGATCCGGATAACGGACCGAGGTTAGAAGCCCGTCATACGAAGGGTGGTATTTCAAGGGCGACTCCACGAAGGCTGGCGCCTCCGCTTCCCAGTCTCCCACCTATCCTACACATCGCATGCCAGACTCCAATGTCAAGCTGCAGTAAAGGTTCCGGGGTCTTTCCGTCCTGCCGCAGGTAGTGAGCATCTTTACTCACACTGCAATTTCACCGAGTCCCTGGTTGAGACAGTGCCCAAGTCGTTACGCCATTCGTGCAGGTCGGAACTTACCCGACAAGGAATTTCGCTACCTTAGGACCCTTATAGTTAGGGCCGCCGTTTACCGGGGCTTGGTTTCAGAGCTTCGCCCGAAGGCTAACCCCTCCACTTGACCTTCCGGCACCGGGCAGGCGTCACACGGTATACGTCGTCTTGCGACTTAGCACCGTGCTGTGTTTTTAGTAAACAGTCGCTTGGGCCTGGTCACTGCGGCCCCCTCAGGCTCCGGACGCGAGGTCCTTCACCTTACCGGGGCGCCCCTTCTCCCGAAGTTACGGGGCTAATTTGCCGAGTTCCTTAACCAGGGTTCTCTCGCTCGCCTTGGTATTCTCTACCTGTCCACCTGTGTCGGTTTGGGGTACGGGCGCCCTGTGAGCTCGCTAGAGGTTTTTCTCGGTGGCATGGGCGTTCGGCGGCTTCGCCTATGGCGGCTCGGCATCACGCCTCGGGCTTTTGTGAGGACCGGATTTACCTGGGCCTCGCCCTACACGCTTACCCCGGGAACAACCAACGCCCGGGTCCGCTTACCCTTCCACGTCACCCCATCGCTGACCTAGTACCAGTGGGGTCGGTAGGCCCCGAAGGGCTTTCCTTAGCACACCGGATTCGGTCTGGTCGCGCACAGAGCGGTACGGGAATATCAACCCGTTGTCCATCGACTACGCCTCTCGGCCTCGCCTTAGGTCCCGACTAACCCTGGGCGGACGAGCCTTCCCCAGGAACCCTTGGACATTCGGCGGAGGAGATTCTCACTCCTCATTCGCTACTCATGCCGGCATTCGCACTCGCGTAGCCTCCACGGCTGGCTTCCGCCGCCGCTTCACCGGCACCGCGACGCTCCCCTACCGATCCCGTGCAAGCACGGAATCCCGCAGCTTCGGCGGTGTGCTTGAGCCCCGTTACATTTTCCGCGCAGAATCACTCGACCAGTGAGCTATTACGCACTCTTTAAAGGATGGCTGCTTCTAAGCCAACCTCCTGGCTGTTTGGGCGACTCCACATCGTTTCCCACTTAGCACACACTTGGGGGCCTTAGCTGGCGGTCTGGGCTGTTTCCCTCGCGTCCACGAAGCTCATCCCACGTAGACTGACTGCCATGCTCTGGCGTCTCGAGATTCGGAGTTTGACTGAGGTCGGTAAGCTTGTTGGCCCCCTAGCCCAATCAGTGCTCTACCCCCGAGACGGAACGCATGACGCTAGCCCTAAAGCTATTTCGGGGAGAACCAGCTATCGCCGAGTTTGCTTGGCCTTTCACCCCTATCCACAGGTCATCCCCCAAGTTTTCAACCTTGGTGGGTTCGGGCCTCCACGAGGTCTTACCCTCGCTTCACCCTGCCCATGGATAGATCACTCGGCTTCGGGTCTAGGGCATGCGACTAGGCGCCCTGTTCAGACTCGCTTTCGCTTCGGCTACGGCTCACGCCTTAACCTTGCCACATACCGCTAACTCGCCGGCTCATTCTTCAAAAGGCAGGCAGTCAGGAATCCGAAGATTCCCTCCTACTGCTTGTAAGTCAACGGTTTCAGGTTCTATTTCACTCCCCTCACCGGGGTGCTTTTCACCTTTCCCTCACGGTACTGGTCCGCTATCGGTCGCTAGGGAGTACTTAGCCTTACGAGGTGGTTCTCGCAGATTCACACGGAGTATCTTCCGTGCTACTTGGGAACACCACCGAGAGGGTGATCGGTTTTCGTCTACGGGGCTGTTACCCACTCTGGCCCAGCTTTCCAGCTGTGTTCGACTAACCGTCACCTTGGTAACTCTCTGACCGCTCCGGTGCGCGGTCTGGTGGGTCCCACTACCCCAGTACGGCAACGCCACCGGGCTATCACACCGTACTGGTTTGGGCTCATCCCGTTTCGCTCGCCGCTACTCAGGGAGTCGCTGTTGCTTTCTTTTCCTCGGGGTACTGAGATGTTTCAATTCCCCCGGTTGCCTCTACCGGCCCTATGTGTTCAGACCGGAGTGACTGGGCATGACCCCAGCCGGGTTTCCCCATTCGGACATCCTCGGGTCGACGCTTGCTTGACAGCTCACCGAGGCTTATCGCAGCCTGCCACGTCCTTCTTCGGCTCCTAGCGCCTAGGCATCCACCGTTGACTCTTAGTAGCTTGGACATCAGAGAATCCAAGACAACATGCTCGCTATGCAGTTCTCAAGGTGCCTGAAGGGTCCGGTACCGCCCCCGACCAGGGGGCGGTACGTTCGATGTGGACTCCTTCACGACTAAACAGCGTGCCCGATACCGGGTTCGTCCTCGTCTCAGATGCTCATCCCATCTTCCACATCCCGGAGGAGGGCTTGATGGTTCCGCATCGTCGCCGGGCCGATCCCGGCATCGAGTAACCAGCAGATCAACTGAGAGCTACGGATCGTACAAGACGACCCGATCATGCTCCTTAGAAAGGAGGTGATCCAGCCGCACGTTCCCGTACGGCTACCTTGTTACGACTTCGTCCCAATCGCCGACCCCACCTTCGGCAGCTCCCTCCCATACGGGTTGGGCCACTGACTTCGGGTGTTGCCGACTTTCGTGACGTGACGGGCGGTGTGTACAATCCCCGAGAACGTATTCACCGCGGCTTTGCTGATCCGCGATTACTAGCGACTCCGGCTTCATGGAGTCGAGTTGCAGACTCCAATCCGAACTGAGGCTGGCTTTGAGGGATTCGCTCACCGTCGCCGGATCGCTGCCCGTTGTACCAGCCATTGTAGCATGCGTGCAGCCCTGGGCATAAGGGGCATGATGACTTGACGTCGTCCCCACCTTCCTCCGAGTTGTCCCCGGCAGTCTCCTATGAGTCCCCACCATTACGTGCTGGCAACATAGGACAGGGGTTGCGCTCGTTGCGGGACTTAACCCAACATCTCACGACACGAGCTGACGACAGCCATGCACCACCTGTCATGGGCGCTTGCGCACACCGTGTTTCCACGGCTTTTCCCATGATGTCAAGCCCAGGTAAGGTTCTTCGGGTTGCATCGAATTAAGCCGCATGCTCCGCCGCTTGTGCGGGGACCCGTCAATTCCTTTGAGTTTTAGCCTTGCGGCCGTACTCCCCAGGCGGGGCACTTAATGCGTTAGCGACGGCACGGCAGACGTTGATCGGTCCGCCACACCTAGTGCCCAACGTTTACGGCGTGGACTACCAGGGTATCTAATCCTGTTTGCTCCCCACGCTTTCGCTCCTCAGCGTCAGTACCGGCCCAGAGAGCCGCCTTCGCCACTGGTGTTCCTCCCGATATCTGCGCATTCCACCGCTACACCGGGAATTCCACTCTCCTCTACCGGACTCTAGCCACAGCAGTATCGACCGCAGTTCCGAGGTTGAGCCTCGGGCTTTCACGACCGACTTGCTGAGCCGCCTACGAGCTCTTTACGCCCAGTAATTCCGGACAACGCTTGCCCCCTACGTATTACCGCGGCTGCTGGCACGTAGTTGGCCGGGGCTTCTTCTGGAGGTACCGTCAGTTTCTTCCCTCCTGAAAGGGGTTTACAACCCGAAGGCCTTCATCCCCCACGCGGCGTTGCTGCGTCAGGCTTTCGCCCATTGCGCAATATTCCCTGCTGCTGCCTCCCGTAGGAGTCTGGGCCGTGTCTCAGTCCCAGTGTGGCTGGCCGTCCTCTCAGACCAGCTACCCGTCATAGCCTTGGTGAGCCGTTACCTCACCAACGAGCTGATAGGCCGCGAGCCCATCCCGAAGCGCAAAAGCCTTTCCTCTCTCCGTCATGCGGCGGTGAGAGGGTATCCGGTATTAATCCGGGTTTCCCCGGGCTATCCCGGTCTTCGGGGCAGGTTACTCACGTGTTACTCACCCGTTCGCCGCTCCGTCATACCCGGTTCTTACGAACTGGGCATGCGTCGCTCGACTTGCATGCATTAGGCACGCCGCCAGCGTTCGTCCTGAGCCAGGATCAAACTCTCCAACGTACATTCATCCCGTCCGCGAGGACGGAAATCCTGTCAATGTGAGTTTGCATCCCCTTCCGGCGCGTGAGCGCCGGGTTCGTTGGGTCCCGGGCCACGAGGGCCCGAGCTGATGCTCTGTGCTCCTTCTCGATGTCGCGACGGCATCGCCGTCGGTCGACCGGTCAGGGGCGCATGCTGGTTTTTGGCACGCTGTTTAGTTGTCAAGGAGCCCAACCTCTCCGGCCACATCGGTTGGCCGGGCAAACGACCATGGTAGTCGCTCTGGCTCCCTACCGCCAAGCCGGGCGCGCCCTGCGGCGCGCTGGGCCGTGGCTCGGCCTCGGGTCGACGCCGGCCGGATGCCGGCAGGAGCCGGAACTATAGCTCCGGCGGGGGCCTTGTCAAGCTTCGGCGGTGAAGCGCACGAAGCGACGCTTGCCCACCTGGACGACACGTCCGGCGAGCTCATTTCGGGGAACGCCGTCGGCCTCCAGCTTGTTCCCGTCGAGCTTCACGGCCCCCTGGGCGAGGAGCCGGCGGGCCTCCGAGCTCGACGTCACCAGGCCCGCGTCCCGCAACAGGCCGGGCAGCCACACCGGGTCGTCGGGCGGGAGGGGCCAGGTGGGGACGTCGTCGGGTGCGCGGTGGTCACGGAACACCCGGTTGAATTCCTCCTCGGCCTCGGCCGCCGCTTCGTCACCCCAGTACTGGGTGACGATCTCCCGGGCGAGGCGCCGTTTCAGATCTCCCGGATGCACCGTCCCGTCGGCGAGGCCTTCGGCGAAACCGAGGATCTCGTCTTCAGGCACGTCGGTGACGAGGCGGAACCATTCGATCATCAGCTCGTCGGGGATGCGCATCGTCTTTCCGAACATCTCGGCCGGGGGATCCTCGATGCCGATGTAGTTGCCGAGGGACTGCGACATCTTCTGGTGCCCGTCGATCCCGATGAGCAGCGGCATCGTCAACGCCACCTGGGGTCGCTGCCCGGACCGCTCCTGGATGACCCGACCCATCATCAGGTTCCAGAGCTGGTCGGCTCCACCCAACTCGACGTCGGCCCGCACCGCAACCGAGTCGTAGGCCTGCAGCAGCGGATACATGAACTCCATCACCGAGATCGGCGTCCCCGCCTCGAACCGTTTGGCGAAATCACCCCGCTCCAACATCTGGGCGACGGTCACCTTGGAGGTGAGCTCGAGGACGTCGCCCATGTCGAGGGGCGCCAGCCATTCGGAGTTGTATCGGATCTCGAGCGGCTCGGGGGCGAGGATCTTGCGGAACTGGTCCAGCAGGGGTTCGGCGAAGGCGGCCACCTGTTCGGCGGTGAGCCGTTTGCGGGTCTCGCTCTTGCCGCTGGGATCCCCCACCTGGGCGGTGAAGTCCCCGACGATGAGCACCGCGGTGTGGCCCAGATCCTGGAACTGGCGGAGCTTTCGCAGCACCACCGCCCAGCCGAGGGTGACCGACGGCGCCGTGGGGTCGAGACCGAGTTTGACCCGGAGTTTGTTCCCCGACCGGATGCGTTCGGCGAAGTCGTCTTCGGGGACGACGCGGTCGACACCGCGAAGGAGCTGGCGGAGGGCGTCGTCGGACATGGGCGGGGAGGATACCCGGAACCGGCGGGGCTTTCGGGTCAGCTCTGTGAAGTCGCCACCAGGGAGGCGACGGTGGAGAGGTCCACCGGGCCGGACGCGAAGCTCCGTTGTGGCCTCCACCGCCCTTCGGCGTCCTGTTCGAACACTCCGGCCGGGTCGACGACGGTCCAGCGGAGGTCCGTTCCCGAGCCGTCGTAGCGGACGGTTTCGGTCCTGGAGAGGAACAGGACGTACCTTCCTCCCTCCGTCAGCGTTTCGCTGGGGGCGTATCCCCAGGTGAAGTCGACGGGGCCGGTGGCCGGTACCTCCACTTCTTCGGCCCCCGGTCCTTCCTGGATCCCTTCGGGGACCTCGAGGACCCCGAGCAGCCTGGCCTGGGTCGGATCGAGGATCCCACGGACCGCTCCCCCGGCGACGGTGACGACCAAGGTCTTCGTTCCGGGAGGTGAGGTTCCCGGCGCGGCTGCCAAGACGTCGACGACCCGGACTTCGACGGGTGTGGAGACCTCGAGACCCACCAAGGGATGACCCTCTCCCGCCTTGGCGGCGAGTTCGGTGGCGCTCGGGAATCGGCCGTCGGTGGTGTTGAGCACCGACGGCTTCACGTCCACCACCTCGACCTCCACCACGAGGTCGCTGAGATCGGCCAGCTCGGCGGGGAGGATCGGCCCGAGACTGCCTCCACCCGCCACGGCCACGTCGCTGGTCGAACGCGGGTCGGACACGAGCGCGGTTCCGCCGTCCGTGACCTCACCGGCGCAGGCCGAGAGGACGAGAGCCAGGCCGACGGCGACGATCGACCTTCGCCGGTCACGCATGGTTGCAACCTCCCCACCAACCGTGGGCGTGTCCGTAGACCATACACCTACCAACTCGATCTTCGTACGACAGGGATGTGGCACCGGAAGGTACCGGTGAATGCATGGTCGCGTACGACTTTATCGAGTGACCCAAGCCCAAGTAGTGTCCGAACTCATGGGCTGCGACATCGTCCAGGTACGCCTGGGAGATGCTGTCTTTGAACTGGATCAGAGCGCTGCCCTCGGAGATGTGACTACCCGAGAAGCCGAACGAAGTGCAACCGATCATCGTGGCCTTGCCGCAGATCGTCGTTGATGCGGGCACAACTCGGACGTTGGCGTTGGTGGAGGTGTCGCTGAGTTCACGGATGAAGTCGAACTGATGACCGTTGGTACGGTCCCAGGTCGAGTATCCCGTTGTCAACCCTGCAGTGAAGCCGTTCTGCCACACGGAATCCTCGAAGAAGAAACGGGCGTTCGCGTAGGAATGGTGTTTGAAGCAGTTGGCGGTGCTTGGGGGATCCGCCAACGCGCACGTCCATGAGTATGGTTCCCATCCATCCCCGCCTTGGGAAGGCAAGTGCGCCGACGCGGGGAGAGTTAGCAGTAGAGAGATCGCGAGCACTATGGCCGCGAACCCTGCTCGGATCGGTGCTCGTCGCACGCACACAATGTACGCCAGCGGGGGGGGGGGTGTCAAGGGTCTGGAGTCAACCCTCCCCTGCTACCGCCACGAACCGCCACCGGACCTCGGTGGCACGGGAGATCCCCACCCGAGGGGTGGCGAGGTAGGTGGCCGGAGGTGAACCCGGGAGGAGCTGGATCGGACCGCCCCTGAGCAGGTCCGTTCCGTCGTGTTCCCCGGTGATGCCGAGGGCCTGGCAGAGTTTGCCGGG
>WFOA01000057.1 GCA_015488325.1 Acidimicrobiia bacterium | reverse complement strand
GTCACGACGGCCCGACGCCCCGCCCCCACGGTGCCGCCCGCCGAGTTCCTCCCCAAAGCGGCCGGACCCGACGGGGTCCCGCCCCTGCCCGCCTTCGGGGACGGCTACCGCTTCCACGTCACCGGGCTCACCCACGACGAGCGGGGGTTCCCCACCGACGAAGCCGACGAGGCGGGGAAGCTGATCCGACGCCTCCACGCCAAGGTGGAGGCCCGCCGTGACGACATCGTCGACGTGGAGTCGACGGCCTGCGACGACGCCGAGGTGGTGGTCGTCGCCTTCGGGATCGTCGCCCGGGCCGCCGCCGAAGCCGTCGCCGAGGCTCGCGCCCGGGGTGTGCGGGTCGGCCTGCTCCGCCCCCGCACCATCTGGCCCTTCCCTGACCGTGAGGTGGCGACGATCACCGCCGGTGCCTCCACGGTGCTCGTCGCCGAGATGAACCTGGGTCAGGTCGTACGCGAGGTGGAACGCGCCGTCGGCGGGTCGGTGCCGGTGCAGGCGGTCCTCCGGGCCGACGGCGAGGCCATCGACCCCGAGACCATCCTCGACGCCCTCGACCTCCAAGGAGTCAGCGCATGACCCTCGTCGACATCCGACCCCACCTCCGGGAATGGGCGATGCCCCACGTGCTGTGCGCCGGATGCGCCCACGGCATCGTCGGTCGCGCGTTCCTCGTCGCCGTCGACCGTGCCGGGATCGACCCCGACCAGATGGTGGTGGTGGCCGGCATCGGATGTTCGAGTCGGCTGGTCGGCTACCTCGACTTCTGCACGTTGCACGCCACCCACGGACGCGCCCCGACCTTCGCCACCGGGATCAAGCTGGCCCGACCCGAGCTCACCGTGGCCGTCTTCTCGGGGGACGGCGACGGTCTGGCGATCGGCGGCAACCACCTCATCCACGCCGCCCGGCGCAACATCGACCTCACGGTGGTCCTGTTCAACAACGAGATCTACGGGATGACCGGAGGCCAGGTGGCGCCCACCACCCAGCGAGGCGCCGTGGCGTCGACGACGCCCCGTGGCAACACCGAGCCCGCCTTCGACTCCGTCAAGCTGATGGTCGGAGCGGGAGCGTCCTTCGTGGCCCGGGCCAGCGCCTCGGAGCCCTTCACCCTCGAGCGGATCTTCGCCGAGGCCCTCGCCCACCGCGGATTCGCCTTCGTCGAGGTGCTGTCCAACTGTCCCACCTACTTCGGTCGATACAACCGCCTGGGTGACGGACCCGAGATGTTGGTGTGGCTCACCCGCCAGGACTCCCGGGTCGCCGACCCCCTCGCCGCCAAACGGGTCGTCTCGCACCTGCCGGTCCCCGAACCTCCCCCGGGCCTGGAGCTGGGGATCCTCCACCGTGAGGAACGGCCCGTCTTCGACGGGAGGACCCCCGGATGAGCGGCAACGGACGGTTCGACCTGCGTTTCGCCGGAGCCGGCGGGCAGGGCATCGTCATGGCCGGACGCGTCCTCGCCGAGGCGGCGCTCCGGGCCGGGCGGGCGGCCACCCACTCCCAGGCCTACGGGCCGGCCTCCCGGGGTGGAGCGAGCCGGTCCGACGTGGTCATCGCCGACGACGAGGTGGTGTTCCCCCTCGTTCGACGCCCCCGGGTGCTGATCGCCCTCACCGAAGAAGCCCTCGGCCGGTACGGGGACGACCTCGCTTCGGGTGGCACCCTCATCGCCGACGTCGAAGCCGCCGAAGAGGGGAACTTCGTCCTGCCCATCGTGGAGACGGCGGCCCGGGTGGTGGGGACCGAACTGGCGTCCGGGGTGGTGGCCCTGGGCGTGCTCTCGGCGGCGATCCCCGACGCCGACCTCGAGACGTTGGCCGAGACGATCGCCGATCGGGTCCCGGCGACGTTGCGGGACGCCAACCTCGAAGCCTTCGCAGCCGGACGCGCCATGGTGCGATGATGCAGCTCATGGATACCTCGAACGACACCCGCCTGCGGATCCTGCGGGAAGCCGCAGCCCTGTTCCGACGCCGCGGCTACCGGGCCACCTCGATGGCGGACCTGGCGGAGGCGGTCGGGATCACCAAGTCGAGCCTGTATCACCACTTCCCCTCCAAGGACGCCCTCCTGTTGGAGATCGTCCAGATCACCGTCGACCGGGTGATGCCGATGATCGAGGAGATCCTCGCTTCGGACCTGCCTTCGTCGGCCAAGCTGGAACGGGCCCTCACCACCCATCTGGTGGAAGGTCTCCAGGACCGCGACAACCTGGCCTGCTTCGTCCAGGAGGGCCGCAACCTCGCCCCGGGCAGCCTCGATGCCTATCTGAAGAAGCGGGACCGCTACGAACGGCTCTTCCGCGACATCCTCGAAGAAGGTATGGCGACCGGCGCCTTCCGCACCCTCGATGTACGCCTCACCGCCATGGCGTTGCTGGGGATGTGCAACTCGACGGTGGCCTGGTACCGGCCCGGTGGCGGCTACCCGCCGGAAGTGATCGCCAAACAGTTCGCCGACCTGGCGCTCCGGGCGGTGACGGCGGACAGGGAGGAACGGTGAGCGAAGGGCCCCTCTCCGGCATCCGGGTGGTGGACCTCTCCCAAGGCGCCGCCGGCCCGGTTGCCGGCATGCTCCTGGGCGACCTCGGAGCCGACGTGGTCAAAGTGGAGCCCCCCGGCGGGGACTGGGGACGTGGCCTGGGGCCGCCGTTCCTCGGAGGGACCGCCGCCGCCTACCTGGGGATGAACCGCAACAAGCGGAGCATCGTCGTCGACCTCAAGGCCGAAGGGGGGGCCGAGGTGGTCGGCGGGCTGGCAGAACGAGCCGACGTGGTCCTCGAGAGTTTCCGGCCCGGGGTGGCCGAACGCCTCGACATCGGATACGACACCTTGGCGAGTCGGAACCCCCGCCTCGTCTACGCCACCATCTCCGCCTTCGGGCGGGCCGGTCCCTGGCGGGACCGGCCCGGCGTCGACGGGATCGTGCAGGCGATGGGGGGCATCATGAGCGTCACCGGCACCGAAGACGCCGGACCGGTGAAAGTCGGGGTCCCCGCAGCCGACATGGTCGCCGGGATCTTCGCCTCCCAGGCGATCACCGCCGCCCTGTTCGCCCGAGAACGCACCGGCCGGGGCCAACGGGTCGACCTGTCCCTCCTCGAGTCGCTCCTCGCGTTCCAGGTCGTCCCCCTCTCCATGTACCTGGCGTCGGGGACCCCGCCCCGGCGCATGGGCAGCGCCGCCCCCTACTCGGCTCCCAACGAGGCCTATCCGACCGCCGACGGCTGGATCCAGGTCGCCGCCTACACCCCGAACCGCTGGCCCCGTCTCTGCGAAGCCGTCGGACGCCCCGACCTGGTCGACGACCCCCGGTTCGCCACCAACGCCGACCGTGTCGCCCACCGCGCAGAGCTCCGGCGCGAACTCGAACCCGCCTTCCGGGAGAAGACGACCAAGGAGTGGCTCGTCACCCTGGAGGCGGCGGACGTCCTCTGCGGGCCGATCCTCACCTACCCGGAGCTGCTGGCGGAGGACCATCTCGCCCGGATCGACGCCCTCCCCCCCTACGACCAGCCGGGGGTGGGAACGCTCCGGGCGGTCACCGAACCGGCCCGCTTCTCCGTCACGCCCGCCGCCCATCGACGTCCGGCGCCGCTGGCACCCGGCGAACACACCGAGGAGATCTTGGCGGAGGCGGGGTACCAGCCCGAGGAGATCGAGGACCTGGTGAGGCGGGGCGTCGTCGCCGTCGACCGAAAGGAGGGAACGTGACCGAACAGACCGTCCTGTGGGAACGGGCCGACAACGTCGGGGTGATCACCCTGAACCGTCCCGACGCCATGAACGCCCTCACCGTCGGGATGTTGGAAGAGCTGGAACGGATCGTCGACGACGTCGAAGGCGACCCCGACCTCCGGGTCCTGATCCTCACCGCCGCCGGGGAGAAAGCCTTCTGCGTCGGCGCCGACCTGAAAGCCCGCGCCGCCGAGTACGAGGCCGGGACCGTCCACGACCCCCTCGGTGATCTCATCCGCCGGGTCCAGCGTCGCTTCGAGACGAGCGACAAACCCATCGTCGCCGCCCTGTTCGGCTACGTCCTCGGCGGCGGCCTCGAACTCGCCTTGGCCTGCGATCTGCGGGTCGCCACCGACTCGGCCCAGCTCGGCTTCCCCGAAGCCCGGGTCGGGTCGATGCCGGGGGTCGGCGGCACGCAACGGACCACCCGCCTCATCGGTGCCGCCCGTGCGAAAGAGCTCATGTTCACCGGGGAACGCATCCCCGCCGCGAAGGCCCTGGAATGGGGACTGGTGAACCGTGTGGTCCCCGACGGGGAGCTGACGAAGGCCGCCGAGGAGCTGGCGACGTCGATCGCCCGCAACGCCCCCCTCTCTCTGGGCCGGATCAAAGCGGCCGTCAACCGCGCCCTCGACGTGGATCTGGAGTCGGGGCTCGCCTTCGAGGCGATGTGCCACGCCGTCCTCCGCCACTCCGAGGACCGGGAAGAAGGGATCAAGGCCTTCGTGGAGAAGCGCAAGCCCGAGTTCAAAGGGAGGTGAGTCCGAATGGGTGTGACCGATCGGGTGGCGATCGTGACCGGTGCCGGCCAAGGCATCGGCGAGGGCATCGCGAGGGCACTGGCCGCAGCCGGGGCGAAGGTCGTGGTGAACGACGTGGTCGCCGACAAAGCCGAGACCGTGGCGGCGGATCTCGGTGACCAGGCCGCAGCCGTGGCGGCCGACATCTCGGACCCAGACGGTGCCGCCCATCTGGTGGCACGGGCCACCGACGCCTTCGGGCAGGTGGACATCCTGGTGAACAACGCCGGGATCTCGAAGCCCGGTTACGTGGCCAAGATGAGCGACGAAGACTGGCTCAAGGTGATCGACGTCAACCTGAACGCCCAGTTCTACACGTGCCGGGCGGTGATCCCCCAGATGATGGAGCGTCGATGGGGCCGGATCGTGAACATCTCGTCTCGGGCGTGGCTGGGAGGCGCCGGCCAGGCCAACTACGCCGCGTCGAAAGGTGGGGTGGTGAGCCTCACCCGCAGCCTCGCCCTAGAGCTCGCCAAATTCGGCATCACCGTCAACGCCGTCGCCCCCGCCCTGGTGGACACTCCCCTCTTCCAGGGTCTCGACGACGAGACGAAGGAGAGGCTCACCAAGACCGTCCCGATGCGCCGGATCGGCACCCCCGCCGACATCGCCAACGCCGTCCTGTTCTTCGCCGCCGAGGAATCGGACTACGTCACCGGTCAACTCCTCTACGTCTGCGGCGGCCGGAGTCTGGGAGCGTGACGCGATGGGCATGACCGTCGCCGAGAAGATCCTCGCCCGGGCGTCGGGGCGGGGTACGGTCCGGCCCGGAGAGTTCGTGGTCGCCGAGATCGACCTGGCGATGACCCACGACATCTTCGCGGCGACGGTCTTCGACACACTGCTCGCCCACGGGGTC
The DNA here is from genome assembly GCA_015488325.1 of Acidimicrobiia bacterium. Classification (GTDB taxonomy): domain Bacteria; phylum Actinomycetota; class Acidimicrobiia; order Spongiisociales; family ZC4RG35; genus S012-128. The sequence continues at coordinate 586 of WFOA01000057.1, read as the reverse complement.
GAGAAGGTGTTCGATCCGGCGAAGGTGGCCGTGGTCATCGACCATTTCGTCCCCGCCCCCACCGCCGCCATCGCCGACCTCCACCATCGGATCCGTGAGCATGTCCAGCGCTTCGGCGTCGGCATCTTCTACGACGCAGGTGAAGGGATCTCCCACCAGCTCCTCCCCGAGCAGGGTCACATCCGGCCGGGGATGCTGGTGATCGGCACCGACTCCCACACCACGACCTACGGTGCCCTCGGTGCGGCAGGCACCGGGGTCGGCACCTCGGACATGGTCTACGGTCTCGCCACGGGTCGCCTGTGGTTCCGGGTGCCGGAGACGATCCGCTTCGAGCTGGAGGGCCACCTGGTCGAACCCTCCTCGTGGAAGGACGTGGTCTTGGCGATCGCCGGGATGATCGGCAGCGACGGCGCCCAGTACCGGTCCCTGGAGTTCGGCGGACCCGGATCGGCCGCCGCCCCCGTGTCGGGACGGCTGACCGTGGCGAACATGGCGGTGGAGCTCGGCGCCAAGTTCGGGATCTTCCCCGCCGACGCCGTCACCGCCTCCTACCTCGGGGAATCCCCCGCCGATGCTCCCCGAC
>WFOA01000056.1 GCA_015488325.1 Acidimicrobiia bacterium | reverse complement strand
TGGTCTGGGTGTGGGCGCTGCCGTCACCGCCGGGTTCGTGGCCCTCTTCTCCCTGGCGGGTCTGGTCGTGTCGGCGGGGGCGTACGTGATCCTCGATGCCGTGCCCTGGGTGGCGCTCGTCATCGGTCTCGGGCTCTTCGTGCTCGGTGTGGCCGTGCTCCGGGGAGCACATCTCCGTCTGGCGGCACCCGGTCTGTCCCTCCGGCGGGAACCTTCGCTGCGGGGAATGGCGGGGTTCGGTGTCGCCTACGGAGTCGCCTCCCTCTCGTGCACGCTGCCGGTCTTCCTGGCAGTGGCCGCCCAGGCGATGACCGCACCGGGGTTGCTCGGTCGTCTGGGGGTTTTCGGCGCCTACTCGCTCGGGATGGGGCTCGTGCTGACGGCTGTGGCGGTGGCTCTCGCCGGCTCGAAACGGTCCCTCGTCGAACGTCTTCGGGTCGTGCTCCCCTATGTGGAACGGTTCGGAGGCTGGCTGCTGGCTCTCTCCGGTCTGTACGTCATCTACTACTGGTCGATCAACCTGACCAAGGCCGTCGACCAGTCTTCGGCGTGGTATCGGCCGATCCTGGTCGTGAACCGCCTGTCCTCCTCCCTGTCGCAGGTCGTCGCCAACCGTCCCTCATGGTTCGCAGCCGGTTTCGCACTCGTCATCGCGGGCATCGTCCTGTACGAGCGTCGGCGGCGGAAAACCTCGAACGAGGCGGTGACCGTGGACCATGGTTGAGGAGGTCGATACCGTCGTCATCGGCGGGGGAATGGCGGGGCTCCCCCTGGCGCTGCGACCCGCACGTCACGGTCCGACGGTCTTCATCGAGCGAGGCCTCCCGGGGCGGGGCGTTTCGGGAGCCGCACACCGTTCTACAACGATCCGATCTGTCAGCGGAGGACCCCGACGTCCGGTCGGCCCCGCGCGGCGTCCCCGCCCACCTCGATGACGGTGAGCGGGGACGTCCTCGCTGTGAGGGAGGTCACCCATCAAGGAGGCCGTCGCCTCCGGCGGGCCACTCCCGGCGCTGCTCGGGGTGTGGGGCGTTCAGGCGAGGCGGATCTCCAGTGGGATCTCCCTCGCCAGGGTGTGTCCCACCGGTGAGGTGGCGACGACCTTCTCGTGGAGGGCCTGCAGATCTTCCACGGGGGCGTCGGCGTCGATCTCCACTCGGGCCCGGATCGCCTCGTAGCCGGCGTGGCCGGGACGCAGGCCCAGGAAGGTGTGGAGATCCAAGTCGCCTTCGACGTCGATACGGAGGCCCCGGAGGGTGATGCCTGCCGCGGTGGCGTTGGCGGCGTACCCCACCGCCAGGCAGTTGCCGAGGGCGGCGAGGAGCTGCTCCACCGGGTTGGGGGCCGAGTCGGAGCCGCCGAGCCCCGCGGGTTCGTCGGACGGGACAGGGGCGAAGTCACGGATCCGGGCCTCGGACCGGAACCCGCCCCGCCATTCGACCTCGGCGCGCCAGGTGGTGGCACCCTTCTCGGGCTCGCGGCGGATCGCCTCGGTGAGCGCCGCCACCGCTTCGAGGTCGACGTGGTTCAAGGTGGTCGTGTGCGTCATGTGTTTCCTCTCTCGTGTCCTGAGACGACCGCCGGGGAGGTGCTCCCCGGTGGTGGCGGTCGTCAACGGGTCACGCGACGGGGCACCGGGGAGCCGGGCATGGCGCGACACATCGCCGAGACGGGTGCAGCGAAGCTGAGATGACGGTCCATACGGCGGCTCCCTCGTTGTCTCCCGACGCGCTCTCCGAGCGCCTCGGGCGGGGAGACCCGCCGAAGGCAGCTCATCGATCAGGCATTGGCACCGATGTCCGGTCTCCCGGCCGGTTGCCGCGGTTTCACAGGGCCTGTCCCTCCACCGCTCTGGATGAGCGCAGTCAAGTGGCCGGGAAGTATCACCGGAACCCCCAGTGATGTCAAGGCGTCACCAGGTCAGCTCGGCGCATCCCTGGTGGGTGTCCGGTTCCACCTGGAGGGTGGCGTGGTCGATTCCGTACTCGGTCTCGAGCAGATGGCGGGCCTCGTCGAGGACCGGATGGGGGTCGGTCCCTTCCCGGGTGACCAGATGGACGGATGCCACGTCCATGTCGGAGGTGAGGGTCCAGACGTGGAGGTCGTGCACTTCGACGACACCGGGGATTTCGGCCAGCTTCGTCTCCAACTCGGCGAGGTCGAGACCGTGGGGTGCCCCCTGTACGAGGATGTGGATGGCGCGTCGGCCCAGCCGGATCGCCCGGGGCACGATGAACAGGCCGATGGCGGCACCGAAGATCGGGTCGGCGTAGACCCAGCCGGTGTAGCGGAGGATGAGCGCGGCGGCGATCACGCCGACCGAGCCGATCAGGTCGGCGATCACTTCGAGGAACGCCCCTTCGACGTTGAGGGATTCCTTCGACCCTTCCCGCAACAGCCACCACCCGATGATGTTGACGATCAACCCGAGGACGGCGACGACGAGCATCGGTCCGGAGAGGACCTCGGGCGGTTCCTGGAGGCGGCGGATCGCCTCGTACAGGACGTAGAACCCCACCCCGAGGAGCAGCACCGAGTTGGCGAGGGCGGCGAGGATCTCCAGGCGGTACATGCCGTAGGTGTGACGACCCGCCTTCCCGCGGCTGGTGCCGAGGCTGATGGCGGCGAGGGCCATGCCGAGGCCGATGGCGTCGGTGGCCATGTGCCCGGCGTCGGAGAGGAGGGCGAGGGAGCGGGTGAGGAACCCTGCCACCACCTCCACCACCATGAAGACGACGACGAGGACGAAGGCGATCGTCAGAGGTTTGCGGTGACGGGCCGACGCGCTGTGGTTGTGGACTCCGCTCATCGGGGATCACCGTGGAGGTAGTGCTCGACGGCGACGTCGAGGAGGAGGCGGATGTGGGAGTCGGCCACCCGGTAGTAGACGGAGCGTCCCTGCTTGCGGGCCCGGACGAGGCCGGCCAGTCGCATCTGGCGGAGCTGGTGGCTGGTGGCCGACTCGGAGGCGCCGACCAGCTCGGCGAGGTCGCATACGCAGAGCTCTCCTGCTTCCACCAGGGCCGACACCATGCGGATCCGGACCGGATCGGCGAGGAGTTTGAACCGTTCGGCGAGGAGTTCGGAGTCGTCGTGGTCGAGGATGCGTTCCTCGAGGGCGGCGGTACGTTGGGGGTCGTGGGCGTGTTGCATGGCGGCGGCATCATACCCACATCTGAACATATGACAAGCTGTTCATAGGTAGACGGGGGCCGGCCCCGGGGTGTGGCCTAGGGTCGGGCGAGGGGCAGGCGGAGGGTGAAGGTCGCCCCCCGGCCGAGACCCGGCGAAGCCGCCTCCAGGTCGCCACCGTGGAGCCGGGCGAGCTCCCGGGCGATGGTGAGGCCGATCCCGGCACCACCCGACACCGACGGGTCGGCCCGGAAGAACCGCTCGAACACCCGGTCGAGCTCCTCGGGGCTCAAGCCCCGGCCGTCGTCGGTGACCGTCACCGTCGCTTCGGTGTCGGACCGACCGACCTGCACCGTGACGTGGCCGCCGGAATCGGTGTACCGCAGGGCGTTCGACAACAGATTGGTGAACACCTGGGTGAGGCGGTCGGGGTCGGCATCCACCTGGACGTCGGCGGCCGTCTCGACCGTCAGCCGAAGGGACTTGGCGTCGAAGCGGGGGCGCCACCGTTCGGCGACGTCGGCGACGAGGGAACCGAGATCCACCCGACTCCGGTGGAGACGCACCGCCCCCTCCTCGGTCCTCGACAGCTCGCTCAGGTCGGCGGTGAGACGCTCGAGACGTGACGCCTCCCGGGACGCGGCGGCGAATACCTCGGGGGACGGCTCGAACACCCCGTCCAGCAGGCCCTCCATGTAGCCGCGGATCGTCGCCACCGGGGTGCGGAGCTCGTGAGCGACCTCGGAGATCAGTTCGAGACGGCGCTGCTCGGTCGCCTCCAGGCTCGCCGCCAGACAGTTCACGTCTTCGGCCAGGCCCGCCAGCTCTTCGGTGTCGGGGGTGGGGACCCGCTCGGAGTAGTGACCGGAGGCGAGGCGCCGGGCAGCGTTGCGGACGGCGTAGATGGGGCGGACGATGCGGGCCGAGGCGACGACGGCGGCGGCCACGGCGGTGACGATCCCGGCGACCACCGCCAGGGCGAACGCCGACGTGAGGCTGTTTCGGAAGTTCTCTTCGATGGAGGCGAGGGTGAGCCGCATGTCACCCGCTCCCATCATGTCCCCCATCCTCCCGATCTCGTCCATCATCCCCGCCATATCGTGGAGGTGGCCACGGAAGAACGACTCGGCGAGCAGACGCGACGCCACGACGAGGACGATGGTGGCTACCACGACCACCGTCAGGTGAGAGAGGATCAGTCGGCCACGGAGGCTGCGAGGCAGTTTCATCGGGGTTCGCTGATGAGCTTGTAGCCCACTCCCCGAACCGTGGCGATGATCCGGGGATTCGACGGGGAGTCCCCGAGGGCCTTTCGGATGTTGGAGATGTGGACGTCGACCACCCGGTCGACACCGAAATGGTCCCAACCCCACACCTGTTCGAGGAGCTGGTCGCGGGTGAACACCCGCTTCGGGGCGGCGGCGAGGGCGGCCAGGAGGTCGAACTCGAGCTGAGAGAGCTCCACCTCACGGCCGTCGACCAGGACCGTGCGCTGGGCGAGGTCGATCGTGAAGTCTTCGAACTCGAGGCGTTCGGTCGGCTCGTCGGGTGTGCCCGCCCGACGGAGCACGGCCCCGATGCGGGCCACCAGCTCGCGGGGGCTGAACGGCTTGGTGACGTAGTCGTCGGCTCCCATCGTCAACCCCACCACCCGGTCGACCTCCTCGGCGCGAGCGGTGAGCATGATCACCGGGGTCGTCGAGACGGCCCGGATGCGGCGCAGCACCTCGAACCCGTCGACATCGGGGAGGCCAACGTCCAGGACGACGATGTCGGGCTGGAAGGTCTCGAGTTTGGTGAGGGCGCCTTCCCCGGTGGCGGCACGGCCGACGTTGAAACCGGACGCCTCCAGATATGAGGTGAGCATGTCGGTCAGTTCGGGCTCGTCGTCGACGACGAGGACTCTCGTGTTCGGCATCGCCTCGATGCTACGGGCGCCGCGGTCGTCCGCGGCGCCCGTAGCGACCGGAAGGGCTGTCATGCTCAGGTCGTCAGGTCGGACGTGTACGGCTCGCCCAGGCCTCTCCTGCCCGTCATGCCGCCTGGCGCGCCACGACCCGTGGCGTTCCCGCCCATGTGTCGTTCCATGAGCCGGTCGTAGTCGCCACCCATCTGTCCGTTCATGAATTCTTCGTAGTCGCCGCCCATGTGCCCGTTCATGAGGGTTTCGTGGTCGGCGTCCATCTGTTGGTTCATGTACTGGTCGTGGTCGCCGCCCATGTGCCCGTTCATGAGGGTTTCGTGGTCGGCGTCCATCTGTTGGTTCATGTACCGGTCGGGGTCCATCCGGCCGTCCAAGACTCGGTCGTGGTCGAGCTGTCGGCTCACCGCAGGTGGCTCGTCCGAACCCAGCTCCGGGCTGTCGCCGGGGCCGGCGAAGGCCGCCAGGGGAAGAGCGACCGCCAGCGCCGCCGCCCCGACGAAGATCGTCGAACGTTTCATCGCGAGCTCCTCTCGAGTTCACGCCGGCGGGCGACGAACTCTTCGGTGTCGATCTCACCGCGGGCGTACCGTTCCTCCAGCCTGGCCAGGGGATCCACCGTCGGGGTGGCGTCGGTGGGGCGCCGCGCCGCGTCGGCGACGAACCAGACCACCAGGCCGATCACCACCAGCCACAGCCAGCCCATCCCGAAACCGATCATCATCTTCGACCTCCTTCTTCGTACAGGGACACCTCACCACAGGGGCGTCAAGGGAACCCCCGACGGCGTGTCAAGCCTTCGTAAAGGTCGGTGCCGGTATCCGGCCGGGTGGTCTATCGTGCAGTCGCCCCCGTCGGAGGTCTGTGATGTCGCGACCCAAGGGACGAGCCAAGATCGTCGCCGAGCAGAAGAAGCTCGAGGAGCTGGCAGCCCGCAAAGCCGCCCAGGCGAAGAAGAAGGGGATCATCGTCGCCCTCACCGCGGCCGGGATCGTCGCCGCCGTCGGCGCCGCCGTCGTCTTCGCGCCACCTCCCCCGGGGATCGACGTTCCCGCCTTGCCGCCCAGCCACCTCACCTCCCTCACCGAACCCCACATCCCCTACACGAGCAGCCCACCGTCCTCCGGTCCCCACGTCGGCGCCGGGCTCCCGCCGGGCTTCGACTCACCCGACCCGATCCCACCCGAGGCGTACGTCCACCTCCTGGAAGACGGCGGGATCGTTCTCACCTACGACTGTCCCGACGGATGCGAAGAGCTTCGGGCAGGGCTCCGCCGATTCATGGAGGAGCGTGCCGGTCGGATGGTGCTGACCCCCTACGAAGGCATCGTCGACCCCGACGGCAACGCTCGGCGGGCAGCCGTCGTGGCGTGGGGCCGGATCCTCTATCTCGACGAGCTGAACGACGACACCCTGAGCGACATGGAGACCTTCGTCTCCCTGTACGCAGGCATCGACTACCACGCCGGGTAGACGGAGATCACGACGAGGTCGAACGGTGCGGCTTCGCCGCCTCGGCTTCGGGACGCCCCACGATCTCCCGCCAGATGCCCCGGCGGACCACCGTCTCCGGCTCGATCCCGGCGGCCACCACGTTCTCCTCCGTTCTCCGGTTCGCCCGGAACCCGAAGAGCCGTCGGGTGAGGGGCGTGACGAGGTCGGCCAGGAGGCCGAGGACGGGGTTGTCGGGGCGGACGTGTTCGAGCAGGAGGATCTGCCCGTCCGGTCGGGTGACCCGCCTCAGCTCGCGCAGACCCGCCACCGGATCGGGGACGGAGCAGAACACGGCGGTGGCCAGCGCGGTGTCGAAGCTGTCGTCGGGGAACGGCAGGTGCTGAACGTCGGCTTGGACGAAGCGCGGGGCGACGCCCACCCGGCTCGCCCGCCGGCGGGCACGGGCCAGCATGCGGGGGGAGACGTCGACGGCCACCAGGTCGATGTCCGCCGGATAGAACGCGAGGTTCTTCCCCGTGCCTACCCCCACCTCCAGGACCTCGCCCCGCGCCTGGGAGACGAGGTGGCGTCGCAACCTGCGGAGGCCCCCCAGCCACTCCATGGGGGTTTCGTAGAGGTCGTAGACAGGCGCCACACGGTCGTATCGGCGGGTCACGGCTCGCTGTTCGTTACGGCTCATCGGGGGGAGGCTCCCTTCGGTCACCCCACTGCGTCGAACTCGGCGAAGAACTCGGCGGCGGAGACGAACATCGTCGGGTAGTGCCGTACCCAATCGATCGTACCGTCGGACCGCACCAGCGCGAAGGAGTGGCTCGGTCGATCACGGTGTCCGTAGATCCCCAACATCCCATAGGCGGCGGACACGGAACGGTCGGCGTCGATCAGGATGGGTGACTCGATGCCGAACCGGCGAGCCTCGGCGGCGACGTCCTCGGGCGGATCGACCATGATCGGCACCAGTTGGAATCCCCGGGCGGCGAGACCCCGCTCGATCTCGGGGATCTGGAGGAAACACCCGTCGCATCCCACCCCCATCGAGAAGTAGAGCACCACGTCGCCCCGGGCCAGCAGATCGGAGAGGGCGACCGGCTGGCCGTAGGTGGTGGGGAGGGTGAAGTCGACCGGTGTCGGGTCGGCTACCTCCGGGGTGCGGGCGGTGCCCCAGGCGAGGATGGCGAGTAGGGCGGCGACGGGGATGAGGAACCCGATCCACCGCCTCACCGTGCGGCCTCGTCCGGTGGTGTCAGTGTGCTTCGGGGACTTCGTCGATGTCTTCGGTCGTGTCATGGCAGCGTTCTTCCTGTGGTTCCGGGTCGGGTCTGCGTCTCCCCGACGCCCGGACGGCGGCGGCGGCGAAGACCACCAGGCCGAGCCCGACCGCCCAGTCGGGAATCGGGGACAGCGCCTCCACCGCGGGTCGGAGGAACTCCTGGATGCGTCCGGCGAGGCGGGATTGGGCGTCGACGGTGAGGTCGGCGCCGGTCGCCCCGACGACGACGAGGGCCGCCCCCATCACGGCGAAGAGCCCGGAGCTGACGAGGTCGGTCACCGACGTCTGCCACCGGCGGCCGAAGAGGCGAAGCGTCACCCGACGGTGACCGAGGCGGGTCCAGCCTTCAGGGCGTCGTCGATCCCAGAGGAGGGTGAGGACGAACAACGGGAAGACCATCCCGAAGACGTAGGCGCCGCCGATCCACAGTCCGTACGCCACGCTCGGGGAGAGGGTGGAGAGGGTGACGACCCCGACCAGGACCGGCGCGCAGCACGACGACGCCGCCCCCGAGAACAACCCGAGGGCGAAGACACCGGCCGAATCGGTCCGCTGCAGATCCGGGGAACGGGTGAGGAAGGGAAGCGACCAGGTCGTCCCGCGGAGGGAGAGCAGGGCGAGGACGAGCATGAGCCCGCCGCCGGCGACGTAGACGACGTCGTGGAGGCCGAGGAGGCTGCGGGCCAGGAGCCCGGCACCGAGGGTGAGGGGGATGAGGACCACACCCAGCCCGGCGGCGAACACGAGGGTGAGGGGCACGAGCCGGTACCGGCGGTTCCGGACGGCCGCCGCCAGGTAGGAGGGGAACATGAAGCCGATGCAGCAGGGAGCGAACAGGGCCACCGACCCGGCGACGAAGGCGGCCAGCATCGACGATCCCAGGTAGAGGCCCTCCATCAGCGACCCTCCGCGGCCAGCGTCTCGAGGACCCGACGGAGGCGGCGTCGGGAGAACCGTCCGAAGGCGATGAGCTCCCCGGCCGCTCCGAGGGCCGGCGGGAACGGGAACCGCCATCGGGCGAGGAGATCCCGACCCTCCGGGGAGTCGAGGTCGACCTCCCGGACGGTGATGGGATGTTCCCGGCTCAGGTCGGAGAGGACCTCTCGGCCGTGGTCGCAGAGATGGCACGCCTCGGCGGTGACGAAGACGAGCTCGAGCGGTGCTCCGGCGGTGCCCGATCCCGGTGGACTCGGTTCGATAGTGGTCATCCGTGGGCAGGTTCCCGGAGGGAGGTGGTGGGGTCCAGGGCCGAAGGTCCCGGTGGTCTGGGGGCCGATGGGCGTCGCCCGGGTACGATCGGGGCCGGCGAGGAGGTCGATCGTGAAGGCTCTCGGCGAACTCGAGATGGAGATCATGGGTGTGATGTGGGCGGAGGGCGGTTGGATCACGCCCGGCGAGATGCTTGCCAAACTCGACCGCCCCCTCGCCTATACGACGGTGATGACGGTGATGAGCAGGCTGTATCGCAAAGGTCTCCTGCGACGCCAGCGGGACGGCAGGGCCTACGCCTACGCTTCGGTGTCTACGCGCGAGGAATGGTTGGCGGCGCAGATGCGGTCCACCCTCGTCCGTTCTCCCGACCGTCCGAGTGTGCTGGCCCGGTTCGTCGAGTACCTCGACGCCGACCAGGTGACCCAGCTCCGGCGGATGATCCGCAGCGGGGAGGCCGAGGATGCCCCGTGAACCCGAGCTGGAGCGGGCGATCCTCGACGTCCTCTGGTCGACCGGTGATGCGCTGTCCGCGGAGGAGGTACGGGCCAGGTTGGCGCCGGAGCGGACACTCGCCTACACGACGGTGACGACCGTGCTGGGTCGGCTCCATCGGAAGGGAGAGTTGGAGAGGGAGAAGGTGGGACGGGCCTACCGTTACCGGCCTCGCCGTGACCGTGCCGAGGTCGAAGCCGCCGAACTGGTGGGGCTGTTGGAGGCGGCGGGAGGCCGCAGCTCGGTGTTGCTGCGCTTCGTCGACGGCCTCGACGCCGGTGACCGGGAGACGTTGCGGCGGCTGTTGGAGAGACGATGACGCCGTTCGTCGCGCTGATCTTGTCGGCCGGGGCCCTGCTGATGGCGCCGGTGGGACTTCGCCGCATCGAGGCGAGGATCGGACCGCGGATGGTCCACCGTCTCGGTCTCCCCGCCCTCGTCCTCGGCGTGATCCTCGTCGAGCTGGTGCTGGTGCTGATGGCGACACCGGTGTGGGCGGGTCTGTTCCGGCTCGACCTCCTCGCCCACATCTGCGAGCGGGTTCTCGCCCACCTCGGTCTGCTGTCTCCGTCGCCGGTGGGATGGGCGGCGTCGGTCGCCGCCGCGGTGCTGCCGCTGCGGGCGGCATGGGCGTGGAGGGCGGGACGGCGCGAGCTGCAGACGGCCCGGGCTCTCCTCGCCATCGCCCGCCCGACGACGTTCCGGGGACGACGGGTCTTCGTGCTCGACCTCCCCGAACGGCTCGCCATGGCGGTCCCCGGCCCTGGCGGCGGCGTCCTCGTCACCGAGGGCCTGCTCCGGGCTCTCCACCCCTGTGAACTCGACGTGGTGGTGGCCCACGAGGTGGCACATCTCGACGCCCGAGACCACCGCCGCTTGATGGCGTTGCGGTCCCTCGAAGTCGCTTTCGGGCTCTCCTACCCCATGGGGCGATCGATCCGGTACGCCCTGGAACGGGCCGCCGACGAAGCCGCCTGCGGACCCGAAGGCGGGCGTCGACGCCTCGCCGCCGCCGCGCTCTGTCGAACCGTGGGGTTGGGGGCGGGTACGGTGGCGTTCCTGGCCCCGGCCGCCACCGTGGCCGCCCGCGTCAGGGCCCTGGCCCGGCCGGCGGTGGTTCCGAGCGCATGGGCGGTGCGGGGCACCGTCCTGGGTGTCGGAGCTGTGGTGGTGGGAGGCCTCGGTTCGGTCGGTGCCTGGATCGGGCACGCCCATCAGGCCCTCGTCGTCGCCGTCTGCGCACTGTGACGGCAGGCCCTTGACATCGCCCACCCCGGGTGGGGTAGGGTACACCGCCATGCGAGACGTCCACAAGCGCTCGGCGCTCAACCGCCTCAAGACCGTTCGGGGCCACCTCGACGGGGTCATCGGGATGGTCGAAGACGAGCGGTACTGCCCCGAGATCATGAAGCAGGTCTCGGCTCTGCAGGCTTCTTTGGAGAAGGTGAACCGGATCCTTCTGCAGAACCATCTCGAGACCTGCGTCACCGAGGCGGTCAAGGCGGGACGGGCCTCTGAGATCGTGGACGAGCTGATGGAGACCATGAAATACACCGCGGCGGTCACGGGACCGTCGGCGGGAACGAAGGAGGACACATGACGACTGCCACACTCGCCGTCCCCGACATCTCGTGCGGGCATTGCAAGTCGAGCATCGAGGGCGCGGTCGGTGCCCTCCCCGGCGTCGAGAAGGTCGAGGTACACATCGAACCGAAGACCGTCGACGTCGCCTTCGATGACAGCCAGGTCGACCTGGACACGATCGTGGAGGCCATCGAAGAGCAGGGCTACACGGTTCCCCGCTGAACCGTCCCATCCGCCCGACCCGGCCAAGCCAGGAGGAGCCCGTGACGACGAGTGAACGAGACGCGCCCGAACAGACCATCACCTTCGAAGTGGACGGCATGACGTGCGCGTCGTGTGCGGTCCGGATCGAACGGGTGCTCTCCAAGCAGGAAGGCGTCGACGCCGCCGCCGTCAACTTCGCCGGCGCCGAGGCCACCGTCCGGGTGGCTCCGGGGGTCGACCTCGACACGCTGGCCGAAGCCGTCGAGAAGATCGGGTATGCGATCCGCCCGGTCGAAGAAGGTGACGAACGCCAGAACCTGGTCGACAAGTACGGGGAGGAGGAGCGGATCCAGTGGCGGCGGTTCTGGTGGTCGCTGGCGCTGTCGCTTCCCATCCTCCTGCTCGCCTTCTTCGGACCCGAAGAGCCGTGGAACAAGTTCGCCCAATGGGCCCTCGCCACCCCGGTCGTCTACGGGTTCGGGCTCCAGTTCCACCAGCTCGCCCTCAAACAGCTCCGGTCCTTCGGGGCGTCGATGGACACCCTCATCTCCCTGGGGACCAGCGCCGCCTACGGGTATTCCATCTGGGCGACGTTCTCGGGTGCCGAGGTGTTCTTCGACACCGCCGCCGTGATCATCACCCTCATCACCCTGGGTAAGGCCTTCGAAGCCCGGGCCAAGGGCCGTGCCTCGTCGGCCATCACCAAACTCCTCGCCCTCGGCGCCAAGGAGGCCCGGGTCCTCCGGGACGGCAAAGAGGTCACCGTCGCGGTCGACCAGCTCGTCCCCGGCGACCTGATGGTGATCCGGCCCGGGGAGAAGGTCCCGACCGACGGAGTCATCGAAGACGGTGTGTCGTCGTTGGACGAGTCGATGCTCACCGGAGAGTCGATCCCCGTCGACAAGGGACCAGGCGACGAGGTCTTCGGTGCCACCATCAACCAGCAGGGACGCATCGTCGTTCGGGCCTCGAAGGTCGGCAAGGACACGGCCCTCTCCCAGATCGTCCGGCTCGTCGAGGAGGCCCAGGCGTCGAAGGCTCCGATCCAGAAGCTGGCCGACCGGGTCTCGGGGGTGTTCGTCCCGGTGGTGGTGGTGATCGCCGTCGTCACCCTCGCCGTGTGGTTGGGCATCGGCGCCGGGCTCACCCCGGCGATGCGGGCGGCGGTGGCGGTGCTCATCATCGCCTGTCCGTGTGCCCTCGGTCTGGCGACGCCGACGGCCATCATGGTGGGCAGCGCCCGCGGCGCCGAGTTGGGGGTGCTGTTCAAAGGCGCCGAGGTCTTCGAGCGGTCCCGTCACATCGACGTGGTGATGTTCGACAAGACCGGAACCCTCACCAAAGGGGTGATGACCCTCACCGACGTGGTCACGGACCTCGACGAGAGCCGGTTCCTCGAGTTCGTCGCCTCCGTGGAGGGCGCATCGGAGCATCCGATCGGCCGTGCCGTCGCCCTCGGCTCGGAAGAGCGGGACGTGGAGCTGCGGCCCGTCTCCGAATTCGAGGCGGTCGCCGGCATGGGGGTGGTCGGGACGGTCGACGGCACCCGGGTGTGGGTCGGAAAGGCCAAGTTCCTCGCCGACCACGGGCTCCAGATCCCGGACAGGTGGCTGGAGCATCTCGAGCGCTTCGAATCGGAAGGCAAGACGGCCTTCGTCGCCGGATGGGACGGCGAGGCGAAGGGCGTCATCGCCGTCGCCGACACGTTGCGGGAGACCGCGGCGGAGGCGGTGGCGGCGCTGCATTCGATGGGCGTCGCCACGGCGATGATCACCGGCGACAATCGCCGCACGGCCGAGGCGATCGCCCGACAGGTCGGGATCGACGAGGTGCTGGCCGAGGTGATGCCCGGCGACAAGTCGGCGGAGGTGGAGCGCTACCAGAACCAGGGACGGATCGTGGCGTTCGTCGGGGACGGCATCAACGACGCCCCCGCCCTGACCAGAGCCGACCTCGGGATGGCGGTCGGGACGGGCACCGACATCGCCATCGAGGCGGGAGACGTCGTGCTGATGTCGGGGAACCCGATGTTGGTCACCACCGCCCTGGGGTTGGCCCGGCGGACCTTCCGGACCATCAAAGAGAACCTGTTCTGGGCGTTCTTCTACAACACGTCCGCCATCCCCCTGGCGGCGCTCGGATGGCTGAACCCGGCGATCGCCGCCGCAGCGATGGCGTTCTCGTCGGTGTCGGTGGTAACCAACAGCCTGCGGCTCCGCCGCTTCCGCTGATTCCCCGGCGCGTTTAGCCGGTCGGCCAACGACCTCGGGACGTCCGACCGGAGGTGCGTGAGGCCCGTTTCCGAGACCATGGTGTCGTGCCAGATGTCAAGGAGGCGTGCACCATGCGACTCACCAGGATTCGAACCTTCATCATCATCGCCGCGCTCGGACTCGTCGCCGCCGCCTGCGCCCAGCCCAGTGCCGGCCCCGCCGAAGAGCTGGCCCGAGGGGACGATCCCGCGGCGGCCGAGCAGGTCGACACCCAGTCTGGCGGAGGCGAAGCGGACCACGGCGACCAGGCCGCGGCGTCTCAGACCGAAAGCACCGAGGATCACGGCGAAGGCGCCGAGGGCGCCGAGGATCACGACGAAGGCTTCTGGTTTGGCGAAGGCGCCGACCCGTCGGAGGCCGACCGGGTGATCGAAGTCATCGCCGACGAGTTCTCGTTCTCGCCGAATCCCATCCAGGTGCGGGTCGGCGAGGTCATCACCTTCCGGGTGACGAACGTCGGTCAGGTCGAGCACGACTTCACGATCGGTGACAAAGAGACCCAGCTCAAGCACGAAGAGGAGATGGCGTCACCGAAGGCGATGGAAGAAGAAGGCGAAGACCACGGGGACACCAACGCCATCAGCATCCCCGCCGGCGAGACTCGGGAGATCACCTTCCGGTTCACCGCCCCCGGGATGCTCGAGATCGGCTGCCACGTCCCCGGCCACTACGCCGCCGGGATGCTCGTTCCCCTCGAGGTGCGGGCCTGAGAACGGGCCGTCCCGGATTCAGCGAGTCAGGCGGGCGACCTCTTCGGAGGTCGCCCCCAACTCGTGGAGGACCTCGGCGGTGTGCTGTCCGAGCATCGGTGGCGGCGTTGCGGCCCGGGCGGGAGCTCCGTCGATTCGCAGCGGCGAGCCGACGGCGTCGATCGGGCCGGCACGGGGATGGTGGTAGGTGACGTGCATCTCGTTGTGGGCCGCCTGGGGGTCGTCGATGGCTTCGAGGAGGCCCAGTACCCGGCCGACGGGGAGACCGGCCGAGCCGAGCCGCTCCACCCAGGTCTCGGCGGCCTCTTCGGCGAAGATCGCCGAGAGGGCGTCGGTGAGGGCCGTCCGGTGGCGCATCCGGTCTTCGTTCGTGGGGAACCGTTCGACCAGGTCGGGTCGTTGGAGGACGTCGCAGAGGAGACGGAACTGGCGGTCTGAGACGACCGCCAGGGTGAACGGTCCGTCGGCGGCCTGGAACACCTGGTTGGGGGCGAGGAAGGGAGAGGCTGTCCCGGTGCGCGGTGGCTGGGTCCCGGCGGTGAAGGCCAGGGCATACCAGCCGGCCTGGACGGCGAAGAGGCCGTCGCGGAGGGATACGTCGACCCGTCGTCCCCGGCCGGTATGTCGCCGTTCCCACAACGCGGCGACGATCATCAGGGCGGCGTTGGTGGCGGCGACGAAGTCGCCGATGGTGGTGGCGGTCTTTTGGGGTGGGTCGTCTTCGTGGCCGGTGATCGAGATCATCCCCGATTCCCCCTGGAAGATGACGTCGATCCCGACCCGGTCGGCGTAGGGGCCGTCGGCGCCGAACGCGGAGACGACGGCGTAGATGGCATCCGGGTTGAGCCGCCGTACGTCGTCTTCGCCGAATCCCATCCGTTCCATCGCCCCGAGACGGAGGTTGGAGAGGACGACGTCGGCCGTTTTCACGAGCTCCGTCAACCAGCGGTGGGCGTCGGGGTCTTTCGGGTCGAGGCACACCGACCGCTTCCCTCGGTTCACCGACAGGAAGAAGGCGGATTCGCCTCCGACGAACGGCCCGAATCCTCGGCCGAGGTCGCCGAAGGGGGGCTCCACCTTGATCACGTCCGCTCCGAGGTCGGCGAGGAGCATGCCGGCGTAGGGGGCGGCGATGAGGTTGCCGAACTCGACGACACGAACTCCGCAGAGGGGCCCAGGCATCGGCGAGGTCACCGTCGTGGCGATGGGTGTCGGACCCGGATCATCGGACCCGCTCGACGACCATGGCGATCCCCTGGCCGACACCGATGCACATCGTCGCCAGGCCGTAGCGGCCGTCGTGGACGTCGAGGCCGTGGACGAGGGTGGTGAGGATACGTGCACCCGAACACCCGAGGGGATGGCCGAGGGCGATGGCGCCCCCGTCGACGTTCACCCGCTCGGGATCGAGTCCCAGCTCGCGCACGCAGGCCACCGACTGGGCGGCGAACGCTTCGTTGAGTTCCACCAGGTCGAGGTCGTCGACGCCGAGACCGGCTCGGGTCAGAGCCTTCTGGGTGGCGGGTACGGGGCCGATCCCCATGACGTCGGGGTGCACACCGGCGGCGGCCGCGGCCACGATCCGGGCCATCGGCACGAGGCCGTGGCGTCGGAGGCCCTCCTCGGTGGCGAGGAGCACGGCGGCGGCCCCGTCGTTCATCGGCGAGGAGTTCCCGGCGGTCACGGTGCCCCCGTCCTTGAAGACCGGAGGCAGTTTCGCCAGGGCCTCCATGGACGTGTCCGGTCGGGGGCCCTGGTCGGCGGTGACGGTGGTGGTGGTGCGACCTCGGGGATCCTGGGGGGCGTCGATGGGGAGGATCTCGCGGTCGAAGCGTCCCCGTTGCTGAGCGGCGACGGCTCGGCGGTGGGACTGGAGGGCGAAGGCGTCCTGGTCGTGGCGACTCACCCCGTATTTCTCGGCGACGACTTCGGCGGTCATCCCCAGGGTGATCGGTGGGTACAGCTCCTGCATCCGCCGGTTGACGAACCGCCAGCCGAGCACCGAGTCGGCGACCTGGGGGGTTCCGACGGCGAAGGCCTTGTCGTTCTTCAAGATGACGTAGGGCGCCCGCGACATCGACTCGGAACCACCGGCGATCATCACTTCCCCCCACCCGTCCCGCAGGGCGTGGGCGGCCTGGGTGACGGCCTGGAGCCCCGACCCGCAGAGTCGGTTGACGGTGACGCCCGGGACCTCGATGGGGAGTCCGGCCAACAAGACGGCCATCCGGGCGAGGTTCCGGTTGTCCTCTCCCGCCTGGTTGGCGGCCCCCCACACCACGTCTTCGATCGCGTTCGGGTCCAGGTCGGGGTGGCGGTCGAGGAGGCCACGGAGGGTGTGGGCGGCGAGGTCGTCGGGACGAACGTGGGCGAGCTGCCCGCCGATCTTGCCCATGGGGGTGCGGACCGCATCGACGATGTAGACGTCGCTCATGGCGCCATATTGTGGCATCGAGTCGTGGCGGCGCGAGAACACCCTTGACATACCCATACCCCCTAGGGGTATCATGAGGTCATGACCACGGACACCGTCGCCAAGCCCGAGACGCCGGGATACCTGGCTCACAAGGACGACCATCTCAAACGGCTCCGGCGGATCGAAGGACAGGTACGAGGCCTGCAGCGGATGATCGAAGGAGACGAGTACTGCATCGACGTCCTCACCCAGGTCAGTGCCGTCGTCTCCGCCCTCCGCAGCCTCGGCGTCCAACTCCTCGACGAACACGTCCGGCACTGTGTGCTGGAGGCGGCCTCGGGAAGCGAAGCCCGGGCCGAGGAGATGGTCACCGAAGCGACCGGCTCCATCGCCCGCCTGTTGCGGAGCTGAAGCCGGCATCCGGTGGCCGAACGTCGACGGCGCCGTGGCGAGAGGAAACGGAACGGACCAAGGAGGCCAGCTGATGTCGACGATCGGGACGGAACACAGGTCTTCGGTCCAAGCACCTCCGGTGCTCTCGGCCGATCACATCGCCAAGGCCTATCGTCGCCGCCGGTGGTTCAGCCGACGCCGGACCCAGGTCCTCGTCGACGCCGACATCGAGCTCCGCCCCGGAGAGATCGTCGGCCTCGTCGGCGAGAACGGGTCGGGGAAGAGCACCTTCATGAAGATCCTCGTCGGCGCCCTCGAACCCGACGCCGGCTCGGTCTCCAAGACCGGGACGATCGGTTACTGCCCCCAGGAGCCGGTCCTCTACGACCGGCTCACCCCCGACGAGCACTTCGAGCTGTTCGGCCGGGCCTACGGGCTCTCCGACGGCGAGACCGCCCGGGCGCGAGACGAGATCTACGACGTCCTCGACTTCCTCCAATACCGGGACGCGTTGGTCGACGAACTCTCCGGGGGGACCCGGGCCAAGCTCAACCTCGGTCTCGCCCTGCTGCCCGACCCCGACGTCCTCCTCCTCGACGAGCCCTACGCCGGGTTCGACTGGGACACCTACCTCCGGTTCTGGGAACTGACCGCCGAACGGCGTGCCCGGGGACGGGCCGTGCTCATCATCTCCCACTTCGTCACCGACGAAGAGCGTTTCGACCGGATCGTCGAACTTCGAGACGGCCGGACGGTGCTGCGATGACCGACCTCCTCCTCACCCGGACGTTCCTCACCGAGTTCGGCCGCCGTCCCCTCAACCTGGTGCTGCTCGTCGTGGTGCCGGTCCTGTTCGTCGCCCTCACCGCCGGTGCCCTCGCCGACTTCGCCGAAGCCATCGGCGGGATCGGCGACCCCGAACTCCTCGCCGGTCCGACCGCCGGCTGGGCGGCGGCGTTCCTGGCCGGAGTGTCCGGCTTCTTCCACGTGCTCGGCGCCCGGGCGGCCGACTCCAGGCTGGTCGTCGCCGGCATGTCCCGCACCCGGGTGCTCGTCGCCCGCATGGCATCGGGGACGGTGCTCGCCCTGGTCGCGGCCGTCGGTGCACTGGTCGCCCTCGCCGTGCGGACCGGCATCTCCGACCCGGCTCGGGCGGTCGGGGGGACCCTCATGTTCGCGTTGATCTACCTGGGGGTCGGCGCCTTCATCGGCGCCGTCGTCCGCAGCGAAGTGAACGGCTCGTTGATCGTCGTGTTCGTCTGGATGCTCGACGTGTTCCTCGGACCCGCCATGGGAGGGAGCGACGTGATCGTGGGGAGGGTGTTCCCGTCCCACTTCGTCACCCTCGTCATGCTCGACGCCGTCTCCGGCCACGCCGGGCCCCTCGGCGACCTGGGCTGGGCCCTCGCCTGGATGGTCGGTGCCCTCGGCCTCGCCGCCCTCGTGTTCTGGGCGAACACCGGACCGGTGCGGGTGATCGACCACGCCCGCAGACCGGGGGCGTGTTGGAGACTGACCGCCGGGTTGAAGGCCGGCCTGACGGACTATCGGCGCAACCGGGCGATGTGGGTCCTGATGGTGCTCCTCCCTATCTTCTTCATCTCGCTGAGCTTCACGGTGACCCCCGACCAGCCGACCCCCGTCGAGCTCCTCGAAGGAGGCGAGAGGGGGATCCAGCTCCTGTCGATGGCCGACGTCCACGGGGCGATCATGGTGCCGATCACCATCGCCTTCCTGGCCGGACTCGCCGGACTCTTCGTCGTCCAAGGGTCCTTGCAGGCGGACGGGCGTCTCGTCCTCGCCGGGTTCCGCATCCGCGAAGTCCTGGCCGCCCGGTTGGGGGTGATCGCGTTGGCGGCGCTGGCGACGTCGGTGGTGTCGCTGGCCATCACCGCCGTCGACTTCACCCCCGCCGACTGGACCTGGTTCGTGATCGGCAACCTGTTGGTCGGTGCCACCTACGGACTGATCGGGGTGCTCGTCGGTGCCGTCTTCGGCAGGCTGGGTGGCCTGTACGTCATGTTCCTGTTGCCGTTCATCGACGTCGGACTCGCCCAGAACGTGATGTTCTCGGCGGCGCCACCGGACTGGGGCGCATACCTGCCGGCCCGAGGGGCGGTCAGGATCCTCGTCGACGCCGCCTTCACCCCGACGATGGACGAGCTCGGGGCGTTGCTGGGGGCGACAGGGTGGTTGCTCGTGATCGTGGCGGCCGCCGCCTGGGTGTTCGGTCGCCGGGCCGTGTCCCGACTGTCGATGCCGTGACGCCTCACAGACCCGCTTCGGAGTGGTAGCTGGTGAGCGTCCGCATGTAGTTGGCCCGGGCGTAGGCGGCCGGGTCGGGCACCGCCTGCTGGCTGAGGCTCCCCTTCGCCTGTTCGATCGAGGCGTACCCGTTCTCGTCGAACCAGGCCGCCAGGCCGTCCCGCACCGTCCGGAGATGATCGGGCCCGTTCTGGAGCAGCGCCGCCGCCATCGTCGTCACGTCGGCCCCGACCAGCACCATCTTCACCGCCTCCTCGGCGGTGTGGACCCCACCCGAGGCGGCCAGGGAGCAGTCGACACGGCCGTAGAGGATGGCGGTCCACCGCAGCGGCAGCCTCAGGTCGGCCGGGGTCGACAAGACGAGATCGGGGATGACGTCGAGGGCCTGCAGGTCGATGTCGGGCTGATAGAAACGGTTGAAGAGCACGAGGCCGTCGGCCCCGGCGTCGACGAGCCTGCGGGCCATGTGAGGGAGGGAGGAGAAATACGGCCCGATCTTCACCGCCAGCGGGATGTCGATCGCCGCGCGCACCTCCTCGACCAACTCCAGGTACTGGCGCTCCACGTCGTCGGCGGAGAGTTCGGGGTCGGCCGCCACCACGTAGATGTTCAGCTCCAGGGCGTCGATCCCGGCGTCGGCCAGGATCCGGGCGTAGAGCGTCCAGCCCCCCTTCGTCGTCCCGTTCAGGCTGGCGATCACCGGGACGGGAAGCTCGCGTTTGGCGGCCCTGACCAGATCCAGGTACTGATCGGGGCCCGTGTTGTAGTCGTCCAACTCGGGGAAGTACCCGGCGGGGGCCTCAGCGAACGCTTCGGCGCCGAACTCGAGGCCGAAATGCACGGCCATCGCCTCGTGTTCGATCTGCTCTTCGAACAGCGACGGCAGGACGACTGCCGGTGCTCCAGCTTCGACGAGACGATGGAGGGTGTCGAGGTCGCCGGTGAGGGGCGACGCCGAAGGCATCACCGGATGGGCCAGCGTCATCCCCAGGTACGTGGTGGTCAGATCGGTCACGGCACCCTCCCTCCCTCGCTCATTCCTCCACCTCGGCGTACTCGGCGGTTCGATGGATGTGCACCATCTGCTCGTAGAGATGCCAGCGGTCGTCGATGTCCTGTTGGGCTCGGCGGAGGAGCTCCTCGGCCCCGGCGGGGTTGGCCCGGGCCAGCATCGCGAACCGTGCCTCTCTCCGGGCGAACTCCTTGAACGGCACCGTGGGCTTGCGGCTGTCGAGGCGCAGACCGGGCAGGCCGACGAGTTCCCGTCCCGGGTCGTAGCGGTAGAGGGGCCAATACCCGGTCTCGGCGGCGAGCTTCTGATGGTCCATCTGGTCGGCCATCTCGATGCCGTGGGCGATGCAGGGGCTGTAGGCGATGAGCAGCGAGACGCCCGGGTACGCCTCGGCTTCGGCCATCGCCCGAACGGTCTGGGTCATGTTGGCGCCCATGGCGATCTGGGCGACGTAGACGTTGCCGTAGGCCATGGCGATCTGGCCGAGGTCCTTTTTCGGGGTGGTCTTGCCTCCGGCGGCGAACTTGGCGACGGCAGCCCGGGGGGTGGCCTTCGACGCCTGCCCGCCGGTGTTCGAATACACCTCGGTGTCGAGGACGAGGACGTTCACGTTCCGTCCCGAGGCGAGGACGTGGTCGAGGCCGCCGAAGCCGATGTCGTATGCCCAACCGTCGCCGCCGACGATCCAGACGCTGGTGCGGATCAGGTAGTCGGCCACCGCTTCGAGGCGGCGCGGCAGCGGCCCGTCGAGGCGTTCGAGGCGACGTTTCAGCTCGGCGACCCGCGCCCGTTGCCGCTCCACACCCGTCTCGTCGCTCTGGTCTGCCCCCAGGAGCTCCTCGGCGAACTCCGGTCCGATGTCGAGGGCGAGGGCGGTGACGAGCAGCTCGGCGTCGGATCGGAGCTGGTCGATGGCGAGACGCATCCCCAGCCCGAACTCGGCGTTGTCCTCGAACAGGGAGTTGGACCAGGCAGGGCCCAGGCCCCGGGCTCCGACGGCCCACGGTGTCGTGGGCAGGTTCCCCCCGTAGATCGATGAACAGCCGGTGGCGTTGGCGACCACCAGGCGTTCGCCGTAGAGCTGGGTGAGGAGTTTCAGGTAGGGGGTCTCCCCGCATCCGGCACAGGCGCCGGAGAACTCGAAGAGCGGGTCGAGGAGCTGGGACCCCTTCACGGTCTCGTATCTGACGTCGGCCCGCGCCGGCTCGGGGATGGTGAGGAAGAAGGCGAAGTTCTCGCGTTCGGTGGCGAGGTGCTCCTCCTTCGGTTCCATGTTGATCGCCTTGTGTTTGACCTCCTCTTTCGACTTGGCGGGGCAGACGTTGACGCAGACCGAGCAGCCGGTGCAGTCGTCGGGGGCGACCTGGACGGTGAGGAGCTTGCCTTCGAAGTCGCGGCCGGTCGCCTCCTTGGTGAGGAACCCTGCAGGGGCGTCGGCGACCGCCTCGGGGTCGAAGACCTTGATCCGGATGGCGGCATGGGGACAGACCAGGGCGCACCGGGCGCAGTCGATACAGATCTCCGGGTCCCAGATCGGGATCTCCGAGGCGATCGACCGTTTCTCCCAGCGGGTCGTGCCCAATGGGAAGGTGCCGTCCACCGGCAGCGCCGACACCGGAAGGAGGTCCCCTCGCCCTTCCAGCATTCGGGCGGTGACACGCTTGACGAAATCCGGGGCGATGTCGGGGACGGTCGAGGCGGGCTCGACCGGGTTGGTGGGCTCCGAAGGCACCTCCACCCGGGACAGACCGGCGACGGCCCGGTCGACGGCCTCGAAGTTGCGGCGCAGCACGACGTCGCCGCGCCGGCCGTAGTTCTTGCGGATCTGGTCTTTGATCGCCTCCACCGCCTCCTCCTGGGGGAGGATCCCACTGAGGGCGAAGAAGCATGTCTGCAGCACCGTGTTGATCCGCCCGCCCAGGCCCGCCTCCCGGGCGATCCGGTATCCGTTCACCACCCACAGGTCCAGCCCCTTGTCGATGATCTGGCGTTGGACCCGACCGGGGATGTGGTCCCACACCTCCTCGGGGCCGTACGGGCTGTTGACGAGGAAGGTGGCGCCGGGGGCGGCGAACTCGAGGACATCGCGCTTTTCGAGGAAGCCGAACTGGTGGCAGGCGACGAAGTTCGCCTCCCGGATGAGGTAGGTGGAGTGGATCGGGCGGGGCGAGAACCGGAGATGGGAGACGGTCTGGGATCCGGCTTTGCGGGAGTCGTAGACGAAATAGCCCTGGGCGTACAGGTCGGTGTGTTCCCCGACGATCTTGACCGACGCCTTGTTGGCGCCGACGGTGCCGTCCGACCCCAAGCCGTAGAAGACCGCCCGGAAGACATCCTCCGGTTCGGTCCAGGCGTCATCGTCCCAGGGGAGGCTGAGATGGGTGACGTCGTCGTGGATCCCGATCGTGAAGTGGGTCCTGGGTTCGGGGGCGGCGAGCTCGTCGTACACGGCGAACACCATCGCCGGGGTGAACTCCTTCGAAGCCAGCCCGTAGCGGCCGCCGATCACCCGGGGCGAAGGCCCCGGGGTCTGGGCGAGGGCGGCGGTCACGTCCAGGCGGAGCGGCTCCCCGGTGCCGCCGGGCTCCTTGGTTCGATCGAGGACGGCGATCGCCTGCACCGTCTCGGGGAGGGCCCTGCGGAAGGCGTCGACGTCGAAGGGACGGTAGAGCCGGACGATCACCATCCCCACCTTCTCGCCTCGGGCGTTCAGATGCTCGATCGCCTCCCGGACCGCTCCGGCTCCCGAACCCATGAGCACGATGACCCGTTCGGCGTCGGGGGCGCCGACGTAGTCGAACAGGCGGTACTGGCGTCCGGTGAGCTCGGCGAGACGATCCATCGTCTCCTGGGTGATGCGGGGCGCCGCCTCGTAGTAGGGGTTGGCGGCCTCCCGAGCCTGGAAGAACACGTCCGGGTTCTGGGCACTGCCCCGGAGCACCGGATGGTTCGGGTTGAGGGATCGCAGACGATGCTCGGCGATGAGGTCTTCCTCGATGAGCTCTTTCAGCGCGTCTTCGTCGATGAGCTCCACCTTGGCGACTTCGTGGGAGGTGCGGAACCCGTCGAAGAAGTGGAGGAACGGCAGCCGGGTTCGCAACGTGGCCACGTGGGCGACCACGGCGAGGTCCTGGGCTTCTTGGACGGAGCCGGACGAGAGCATGGCGAGTCCGGTCTGACGGACCGCCATCACGTCGGAGTGGTCACCGAAGATCGAGAGGGCGTGGGTGGCGACGCTCCGGGCGGCGACGTGGAAGACGGCGGGGGACAGCTCCCCGGCGATCTTGTAGAGGTTGGGGATCATCAGCAGCAGACCCTGGGAGGCGGTGAAGGTGGAGGTGAGGGCCCCCGCCTGCACCGAACCGTGGACGGCCCCCGCCGCCCCGCCCTCGCTCTGCATCTCGATGATGTCGGGGACGACCCCCCACAGGTTCGTCCGGCCCTGCTGGGACCAGGCGTCGGCCAGTTCGCCCATCGGAGAGGCCGGCGTGATCGGGTAGATGGCGCACACCTCGCTCAGGAGGTGGGCGATGCGGGCCGCCGCCTCGTTTCCGTCGACGGTGGCGTAGATCTTCGACACACGCATCCTTTCGCCGAAGCCTCGATCCTGGATCGTAGGACTCTCCGGCGATAGGGGCGGAGGTCACCTCGGGCCGACGGCGCCGTCCGCCGCCGGACGGGCGCGGCGCCGCCGGCCTGAACGGGCGAACCGGGCCTACCCCTTCGGGCTCAGGACAGTTCGTCTTCGTCGATCACCTCGGAGGTCACGATCGCCCCGGCGACCCGCCCGTCCTCGTCGAAATAGGGGGCGCAGTGGGTGCGGGTGACGACCTCGGACCCATCGGCCCGGGTGACCCGAAGATAGAACGGGCCGGTGGCCCGGCCGGTGCGGATGGTCTCCACGACCGGCGCGTTGTCGACCGTGAGGGGGGTGCCGTCGGCGAACCGAACGTTGAACTTCGTCTGGCTGGTCGCCAGCTCGGGGGGCCGCTCGTCGTCGGAGGCGATGCCCAGGAGGCGGCGCTCCTGTTCGTTCCAGTCGACGACCATCGGCGGGTCGCCGGTGAAGACCGAGACGGCCAGGGGGAGCGCCTCCAGTACCGATGCTCGCATCTGGCGCTCCGCGGCGAGCTCTGTCGCCAGGGTGGCGCGGTCGAGGGCGACGGCGGCGAGACGGGCCAGGGCGGGCGCGATACCGTCGGCGAGACGGGCCGGCATCCGACCGGTGTCCCAGCCCAACACCAGGTAGGCGGGGTTCGTCTCGGTGGAGACCGGTTCGACGATCGCCTCGGAGATGCCGCAGCGGCCCAGCCACTCCCAGCCGGCCGTCGACGACGTCGCCCTCCGGCGCCGGCCGGTGAGGTGGAGGTCGGTCGCCTCTAACGCCGGCGGCTGGGCGGCAGACCCGTGTACCCGGAACGTGGCGCCGTTGGCGACAAGCAGACAGGAGGCGCTGGTGCCGAGGAGATCGTGGGCGAGGTTGTCGAGCCCGACGAGGCTGCGTTCGAGGGAGCGATGGGTGAGGGCTTCGGTGAGGTCGGCAAGGAGCCGGGCGCGGGGGGTGATGGCCGAAGGGTCGGAGGTGGGGC
>WFOA01000055.1 GCA_015488325.1 Acidimicrobiia bacterium | reverse complement strand
GGGCGAGAGTGGGGGGGATTGGCCCGGCCCCAAGGTTGGATCATCCGGCGGCCGCCGCCTCCTGCTGGCCGGTGTGGATCGCCACGGCGGGGGATTTCGCCATCAGACGGTATCCGGCGTAGATGAGGCTGAGGCCGACGAGTTCGGTGACATACAGGACCTCTACTTTACCCAGCCGCGCGTACGTTCCCCCGATTCCTGGGAGGATCGCACCGATCGCGATGAGGACGTTGCCCCACACCCGGCCGATGGGTCGATTCGAGCGACGCCAATACCGGACCGCCGACAGGATGGCGCCGCCGACGAGGAAGATGACGGCGTACAGGTTGACGACGGGGGAGAACAGGCGAACCCACGACCATTCCAACACCTGCCCGGAGAGCCGGCGGGTCTCCACGGCGGCGGCGTCGATCGGCGACAGGATCACGAAGGTCGCCGCCACCGCCACGTAGGCCACCAGCAGGACGGCCAACACGTTGGCGGTGCGCCGTTTCAGCAGGAGGTAGACGGTGCCCTGGGCGAGGGGTGCGCCGCCGAGCAACGCCCCGGCGACGTACCAGGTGCGGAAGATGGGGGCCTGCCACCCGAACAGCGTCGTGTACGCCTCGGCGAAGGTGCCGACCGCGTAGGCGACGACGCCGAGGAACCACCACAGGACGTAGGGCGTGCGGGTGCGCTGCCAATGCCGAAACAGGACGACGGCGAACACCAGGCCCAGCCCGGTCGTGACGATCGGAAAATAGTGGACGAAGGTGATGTCTCCGGACATCCGCCAGCCTCCTCGACGGGACGGTCCGGCGCAACGTATCGAACGAAGTGCTGACCGCAAGTCGGTTCGAATCCGACCGTCAGTCGGCTCGGTGTCACCGCTCCGTCAGCCGGGCCGGGGAGAGGGCGTCGGGGTCCACGCCGGCTTCCACCAGATCGGGGTCGAGGTCGTCTCCCCGCAGGAGGGCGGCGGCCAGACGGGCCGCCGCCGGGGCCGTCTGGATGCCGGTGCCGCCCTGGCCGACCAGCCAGACGAACCGGGGATTCCCGGGGTCGGGTCCGATCACCATCGCCCGGTCCGGGGCGAAGGTCCGCAAACCGGCCCAGGCGGAACGGACACTGCGGATCCCCAGCGACGTGATGGCGTTGATGCGTTCGATGGCGATGGCGACGTCGAGATCTTCGGGTCGGGCGTCGCAGGGAGGAGACGGGGTTTCGTCTGCCGGCGAGCAGAGGAGCTGGATCCCGTCCGGTTTGAAATACCAGTCGTGGGCGACCCCGATACACATCGGCCAGGTCTTCCACTCTTCCCGGCCGGGGACCATGAAGGCGGTTCGGCGGTACGGCTGCAAACCGACCGGATCCACCCCGGCGGCGACGGCCACCTCGTCACCCCAGGCGCCGGCGGCGTCGACCACGTAGCCGACGGTGAGCTCGTCGTCGCCCACCTGCGCCTCCCAGCCGTCGGTGAGGGGCCGCAAGGTGCTCACCGGGGCCTTCCGCCGCACCTCCCCGCCTCGGCTGCGGATCCCCCGGACGTAGGTCTGGTGGAGGGCAGCGACGTCGATGTCGGCGGCTCCCGGCTCCCACAGGCCCCCACCGAGCAGCTCGCCGCGGAGAGCAGGGACCAGCTCCACACACCCGTCGGGGTCGAGACGGCGCACGTCGGTGCCGGCAGCCCGACCCTCCTCCTCCGCCTCGTCGAGGAGGTCGATCTGATCCCGGCGGGCCACGGTGAGCCCGCCCCGGGGGGTGAGCAGCGGGACGTCGCAGAGATCAGGAGGGGGATGTTCGAGGAACCGACGGCTGGCCTTGCTGAGGGGCCTGATGGCGGCATGGCCGTAGTTCTCGAAATACAGGGCGGCGGAACGTCCCGTCGTGTGGTAGGCGAGCTGGGCTTCGGATTCGGCGAGCACCACCCGGTGGGTGGCGGCGAGCTCGTAGGCGACGGAGACGCCGGCGATCCCGCCGCCGACCACCAGGACGTCGGCTCGGGTCATCGGCGTTGCAGCGCCTCCCACACCCGTGCCGGAGTGACCGGCATGTCGAGATGACGGACGCCCAGATGGGCGACCGCGTCGATCACCGCGTTCTGGACCGCCGGGGTCGCACCGATCGTCCCGGCCTCCCCGACCCCTTTCACCCCGAGGGGGTTCTCCTCGCTCGGCGTCACCGTGTGGTCGACGGTGAGGGGAGGCATCGTCGAGGCGGTGGGGACCAGGTAGGTGGTCAGGTTCCCGGACAGCGGGTTGGCGTCGTCGTCGTAGCGGACCGCCTCGAAGAGGGCCTGGCCGACCCCTTGGGCGACCCCGCCGTGGATCTGGCCGTCCACCAGGACCCGGTTGAGGATCGTCCCACAGTCGTCCACCGAACAGTGGCGGACCAGGCGGACGTCCCCGGTGACCGTGTCGACCTCGGCGACCGAGACGTGGGTCCCGAAGGGGAACGTCGCCTCCTGCTGTTCGATGGTGGTGGCGGCCGACAAGCCGGGTTCCACCCCTTCGGGCAGGTTGTCGGCGTCGGCGGCGAGGGCAGCGACCTCGCCCCAGGTGAGGGCGGTGTCGGGGACACCGGCGATCCCGAGCCGCCCGTCGTCGAACAGGACCACGTCGTCGACGGCGGCTTCGAGGGCGTGGGCGACGATCCGTCGCGCCTTCTCCAGAACCTCTTCGCTTGCCTCGAGGACGGCGACACCGCCGAGCTGCAACGACCGCGATCCCATCGTGCCGCCGCCACGGGCCACCAGGTCGCTGTCACCTTGGACCACGGTGACCCGTTCCATCGGCACGTGCAGCAGCTCGGAGACGATCTGGGCGAACGCCGTCTCGTGACCTTGGCCGTGGCTGGACGTCCCCACCGTCACCGTCACCGAGCCGTCGTCGTGGACTTCGGCGGAGCTCCACTCGTTGCGTTCCGCCGGGGCGGTGATCTCCACATACGAGGACAGGCCGATGCCGAGTTGGATCCGGTCGCCCCGTTCCCGACGGCGGGCCTGTTCGGCCCGCAGCTCGGCGTATCCGGCGACCTCCAACGCCCGGTCGAGGGCTGCGGCGTAGTCGCCGGTGTCGTAGCGGGCGCCGGTCGGTGTGGTGTAGGGGAAGCGATCCGGCGGGATGAAGTTGCGTCGACGGACCTCGGCGGGGTCGACACCCAGCTCGGAGGCGAGGAGGTCCATCGCCCGTTCCAGCATCGCCGTCGCCTCGGGGCGCCCCGCCCCCCGGTAGGCGTGCACAGGGGTGGTGTTCGTCACCACAGAGCGCCACGAAACGTCGACCTCGGGGATCATGTACGGCCCGGCCGCCATCAGGTCGGTGAAGAACGCCAGGAACGCCCCGAAATGGGTGTAGGCGCCGGCGTTCTGGGTGAGTCGGGCTCGCAACCCTACGACGGTGCCGTCACGGCGCGCCCCCAGCTCGACCTCTTGACGCTGGTCGCGTCCGTGGGTCATCGCCAGGAGGTTCTCGGTGCGGGTCTCCTGCCAGCGGACCGGCCGCCCCAGCTTCAACGCGAGGGCGGCAGTGAGGATCTGCTCCGGATAGGGCTGCACCTTGGCGCCGAACCCACCGCCCATGTCGGGGACGATCACATGGAGCCGGTTCCGTTCGATGCCGAGGACGTTGGCCATCACCACCTGGTGGATGAAGACGTTCTGGGAACCCACCCACACTTCCAGGCGGTCACCGTCGGGTATCGCCGCCGCCGAGTTCGGCTCCATCGGCACCGGGGCGAGACGTTGATTCTCGAACACGCCGCGGACGACGACGTCGGCGTCCGCCAGGACGTCGTGGTCGGCGGTGTGGCCGCCGGTGAGGACGACGTTCGTTCCCAACTCGGGGAAGAGGAGCGGGGCGCCGTCGGCGAGGGCGGCGTCGACGGTGGCGACCGCCGGCAGCGGGTCGACGTCCACCCACACCTCCCCGGCGGCGTCGACGGCGGAGACCGGATCTTCGGCCACGACGACCGCCACCGGTTCGCCGACGAAGCGGACGACGTCGACGGCGAGGATGGGTCGAGCGGTGGCGGGGTCGGCTCCGGGCGCGCCCGGGGCGAGGGGAGGCAGGTCGAGGTCGGCGGCCGTGTACACCCCGACGACCCCCGGTGCTCCCGTGGCCCCGGAGATGTCGATGTCGGTGATCCGACCGTGGGCGACCGGCGAGCGGACCACCGCCATCCACAGGGCCCCGTCGATCGTCTTGTTGGCCAGATAGGTCCCCCGGCCGGTGATGAACCGGGGATCTTCCACACGCTTGACCGCTGCTCCGAGAATCGAACCTGCCATGGCCGGCGATCCTACCGTCGCCGCACTGTTCTCCCCCTTCTCCCCCCGCTTGCGGGGGGAGGGGCGCTCGGTGCACGCGCCTCCCAGCTCCCGCGCGGCCTCCACCCCCTTCGTCCGCCTCCTTCGTCGGCGGCCACTTCCCCCTCGAGAGGGGGAAGAACTCGTTCGCGACAGGCTTCTCCCCCCGCTTGCGGGGGGAGGGGACCGCCGGGCCGCTAGGCCCGGTGGTGAGGGGGGCGTGGCGCACGCGCCTTCCACCTGTCGCGCCGCACCGGGGCCGTTGCTCCACCCCCTTCGTCCGCCTCCTTCGTCGGCGGCCACTTCCCCCTCGAGAGGGGGAAGAACGGTGCGGCCATTCGGCCGCACGGAGTGTCAGAACGCCACCAGTTTGCGGACGGCGGCTTCGATCTTGGTGGCGTCGGGACGGTAGGCGTCCTCCAGGGGAGGGCTGAAGGGGATGGGGATGTCGAGCCCGCCGAGGCGGGTCACCGGGGCGTCGAGCCACATGAACGCCTCCTCGGCGATGCGGGCCGCCACCTCGGCGCCGACACCGGCGTTTCGGTTGGCGGAATGGACGACGAGGACCCGTCCGGTCCGCGCCACCGAATCCAACACCGTGTCGACGTCGAGGGGTTTCAACGTGCGGAGATCCACCACTTCGGTGTCGATCCCGTCGACGGCGAGACGTTCCGCCGCCGCGAGCGCCTCGTGGAGCTGGCTGCCGTAGGTGACGATGGTGACGTCGGAGCCCCGGCGGGCGATCCGGGCATCTCCGATCGGAACCAGATATTCCCCTTCGGGGACGGGACCCCGCACGCTGCGGTACAGGGGTTTCGCCTCGAAGAAGATGACCGGGTTGTCGTCGCGGATCGCCGAGATGAGCAGCCCCTTCGCGTCGGCCGGCGTGGCGGGAGCCACCACTTTCAGGCCGGGGGTGTGCACGAACCATGCTTCGGGGTTCTGGGAGTGGAACGGTCCCGAACGGATGCCGCCGTCGGACGGCGCCCGGATCACCCACGGGATCGCCCCACCCCATCGGTAGTGGTTGGTGGCGGCGAACTGGACGATCGAGTCGAAGGCGGTGGAGATGAAATCGGCGAACTGGACTTCGACGACGGGGCGGAGCCCCATCAGCGCCATGCCGTTAGCCATCCCGACGAACCCCAGTTCGGCGATCGGTGTGTTCATCACCCGTCGGTCCCCGAAACGTTCCGCCAGACCCTTCGTCACTTTGAAGGCGCCGCCGAAGGTGCCGCCGACGTCTTCGCCCAAGACCAGCACCCGTTCGTCGCGTTCCATCTCGACGGACAAGGCTTCGGCGATCGCCTCCAGGTAGGTGAGTTCCCGGCCTCCGGTGCCCTGGTCGCCGCTCACGCGTACACCCCTTCGGTGACGGTCGCCGGGTCGGGGTACGGCGCCTTCTCGGCTTCGGCGATCGCCTCGGCGATCCGCTGTTGGGCGACCTCACGCATCTTCTCCAGGTCGACGGTGTCGACGACGCCGTCCTCCAACAGGACGTTCCGGTGCCGTTCGATCGGATCTTTCGCAGCCCATTCCTCCAAGAGTTCGGCGGGGACGTATTCGGCGCCGTCGTGGATGGCGTGGCCGAGCATGCGCATCGTCACCGCTTCGATCGCCGACGGTCCCTCCCCGTTCCGGGCCCGTTCCACGGCGGCGGAGACGGCCCGGTACACGGCTTCGACGTCGTTGCCGTCGACCCGTTCGGCGGCGACCCCGTAGGAGGCGGCCCGGGCCGCCAGGTCGGACACCGCCATCTGCTGATGGAGGGGGGTCGAGTAGGCGTACTGGTTGTTCTCGATGACGAGCACGAACGGTGCCCGGTACAGGGCGGCCATGTTGAGGGTTTCGTGGAATCCGCCTGAGCAGGTGCCTCCGTCACCGACGAAGGTCATCGCCACCCGACGTTCCCCCCGGTAGCGGAACGCCATGGCCGCCCCCAGGGTGGTGGGCAGGGCCTGGGGGATGTGGCTGATGTAGCCGATGATGCCCAGGCCGAGATCGCCCATCCCGTGGAGGTTGGCGTCCCGGCCCCGGCTCGGCCCGGTCGCCTTCCCCAACAGGTTGGAGAAGATCCGCTCCGGACTCATGCCTCGGACCAGGTAGGTGCCGAGGTCCCGGTGCATAGGGGCGACGACGTCGTCGGGGCCCAAGGCCATCCCCGCTCCCACCGAGATCGCTTCGTGTCCTCGCTGGGAGAAGGTGCCGCCCAACCCTCGGCCTTGCTTCCACATCGACACCATGGCGTCGTCGAAGGTGCGGGTGAGCACCATCCAGGCGTGGAGTGAAATCCGCAGGTCGGCGTCCATCACCCCGATGCTAGGACTCGGAGGCTCCGGTCCGACGACCTCAGTCCACCGTCGAGTAGGGGAGGTTGGCGACCGATGTGTGATCCGGGATGTGGTGGGTTGCGGATGGTTCGTCGGTGTCGGCGGCGGTGAGCCAGAAGATCTGGTCGACGGGCACGCCGAGGGCGCGTTGGAGGCGGAGGGCCAGGGTCACCGACGGCACGTATTCGCCCCGTTCGATGCTGCCGATGGTGCGCCGGCTGACGGCAACCCGTTCGGCGAGTGCTTGTTGGGTGAGGCCGGCTTCGATTCGGTGTCGCCGGAGGTCGTTCCGCACCTCGATCTGGGCTGGTCCAGGTGTTCGACGGGTCATCTCACTCGGTCTCCCAAAGTGATACTCCCGCCGAAAGGATACCGATACCTACTTGAAGGTAGTACGAAGAGAGGTCGGAGAGGACGACGATGGGGGCGGCGACGAGGAGGGTTCCTGCGAGGGCGAGCATCGTGACGAAACCGGAGGAGGCGGCGACCAGGAGCCGGTGGCGGAGTCGTTCGTCCCACACACCGCCGGTCCGTTTCCACCTCCGTACGGCCACGATACCGAGGAGACCGGCGGTGACGAAGCCGATGATCTGTATCGTTGTCCAAGGTGGCGGCACAGGGATTTCGCGCCCGCCGGTGAGGCCTCGGGTGACCAGGGAGGCCCCGAAGACGACTAGAGCGGCGGCCCCTGATGGCGGGATGGCAATCTCCTAATCCGGTGGGGGAAGCATCCTACACATCCGGGTCGGTGTCGGGGTCGTCGGGCACGAGTACCCGTATGGGTTCGACCACGCCGACGGTCTCTTGGAAGCGCCGAAGGTGCACGAGGATCGGCGCGGTGACTTCTCGGCCCGCACCAAGGAGCAGCATACCTGTCAGGGACTCGACGTTTTCTTCGACGAGCATGCCGACCGTGAGCTCTGTCACGGTGACCGCCGCTCTTTGGTACGAGGGCTCTGGTGGTTCCGCGGCGAGCCGGGCGAGGAGCCGCGACCGGAAGTGGGATCCGGCGGCGGTGTCGAGCTCTGCGATGGCGTCGTCGATGCTCAGGGTGCGGGTAAGTCGATCGAACTCGGTGGCGATGTGGAGAGCATGCGCACCAGCAGAGACCAGATCTTCTGGATCGGCCAGTGACGGTTCCCGTGGGCGGTTCATCGCCGGGTCGCGTTGGGCGGCGATCATGCGGGCCACTAGGTCGAGGCGGGGGATGTCGCACAGCAGATCGTGGGCTGTCCGGGGATGTTCCGCCGCGATTCGTTCCTCCCGTGGCGTGAGCTCGACACCGGTGCGGAGCTTGCGGCGGAGGCCGGGGGGGAGGGTGAGGGTGCCGAGTTGGGAGAGTTCGGCGGCGAGTTCGAGCTGCCAATGCGTTTCGGCGGGGAACTCGTCCAGCATCTGAGCGACGAGCTTGCGAACGCGAACGGCATGCCCGTAGGCGTCGGGGTCGAGGAGCCCCATCAGTTCGGTCATCAGGCGGACGGTGCCGTGCAGGGTCCCTTCGAGGAGCTCACGTTCGGCTCGGATGAGACGGTGGTGCTCGAGGCCGGCGTCGAGGGCCATCGCCAAATCGGTGGCGGGACAGGGTTTGGTGAGGAAACGGAAGACCTTCCCGTCGTTGACGGCGGCGGTGGCGACGTCGAGGTCGGCCTGGCCGGTGAGCATCATGCGTACCGTATCTGGGGTCCGCCGGGCGATCTCTGCGAGGAAGGTGATGCCGTCGGTGCCCGGCATCTGGTAGTCGGAGACGACGACGGCGAAGGGGCCTTCCGACTCCAGGATGCCGAGGGCTTCGTCTGCCCCTTCGGCGAAGGACAGTTCGTAGCGACGCCGGAGCGCCCGACGGTATCCGTCCAGCACCCGGGGCTCGTCGTCGACGAGGAGGACCCGTTCAGGCATCTGCTCCCTCCATCAGATCGGCGAAATCGGCGAGGTCGATCCCGAGTTCGGTGAGGAATTCTCTGTCGGGCTCCGCCAGATGGCAGTCCTCGCCGAGGAGAGCGATCGCCATGTGGACGGCGGCGAGGGGGCCGAAGCTGTGGGTCGGCGATTCACGGGGGCGGTCGTGGAAGCCGACGGCTTCGACGACCGGGTCGGGAAAGCCCCAGACGTCGAGGAGGTAGGCGCCGAGGAGGCCATGGTGTGTGCCAATGGTGTCGACCTCCTGTTCGATGGTGGCGTCGAGGAGTTGGGGATGACGGCGGAGGAGAACCAGTTTGCCAACGTGATGGAGCATGCCTGCCGCATAGGAATGTTCGATGGTTCGATGGTCGAGCCCAACCCGCCGTGCGATTTCCTTGGCCTTGGAGGCCGTCAACGTCGCTCCTTTCCACAGGCGTTCCGCGGCGGGCATCTGACTTGGGGGCCCGTCGAAGAGTTCGGCGCCGAGGACGAGGGAGGTGACGACGTCTCCCCCTAGGAGGGCGGTGGCCTCCTGGGCAGTGAGAACTTCTCGGGGAAGGCCGAAGAACGACGAGTTGACGACCTGGAGGACCTTGGCGGTGAGCCCGATGTCTTCGGCGATGATGGCCCCGACGTCGAGGAGGGTGCGGCCGGGATCGCGAAGGGTGGCGACGACTCGGGAGTAGATGGACGGGAGGGTGGGCAGAGAGCCCACCCCGGAAACAGCCTGTTTCAAGTCGACGTCGGCCAGGTGCGATCGGAGCCGTACCGATCGTTGTACGGCCGTACGGAGCACTTCGGGATCGCAGGGTTTCGACAGGTACTGGTGGGCGAGGCCGACGGCCTTCAGCGTCATCTCCTGGTCGGCATGTCCCGACAGGACGAGGCGCACCGTCTCGGGATGGCGTTCCTTCACGGCCGCCAACAGTTCCAGCCCCGACATCTCGGGCATCCGCATGTCGGTGACGAGGACGTCGACGGGCTCCTCTTCCATGCGGGCGAGAGCTTCGCGCCCCGACGTCACGTATTCGGGATGCCATTCGGAGCGTTCCTTGCGGAGCATGCGGCGGAGGCCGCTGAGGATCTGCGGTTCGTCGTCGACGAACATCACCCGTACCACGATCAGGTCTCCTCTTCGGAGTGGAGGGGGATGCGAAGGTGAAAGGTCGTGCCTACCCCCACTTCGGATTCGACGTCGATCCGTCCTCGATGTTGTTCCACCACCACCCGATGGGCGAGTGCGAGTCCCTGGCCCGAGCCTCGCCCCACCTCTTTGGTGGTGAAGAACGGCTCGAAGATCCGGCTGCGGATCTCCTCGGGGATTCCACAGCCGGTGTCGGAGACGCTCACGACGGCGAAGTCGTCTTCCCGGACAGTGGCGATTCGGATCACGCCTTTGTCGTCGCCCTTGTCGGCGATGGCGTGGGCGGCGTTCACGATGAGGTTGAGCACCACTTGGTTGAGGGGCCCGGAGAGGGCGGGAACGAGGCCGAGGTCGGGATCGAGATCCAGTTCGAGCTCGGCGACGTATTTCCATTCGTTCTTCGAGACGGTGGCGGTCGTCTCGATGGCGTGGTTGAGGTCGACGGGGGCGAGCTCCTCGGTCCCGGGATGTGCGAAGTCTTTCATTGCCCGGACGATCGTCGCCACCCGGTCCACGCCTTCGAGGGCCTGGTCGACCGCGGCGGGGAGCTCTTCGTATAGAAACTCGACGTCGGCGTCGTCGAGGGCGCGGGAGAGCATCGCCATCGTCTCGGGGCGGAGAGTCCCGTCGTCGAACTCGGCGACGGCCTGCCCGGACGCCTGGAGGACGGCGAGGACGTCGCCGGTGGCGTCGCCGATGAACCGCACGTTGTCGCCGACGTACTGGATGGGGGTGTTGATCTCGTGGGCGATCCCCGCGGCGAGGGTGCCGATCGCCTCCATCTTCTGGCCTTGGAGCATCTCCGCCTGGGCGGTCTGCAGCTCTTCCAGGGCTTGGGCGAGTGCCGCGTTCCGTTCGTTGATGGTTCGGACCAGCTCTTCACGTTCGGTCTCGTCGATGACGGTGACGATCACTCGTGAGTAGTCGGGAGTCCCGTAGGTTTCTACAACGCGGAAACCGAACCAGCCGTGCACGGATCTGCCTTGAAAGGTCTCGAAACTGAGACGGAAGCCGCCTTGGATCTTTCCGGTTCCGAGCTCGGCGATGAGCCGAGCAAAAGCACCGCTGATGCTGGGAGGGAGTTTGTCGTAATTCACCCGGCCGTGCACTCGCTCTGTGTCGAGGTCGAAGAGCCTGCACCATGCTGGGTTCGCTCTTCTGACAACGATCGTTTCGACGAGGGTGGATCGAATCTCGGGGTGGTCTGCGAGGTAGGCGGAGACGTCGTCGACGTCCCGGCGTTGGAGGGCAGCGAGCCGGTTGGCTACCTCGGTCATGTCGAACTGGGCGACCGGGGTGGGCATCGCCTCGAAGAGCGTTTCGAGGTGACTTCGTTGCCGTTCGACCGTCTCGGCCGCCCGGGTCCGTTCCGCGTGGCTGGCACGTGTCGCGGAGCCCATTGCCAAGGTCAGAAAGGCGGCGATCAGTATGTCGCCGGCGAAGGCGACGTACATGTAGGCGATTTGGAGTTCATCGGCGAGGGGAGGCGTGATTGGAGGGTACCTGCCGGCGAGGCTGATGGTGAACGGCACGAGGAGGCCTGCAGCAGCGAGGACTCCCAGGGCGGTGCGTGTCCTGGCAAGGACCATGGGGGCGAGGAAAAGCACGAACAGCCAGGGGATGGCGAGGACGGGGGTGCCGACGAGGGTGGCGACGATGGCGACCGCCACGCTGTCGGCGATCAAGTGCAGCGCGGAGTTGTGGGGGCGGAGACGGGTGATCGCCGGGGCGATCGTGAGGGCGTACACGGCGAAGGCGGCGGCGACGAGGAGACCACCGGTCCACGACCAGACGAAACCCAACACCGTGTGGAACACCACCCCGCCGACGAGCCCGAGTCGGCGTACCGCAAGGAGCGTTCGCCGTCCATGAGAGGCGGGGACGGGGGATGGGCCTTCTTCGAAGGCCTTTCGGAGATCCGGTACGAGTGACCAGAACGTCGGACGTGTGGTGGCGTCAAGGGCCATGCCAGCCCGGTCGGCAAGCTCTTTCCCCGCTTGAGGCCCATCTTTTGCCCCTCAGAACGTCGGCGACGAAAGCGTCATCGCTTCAGGTGGTCTGATAGGCTGCCGATGAGAAATCTCAGCTCGTGATTCTGTCCCGTCCTTTCGCCTCGCCTCACCACCTCGCCACTCTCTACGTGCGGGGCTTCGGTCTGTTGGGTCTAGGGGTAGCGACGGCGTTCGGGTTCGGGGCGTGGGTCACCCGGGAGACCAACCAGATCTATTGGGCCGTGTTCGGGCTCGTTCTCGCCTTGGGGTCGCTGTTCCAGACATGGCGGGGTCGGGCAGACGCCGGACGTTTCGTGGCGGTGGCATCACTGGCGATCGTCCCCCTGGGCTTGTTCGGTTCCGGTGGGCAGTTTCCGGCGATGATCGCCGTCGGTTCGCTGATGGCGGTGGCGATCGTCCTGGTCGAATCCGACCGCCGGCGGACCGTGGTACGTCTGCTGATCGTGTACCTGGCGGTGGCGGCGGCCACCCTTCTCAACGCTCGAGCTGCCGACCACCCCGGTCGGGTCGTCGGTGCCGTCATTGGGGTCGCGGTGCTGGCCTTGGCGTTCGTGGTCACCTATCTGCTCTTCGTCGCGTCGGCGCGGGTGGCCCAATACGATCGTCAGCTCCACAGCGCCCTGTTCGACAGTGCCGGCGACGGCGTCGTCGTGGTCGACGCCGAAGGGACGATTGTGCGCGCTAACTCGTCAGCCGAGAAGACCTTCGGCTATGGGAGCGGTGACATGGTGGGCCGGTCGGTGTCGGAGCTGCTGCCCCCCGCCTATCGGGAACGTCACGAACGGTTCGTCGCCGCCACGATGGAAGGCGCAGCGGACACCCGTGCTATGTCGAACCGGCCAATCCTCCACGCGTTGCGGTCGTGGGGGGAGACCTTCCCGGCGGAAATCTCCGTCGCCACCTTCGACGTGCTGGGCCGGCGGATGGCAGCGGCCACCGTCCGGGACGTCAGCCGCCGGGTCGCCGCCGAGACGGCCGCCCGGGAACGCCTGGAGTCGTTCCGGCTCCTCTACGAGCGGGTCCCGGTGGGGTTGTACCGGACGGCCCCCGACGGGAGGATCCTCGGCGGCAACCCGGCCTTCGTGACGCTCCTCGGCGGCGACGAGGAAGAGGACCTCCTCGGACGGCTCGCCCAGGACTTCTACGTCGACCCCACCGAACGGGACCGGCTGTTGGAGGAGACCGGGACCGGGGGAGCCTCCGCCGTCTATCAGATCCGGGCCTTGGACGGACGTGTCCTCTGGGTCCGAGACCATACCCGGGCGGTTCTAGCGGACGACGGGACCGTCGTTGCATACGAAGGCGCCCTCGAGGACATCACCGCCCAGGTGGAGGCGGTGGCTGCCCTGGAAGCATCGAACCGGTCGAAGGAGCGACTGATCGCAGCGGTCGCCCACAACCTTCGCACCCCTCTCACCGTCATCCTCGGCTACGCCGAGCTGCTCAATCGCTCCGATATCACCGCCGACCCTACGGAGTTGGCACAGACGATCCGGGACCACGCCCACGAGCTGGCCGCGCTCATCGACGAGCTGCTCATCGCCAGTCGGCTGCAAGGAGATGGCGGGGCTTTCGAGGTGGTGAACGTGGACGGTGTCAAGGTGGACGAGGCGGTGGCCGAAGCGCTGCGAAACCTCGGTTTCGGTGCCGGTCACCCACGAGTAGACGTTGCATGTGACGGTAGGACCGTCTACGCCGATCCGCTACGTCTTCGACAGGCCGTCCAGCTCATGATGTCGGTGGCGTTGCGGGACACCACCGGCCGGATTTCGGTAGAGGCGGAAGGAGACGAAGATGGTTCCGAGGTACGTCTCGTCGTCTCCTACGAAGGTCAACCGGTCTCGGCGCAGGACTGCAGCCAACTCTTCCATCCTTTTTCGAGCAGCCAAGCCGACTCGACGAATCCGAATCGGCTTGGGGTCGGCCTGTGGGCGGCGCGCAAGCTCGCCTCGGCTATGGACGGTGATGCCGGATACGAATACCGTGACGGTCGACGGTGCTACGTTCTCCGTCTCAGTCGAGGGTGCCAAGCGTCGCGCGGTCGTTCCGCGGTGAATACTCCCGACGCGGGTTCGGAGGCCTTTGCCGACTGAGGCCGAGATACCGCCCGTCGGACACCTGGATTCGATCTTGGCCATGCCAAAGGGAAGATCCTGGGGAGCACGTCGTGGGTAGAGCCCCGCCGGGACTCACTTCGGCGATAGTCGCCTTCGGAATCGGATCCCGATCCAATGTTCGTTTTCCGTGGCCGAGCCGTCGAGTCCGAACGTCTCGTCTGGGGAGTCGAGTCGTGCGTCCCCAGCCGACCGGGGTCGAACGGCTCGTCACCGGACGGCGTACCCTCGCCGGTCACGTGACGCTCGTCGTCGTTGCGGTGGCGGCAGGAAGCTTCGAACTCGGCGACTTCTCGATCCCGGCCGTCGTCCCGTCCCCCTTTCGCGGTGTCGACGGTGTTCGTCGCCGAAACGCCGTCCCGGGCGATGGGGGTTCTCGCCTCCGTGTGCGTGGTGTCGGTGGGTACCGCGTTTCCCGACGATCGGACCGCCGCGTCGAAGCCGCGGCGGACCTGCTGGCCGGTGCCGCAACCCCTCGTTTGATTCCCCAGTCGCCTGGGCCGTCGACACGGCAGTCGTTGAGCGAGAGACGAGGGTTCGGGCCGTGTGCAGGCCACTTTTCGAGTCGGTCGGTGACGCCGCAGCGGTCGTCGAACCCGACGGAACCATCCTCTTCGCCGATGGTCCGTTCTTGCCGCAGGGGTCACGGCCGTCGGCGAATCCCGAACCCTCGACGTCGCCGCCACCAGCGTGACGGTCGGGGAACGACCGATGGTGGCGCTGGTCATCAGGGACCTCACGGCGCGCCTGCAGGCCGAAGAAAGCGCCAGGCGGCTCCTCCACCAGTACCGGGACCTCTACGAAGGGGTCCCCGTGGGCCTTTACCGGACCAGCCTCGACGGAGAGCTGCTCGAATGCAACACGGCCCTGGCCGAGATCCTCGGATACGGGCGCCCCGTGGAACTGGTCGGGGTGAAGGTCACCGACCTGTACGTGGACCCCGAAGACCGTGAGCGCCTCGTCGACACCGTCCTCTCCGGAGGGACGGTGGCGCCGTTCCGGCTGTCCCGACGGGACGGGACCACCATCTGGGCGAAGATCACGGCCCGACCGATGACGTCGGAAGACGGAAAGGTCATCGGGATCGAAGGAAGCATCGAGGACGTCACCGCCGAAGTGGAGGCCAGCCGCAACGTCGAAGCCTCCCTCCGGTTCCGCCACGGTCTGATCGGCTGGGTCGCCCACGTGCTGCGGACACCCCTCACCGGCATCCTCGGGTTCGCCTCGATCCTCCGGTCACAGCTCGAAGGAGAGGCGGCGGAGACCGCTGACGTGATCCTGTGCCAAGCCCGGGAACTGTCCGTCACCATCGACGACTTCGTGACGGCGGCTCGGCTCGAAGGTGGGGATCCGGTGACGATCATCCCCCGTGCCACCCGGATCCGGTCCGTCCTCGACGGGGTGGCCGCAACGCTGGAGGAGATGGGCTATCCGCGTCCGGCGGTCGAAGGGCCCGCCGGTCTCCTCGTCCGCTGCGACGCGCTCCGCCTGGGTCAGGCCCTGCGCATGCTGGCCCAGCACCGGTTCCAACAGGGCGGCCGGTCGCTCCGCATCGGCGCCACGTCGGCGGGCGCGACGGTGGTCGTCGACGTCGAAGACGACGGACCGGCCATGACGGGCCAGGCCGACGAGGTCGGCTCCTTCGCCGACCCGCAGGGAGGCGTCGGGCCGGTGGGGCCTTGGACCGCTTCCCGGCTGATCGAGATGATGGGTGCACGGCTGGCGGAGGAACGGTCGGAGACCACCCACCGGTGGCGGGTGGAGCTCCCCCGCGGGGAGACGGCGATGTCAGGTCAACAGGAGCGACTCCAGGCGGCGGGCGGCGACGACCATGCCGCCCACCCCCATCGCCGTCAGGAACCCGACATGGCCGACGAGGCTCCAGTCGAGCGTCCCCAGCGTGAAGGCTCGCAGGATCTCGACGCCGTGGTAGAGCGGTGAGAAGCGGGTGACGACCTGGATCGTCTCCGGGTAGACGTCGAGGGGGTAGAAGGTGGCGGAGAAGAGG
This sequence comes from Acidimicrobiia bacterium, assembly GCA_015488325.1. Taxonomy (GTDB): domain Bacteria; phylum Actinomycetota; class Acidimicrobiia; order Spongiisociales; family ZC4RG35; genus S012-128. The sequence goes on along the minus strand of WFOA01000055.1, from coordinate 16,947 downwards.
AACAGGGGGAGGGTCACGAGCTGGACGAGGTCGAAGTCCTGCCACGACCGCATGAAGGTGGTGGCGGCCATGCCCACGGCGGCGAAGGCGAAGCCGATGAGGACGGCGGCAGGCAACGCTGCCAGCCCCCACCAGGAGGTGACCAACCCCATCGCCGCCATGACGGCGAGGAACCCGGCGGCGTAGATGGCGCCCCGAAGCAGCGACCAGATCACCTCGCCGACCGCCACGTCGGTGGGGCGCATCGGGGTGGCGAGGATGGCGTCGTACACCTTCCCGAACTTGAGTTTGAAGAAGATGTTGAAGGTGGATTCGTAGACGGCGCCGTTCATCGCCGCCGCGCCGAGGAGGGCCGGGGCGACGAACGCCGTGTAGGGGATCGCCGTGCCGTCCGGTCCGGTGACGTCACCGACGAGACGACCGATCCCGATCCCGATCGAGAAGAGATAGAAGAGCGGCTCGAAGAACCCGGAGAAGACGATCAGCCACACGTGGCGGTAGACGAGGTAGTTCCGCTCCAGGATCCTGCGGGCGCCCGCCACCGGTGGGAGCACCCGGGCGACGAGGGTGGCGGCGGTCACGTCACCAGCCTCCGGCGCATCCGGACCACCGCCAGCCAGGTCCCGCCCACCGTCCACGAGGCCAGATAGGCGACGGACAGCCAGGGAGGCGGCACGGGGACGGTCCCGAGGGCGGTCGACCGGGACAGCTCCACCCCGTGCCACAGGGGAGTGACCCAGGCGAGGGGCTCCAACCAGTCGGGGAGTTGGGAGACGGGGAAGAACGTCCCCGAGAACAAGAACAGCGGGACGATGCCGAACCGGAACATGGAGGTCAGCCCCTGCTCTCCTTTCAGCCCCGCCGTGTAGGCGACCATCGGGGCGGCGAAGGCGAGTCCGGTGAGGACGGCGGCCGGAACCGCCGTGAGGCCGGCGGCCAGACCGACCGCCCCGAAGGCGGCCATCACCAACACGAACGCCACCGAGACGAACACGAGGCGGATCCCGACCCAGGCGAGATGGCCGACGGTGAGCGACGCCACCCCCACCGGGGTCGCCAGCACCGCGTCGTAGGTCTTCCGCCATTTGATCCCCGCCATCACCGGCCACGACGAGTCACCGGCGCCGGTCTGCATGGCGGTGGCTGCCAGGAGGCCGGGGGCGAGGAAGGCGAGGTAGGTGAGGCCGTCGAGTCCCACACCGGCGGTTCGTTCATCCACCAGCCGTCCCAGTCCCAACCCCATCGCCGCCAGGAACAGGACCGGGTTGAGGAACGTCGAGATCACCGACCCGCGCCAGACCCGTCGGTACACCCGGGCTTCCCCCTCCAGGACACGTACGAACGCCGGCGTTCGCATCAGTCCACCAGCCTCCTCCCCGTCAGCCGCAGGAAGACGTCCTCCAGCGTGGAGCGCCGGGTCAGCATCGATTCGGGTTCCACACCCCGCTCGAAGACGTCGCCGATCGTCGCCTCGGCGTCGTCGGTGTACAGCAGGATCCGGTCGGGCAGCACTTCGATGCGTCGGGCCAGGCCGTCGAGGGAGGCGACCGCCCGGTCGTGGTCGTCGGGGGCGAGGCGAAGCTCGACGACCTCCCGCGGCGAATACCGGGCGATCAGGTCCCGTGGGGAGCCTTCGGCGACGATCCGTCCCTTGTCCATGATGACCAGGCGGTCGCAGAGCTGTTCGGCCTCGTCCATGTAATGGGTGGTGACGATGAGGGTGACGCCACGCTGTTTGAGGCGGTACAGACGGTCCCAGAGGGCGTGGCGTGCCTGGGGGTCGAGCCCCGTGGTCGGTTCGTCGAGGAGGAGGAGGTCGGGTTGGTTGATGAGGCCCCGGGCGATCGTCAGCCGGCGCTTCATCCCGCCCGACAGGTGCTCGACGGTGTCGTTGCGTCGTTCGGTGAGTTGGGCGAACTCCAGGAGCTCGTCGATCCGCTCGAGGATGACCCGGCGGGGGAGGTCGAAGTACCGGCCGTAGATGTAGAGGTTCTCCCAGACGGTGAGCTCCTGGTCGAGGTTGTCCTCTTGGGGTACGACGCCGAGGCGGGCGCGGATGGCGGGACCGTCGGCGGCGGGGTCGAGTCCGAGCACGGTGAGGGTCCCTCCGCTGATCGGGGAGACGGCGCCGATCATGCGCATCGTGGAGCTCTTGCCGGCACCGTTGGGTCCGAGGAACCCGAAGGCTTCGCCCTGGTGGACGTCGAAGTCGATCCCGTCCACGGCGGTGAACTCGCCGAAGCGCTTGGTGAGGGCGCGCGCTGTGACGAGGGGTGACCGCATCCGCCGCAGCGTACTCCCCTCTGCCCCTTCGGCGTTTTGACCGCGCGAAACGGCGTATTTCGCCGGATCTGGCTGTCAATTCGGGTTCGGGGGTCTACCGTGGGGTGGTCGAAGGAGGAGGGTGCTCACCGTGGGCCTGTTCAACCGGATCCTCGTGCCGATGGACCTCGAAGCGAAATCCGAGGCGGCGCTGCGCTACGCCGCCCGGCTCGCCGCCAACGAGGGGGCCGAACTGATCGTCCTCCACGTGCTCACCTCCCTCGGTCTCGACCTCGACGACATGTCACACGACTCCGAAGCGGCCACACCGCACTTCGACGAGGCACGGCAACGGCTCGACGAGCTGGTCGGCCGGGTCGTCGGAGAGGCGGTGCGGACCCGTACGGAGGTGGTGTACGGAGACCCGGTCCAACAGATCCAGATCCTGGCCACGAAGGAAAACTGCGACCTGTTGGTGATCACCGTCAAGAACCGTTCCCGGGTCGGCAAGCTCGTGATGGGGAGCATCTCCCAGGACATCCTGTTGACGGTCGACCCGCCGGTCCTCTGCGTACGGCCCGACTGACCGTCACGACCACCCGCCGATGTCGACCATGTAGGCCTCCCAGACGAGGTCCGACTCCTGCTGGCGATGTCGCGAAAGCATCCCCAGCACGGAAGCCACCTGGGTGCGGATGTCGTCGGGGTCGAGCCTGCCGCATCGGGTCCGCACACGTTCGATCTCGCAGGCGATCTCGGCGTGGCGGCGGCGCAGCTCGGAGATCTGGCCCTCCAGTCGAGGGGCCTCTTCGACGATCTCGTCGAAGAGGCCCCCGTCGGCTTCAACCTCGTCACAGTGGGTACGGAACGCGTCGTCCAGCTCGGCCAAGGCGGCGGCTACGGCGACCGGCCAGTCGGGGCTCGACTTGGGTCGGGCGGCCGCATCCTCCACCTCGGCTGCGGCTTCGGCCAGTTCCCGCCTGCGCTTCTTTGCCGCTTCGAGAGCACGAGTCGCGTCCATCCGGGTTCTCCGTCCTCCACGACATCGTCTCCTACCCGAGGCCTCGAATCCAGGGACGAAGGGCCAGAGACGGGGGTTCCTTCGCCACTGCGTCGGGACGTTCGTCCCTCCGGCGGGCGCCGGCAGGGTCGTAGGATCGGGGAGGAGTCGATCCAGGAGGGAACGATGCAACTCGACGGTCTCGAGCTGACCTGGCTCGGTCACGCTGCCTTCCGGTTCCGTACCGGCGACGGGACGGTCGTCCTCGTCGACCCCTGGCTGTCGGGGAACCCCGCCTGCCCGGAGTCGGAGCACGAACCGGAGCGGGTGGACGCCATCTACCTGACCCACGGTCACTTCGACCACGTGGGCGACACGGTCGCCCTCGCCCGGAGGTTGTCCCCGCAGATCTTCGCGATCCACGAGATCTCCGTCTGGCTGGAAGGCCAAGGGCTGGACCGGGTCACCGGACTCAACATGGGTGGCACCGTGGACGGTCCCGGAGGGATCTCCGCCACGTTCGTCCCGGCGGTGCATTCCAGCGGGATCTCGGGTGACGTCGGCATCGTGGATGGTGGAGATCCGGGGGGCTGGGTGCTCGCTTTCGACGGTGGGCCGACGATCTACCACGCCGGGGACACGATGGTGTTCGGGGACATGTCCCTCATCGGGGAGCTGTGGCGTCCCGACATCGCCCTCCTGCCCATCGGCGGCCACTACACGATGGATCCCCGCCAGGCCGCCAAGGCGGCGAAGCTGCTGGGGGTCTCGACCGTGATCCCGATGCACTACGGGACCTTCCCGATCCTGGCCGGAACCCCCGAGGAGCTGCGTGAAGCCGCCGGAGGAGCTTTCGAGGTGAAGGTCCTCGACGTGGGTGAACCGGCCACGTGACCCGTCTCGTGTTGGCTTCGGCGTCGCCCCGGCGCCGTCGGCTCCTCGACGTGTTGGGACTCGACTACGAGGTCGTTCCGGCAGACGTCGACGAGCGGCCCTACCCGGAGGAAGAGCCGGAGCTGTACGTGGAACGTGTCGCCCGGGCCAAAGCGGCCGCGGTCGCCGCCGACGCCGCCGACGCCGTGGTCCTCGCCGCCGACACCGCGGTGGCGGTGGGAGGCCAGATCCTCGGGAAACCCGGCCACCCGGCCGAGGCCCGGTCGATGCTCCGACGGCTGTCCGGGGCCACCCACGAGGTGGTCACCGGCGTGGCCGTCGCCCCGGTCGGGGTCGAGACGGTTTCGGCGGTGGAACGCACCCTCGTGCGGATGGTCGAGATGACCGACGAGGAGATCGCCGCCTACGTGGCCACGGGTGAGCCGATGGACAAGGCGGGTGCGTACGCCCTCCAGGGTCTGGGGGCGATCTTCGTCGAGTGGGTGGACGGCAGTCCCTCCAACGTGGTCGGGCTGCCGCTCCACGTCGTCGCCAGGCTGTTGCGTTCGGTGGGCATCGACCCGCTTCGCCACCGACGTCCCGGCGGCGGTCTGGGATGATGGCCGTATGGTCGAGATGGTCGAGGTCGCCGATCCGGAAGATCCCCGGATCGCCGACTTCCTGCACCTGACCGACGCCGAGCTCCGTCGAAGGGTTGAAGCGGGGCGGGGCCTGTTCGTCGCCGAGAGCGTACCGGTGATCCGTCGGGCGTTGCGCTCGGGCCACAGGGTCCGGTCGATGCTCGTCACCAGGAAGCGTTTCGACCAGCTCGCCGACGCGGTCGCAGGCGACGACCTGGTCGTGTACGTCGCCTCCCAGGAGGTGCTGAACCGCGTCGTCGGCTTCAACCTGCACCGGGGGGCGGTGGCGATGGTGGAGCGGCAACCCGAGACGGCCTTGGAGCCGCTGGTGACGGCGGCGCGGTTGGTGGCGGTCCTGGAGGGGATCAACGACCTGGAGAACCTCGGAGCCATCTTCCGCTCGGCGGCCGGGTTGGGGGTGGAGGGGGTGCTGTTGGATCCGACCTGCGCCGACCCCTATCACCGGCGGGTCGTACGGGTCTCGATGGGGGCGGTCCTCCAGATGCCGTTTCGGCGGCTCGAGCCGTGGCCGCAGGCCCTCGACGAGCTTCGTCGCCGCGGGTTCGTGATCGTCGCCCTCACCCCCGCCGCCGCGGCCGTCGATCTCGACACCGTCGACCCGCCACCGCGGACCGCCGTCGTACTCGGTGCCGAAGGTCCCGGATTGTCGAAGGAGGTGTTGGCCCTCGCCGACCGGACCGTGCGGATCCGGATGTGCGGGGACGTCGACTCCCTCAACGTCGGGCATGCCGCCGCCATCGCCTTCCACCATTTCCGAGGTGGTCCGGGTGGTCAGCGGCCGTAGAGGCCCACGAGCACCGCTTCGGAGAGGACGTGGGGTTGGGCTGCGGCGAGCACTTCACCTTTGGTGAGGCCGGGAGGCAGGCCGAGACGCCGATCGAGGGCGAGGACCCGGAAGATGTAGCGGTGGGTCCCCGCCGGGGGACAGGGACCGCCGTATCCGGTGTCACCCCACCCGTTCCGTCCCGGAGTGCCGAGGGTGCCGACGCCTTCGGGGATGTGGGACGTCGGCTCGATGTCGTAGGCCACCCAGTGGTCCCAGGTACCTCGCGGGGCGTCGGGGTCGTCCATCACCAGGACGAGGGACTCCGTCTCCGGGGGGACGTCGTCGATGTCGAGGGGCGGCGAGATGTCATCTCCGTCGCAGGTGTGGCGCACGGGGATCGAGCCGCCGTTCACGAAGGCGGGTGAGGTCAGACGCATCGTCACGCTCCTGGTCGGGTCGGTCCGGGGCGAGGTTCACCGCGGGAGGCGAGGAAGGCCCGGCGTCGAGCCTCGAGGTCGTCCCAGGCGTGGGCGTCGGCCCGGGTGAGCACCACGGACGGGCCGGTGCGGAGGTCGTCGGGGATCCCCGGTTCGAACCGCCACCAGGCCTGGGGCCGACCGTTGGGCCAGCGGGCCAGGACGTCGTCGCGGTGTCGCCGCCAGGCGGCGGCGGCCTCGTCGAGCGATCCGTAGTAGGAGATCAGCTCCTCGTCGGAACCGAAGCCGAGGAGGGTCAGCTCCACCAGGCTGGGTCGGCGGGCTTTGCGCCGGAACATCGCCTCCATTGTGGTCCGATCCGGTCGGGCACGCGGCCCCCGGCACCGCTGTCGACCCGAGAGGCCCGGGCGTCACGGCGGACGGGTCGTGTCCGTGCCGTCGTCGTTTCCCGGCACCGTCGGGGGCACCCGGCGGGTCGGCCGACGTCCGGTCAGTCCTCGTCGTCGAGGTGGGTGGGGGGACGCCCGAGGCGCTCCGCCAGGGCTCGTTCACGGTCCCGCACGATGCGGGCGGCGATCCGTTCGACGGCGTGGGTGATCCACATGGCGGTTTGGGAGCCTTCGCGGTAGTCGGCGGGACCGTACGCCTGGATCCTGCCCTGCTGGAGGAGCCGATCCACCTGCTGGAACTCTGCTTCGGAACCCGGCCGGTACACGGCGTAGGTCTTGCCGCCGTTCTGGTTGACGATCGAGAACACCGGCACGTCGGAGGGCCCGTCGGCGACGTACACCATGTTCTGGAACGGGACTCGGCGGTCTTCGTGGGCGATCTTGGCGTTCACGTCGATGTGGGGGATCTTGTTGGTGCCCTTGTTGATCTCGAAGATCGCCCGGGTCTTCGTCGTGTTGTCGATCGTGTAGATGAGCTGTTCGATCTGACGTTCGCCTGGTGTGAAGAGGCGAGGCTGGGTCGCTTCCAGGTAGCCGGGCGGCGCCACCTCTTCGGTGAACTCGCATCCCCATACGAACTCGACGTACGGTGCCACCGCCGAGCCGAGGATCATCTGGCGTAACCCCGAAGACACGATGTAGTGCTCGACCCTGACCTGATGGTCGGCGAAGCGTGGCTCCGCCTCGATGTGCTTGCGCAGCATGTCCATGAAGTGCGGCATCCCGGCGTAGAACTCGATTTCGGCCCCCAGCTCGCGCAGCAGCTCGTTGCTGAGTCCGGCCATACGCCCCGCCCGCACATAGGTGAGGATGTGGTTGAGGTAGAGGGTGTCGGTGGCGATCAGGTCCGAGCCGCGGCTCCGGTACCACTGTTCGAGGTGGTCGACCTCCTCCCAGAAGGTGGCGGGGTCGATGTCGAAATGCCGGAACAGGGGCTTCTGCATGTACCCGGGGATGAGGGTCTTGTCGAAGTCCCAGATGACGGCGATGACGTTCTGGGGAAAGACCGGCCGTGGCACGGGCGACCTCCGGGGAAGTGTGGGCTCCAATGTACTCATCGGCCGGTCGGGCCGCATCCCTGAGCCTGGTCGGGTGGAGGCGGCTCAGCCGGGGATCCGGCTGAAGGGGACGTCCTTGTCGACCCGGGGTTCACCGGGCAGGCCCAGGACCCGTTCACCGATGATGTTGCGGAGGATCTGGTCGGTCCCTCCGGCGATCCGCATCCCCGGATACCCGAGGAACGCCAAGGCCCACCTGCCGTCGTCGATGGCGTCTTCGGGGCCGAGCATCCCCGCCGGACCTTGGACGTCGACCGCCAGGTTGGCCAACCGGGAGAGGAGGGAGGTGAGCCCCAGCTTGGCGGCGGCTCCTTCGGCCGACGGGATCTCCCCCTTCGCCAGCTTGGCGATGATGCGTTGGGTCATGAACCGCAGCACCTGACCCCGGATGTAGAGGTCGGTGGCGCGGTCGCGGACCACCGGGTCGACCAGAGGGTGGACGCCCCGCTCCTCGGCGACCCGGTCGAACATCCGACGCAGGGTGTCGAACACCCCGGCGGCGCCGACGAGGTAGCCGCCGATCGCCACCCGTTCGTGCATGAGGGTGGTGAGGGCCACCGACCATCCCATGCCTTCGGCCCCGAGGAGGTGCTCGGCGGGGACCCGGGCTTCGTCGAAGAAGACCTCGTTGAAGTTGGCTCCGCCGGTCATCTGCCGCAGAGGCCGCACCTCCACCCCGGGTTGGCGCATGTCGATGATGAAGTACGAGAGGCCGGCGTGTTTGGGCACGTTCGGGTCGGTACGGGCCAGGAGCATTCCCCACTTCGAGTAGTGGGCACCCGACGTCCAGACCTTCTGTCCGGTCACCACGTATTCGTCGCCGTCCCGGACGGCTCTCGTACGCAGGCCGGCGACGTCGCTCCCGGCGGCGGGTTCGCTGAAGAGCTGGCACCAGATCTCTTCGCCCCGCAGCATCGGCGGGAGCCAGCGTGCTTTCTGCTCTTCGGTGCCCCACGCCATGATCGTGGGGCCGCCCATCCCGATCCCGATCCCGAACACGCCGACTGGCAGGTCGAAATGGGCGGCTTCCTGGCGCCAGACGATCTCATGGACCGGGGTGAGGCCCCTGCCTCCGTATTCGGTGGGCCAGGTGATCCCGGCCCATCCGGCGTCGGCGAGGCGGGCCTGCCAGTGTCGGGCCTTCGCGAGGAACGCCTCCTCGTCTTCATGTTCGGCGAACAGGCCGATGACACCGGACTCCTCTTCGCCCAGGGGTGGGACGTTAGCTTCCAACCAGGCCCGTGCCTCGGCCCGGAACGCGGCCAGTTCGGGGGTGTCGAACAGTTCCACGGTCGTCAGGGTAGATCATGGGGCGGCGTCGGAACACCTAGCCTCGGCAGCGGTGAACACGTCCTGCGACCGTGAAGGGAGACCCGTGGCCGTCCACTTCAGGATCGAACGTCGGGTGGAGCGGCGCGACGAGGTGGGATATCGCTACACGGCCGTGGTCGTCTCGCCGGAGGGTGAATACCGGGCGGTGGTGTACGGACGCCGGTTGGGGGACGTCGAGCTGTCCACACCGGCAGGGGAGCGTCTTCGGTTGGTCCGGCGTCGACGCCGCCACCGGCTGGTGGGCCCCGTCGGGCAGGTTTGGGCCACCATCTCGGATCGGCGTGTCCTCGTGGCGGAGGCCGGGGCGGTCCGGCTGGAGATCAGGAAGGTGGACGGGATCTACCGTCTCGTCGGCGACGACGGGACGGTAGGCCGGATCGTTCCCCGGGTGCGGTCGACACCGTCCCGCGACTGCTTCGAAGCCCACGGCCGCCGGCTGATACCCCTCCGGGACTGGGTGTTGGAGGCCGAGCCCTGCGGGATCCGCGACGAAGTATGGGCGGCGCTGCTCGTCGTCTTCGACGACCGCCACCCGACCATCGTCGAAGACATCGGGTGACGGACGCTAGGTTGCGGGCCGTGACCGACGTCCGTCTCACCCGCTACAGCCACGGCGCCGGCTGAGCGTGCAAGCTCGGGCCTTCCGAGCTGGCGCAGGTCCTGCGCCCCCTGCACGACCATCCGGCGACCCGCTCACCCCACGTCATCGTGGGGCCTGGCGACGACGCAGGCGTGTACCGCCTGTCGGACGGACGTGCCCTCGTCCAGACGGTCGATTTCTTCACGCCGATCGTCGACGACCCCTACGACTGGGGCCGGATCGCCGCCGCCAACGCCCTGTCCGACGTCTACGCCATGGGCGCCGAGCCCCTCACCGCCCTACAGCTCGTCGGATGGCCGAGGGGTGAGATCCCGTTCTCGGTGTTGGAGGAGGTCGTGCGGGGCGGAGCCGACGTGATGGCGGAGGCCGGATGCGTGATCGTCGGCGGTCACTCGATCGACGACCGTGAACCCAAGTACGGCTTCGCCGTCACCGGGACGGTGGAGACGGTCGACCGCCTCGTCACGAATGCGGGGGGTCGCCCCGGAGACCGTCTGGTGCTCACCAAGCCGCTGGGGATGGGCATCGTCGCCACCGCGCTCAAGGCCGGGAGATGCCCCCCCGAGGTCGCCGGGGCGGCCGTCGAGACGATGGCGGCACTCAACGACCGGGCGGCCAGGGCGATGACGCAGGTGGGGGTCGATGCCGCCACCGACATCACCGGGTTCGGGTTGGCCGGCCACCTCCGGGAGATGCTCGTCGCGTCCGGGGTGTCGGCCGTGGTGGCGGCCGAGGCCGTGCCGGTGATCGACGGTGTGGCGGAGCTCCTCTCCGAGGGTTTCTGGCCGGGCGGGAGCGACCGCAACCTCGAATCGGTCCGTCCCCACGTCGTCGGAGATGTCGCCGAGGAGACACTCCGGCTCCTCTGCGACGCCCAGACGAGCGGGGGGCTGCTCATCGCCGTGGCGCGCGAACGGCTGTCGGATCTCGTGGCCGCCCTCTCCGACGGCGGTGTTCGGGCGGCGGTCGTCGGTGAGCTTGTCGACGGCGCGGAGGCGACGATCCGCATCGTCTGAACCCGTCCGGCGTGGACGCCGACGCCGTCCGCCCAGGGCGATACCATCGGGACTCGTGGAACCTCGCGCCCGGTTGGTCTCGATCGCCAACGCCCTCTCGGTGGGCGGTGTCGAACGCCACCTGTTCCTCTGCGCCGACCAGTCGACGCCCCGCTGCTCCGACCGGGAGGAATCCACGGCGGTGTGGAAGTACCTGAAACGACGGCTGAAGGAGCTCGACCTCGACACCCCGCCGCCGGCGTGGCGGGGCGACGCCTCGGCGGACCCCGAGCCCGTTCCCCCGGGACGGGGGCGGGTGCTTCGGACCAAGGTGGACTGTCTCCGCATCTGCGAACAGGGCCCGATCGCCCTCGTCTACCCGGAGGGTGTCTGGTACCACTCGGTGACGGTTCCGGTCATGGAGCGGATCATCACCGAGCATCTCCTCGGTGGGGTCCCGGTGGAAGAACACGTCTTCGCCCGTGGACCGTTGACGCCATGAAGGGGTTCTGGAAGGTCGTGGGGGCGGCCGCCGTGGGGTGGCGGCTCCTGGGCCCGGCCTTCACCCCGCGGTTCCGGCCGCCCCAGGCCCATCCGTGGCGGCTTCCGGGGAGGACCGTGTACGTCGGCGACCGGGAGTTCCTCGTCCGAGAGGCGGGACCACCCGACGCCGAACCGGTCCTGCTCGTCCACGGACTCGGAGGATCCTCGATCGGGGAGTGGTACCGGGTCGGGCCTCGGCTGGCCGACGACCATCGGGTCGTGTTGGTGGACCACCGGAACCACGGCCTGTCGGCGCGGACCACCGAACGTTTCGACATCTCCGACCTGGCCGACGACCTGGCGGGTGTCGTCGCCGCCCTCGGTCTCGGCCCCATCACCGTCGTCGGCTATTCGATGGGAGGCGCCGTCGCCCAGGAGCTCGCCCATCGCCATCGGTGGGCGGTGCGGCGACTCGTCCTGATCGGTGCCTTCGCCACCCATCCGCCGCGGGTCCGCCGCGCTCGACAGGTGGCGACGTGGCTGATCAGAGCCTGGGAGCGACTGACGGGCGTCGGCAGCCCCGAGACACGGGCGCTGTACCTGCGGTGGACGGGCGCCGTGGACGTCGACCATGCCCGCTGGCTGTGGGAGGAGACCCACCGGCGGGACCCTGAAGCGGGGGCGGTCTCGTCGTACGCCCTTCTCCGTTTCGATTCGACACCGTGGATCGGACGCCTCGACGTGCCGGCGCTGGTGATCGTGCCGGTCCAGGATCAGCTCGTTCCGGCCGCCTGGCAGTACGACCTGGCGGCTCGTCTGCCCGATGCAGAACTGGTCGAGTTGGCCGATGCGCGTCACGAAGCTCCCTGGACCCATCCGGAGTCGATCGCCCGGGCGGTGGCGGAGTTCGTGAAGCGACGGTGAGTTCAGGCTTCGTCGAGGAGGAACTTGACGGCCGCGGCCACCAGCCCCACCACGACCAGGAACATGAGGAACTTCTTCATGCCGGTCCCCTTTCTCGGTCGGCGTCGTACCCGATGCTACCGACGGCAGATGGGTGCGGGATCTGATTCGTTACGCTCGGGCGGCGATGGGTGTTCGCCGGATGCTCGTGACCGTGTCGGTGGTCGGCGGTCTGTTCGTGCTGCCTTCGGTGGCGTGGGCTCACGGTCCTGCCGAGCCCGACAACCCGCCGGTCCCCACCGAGTTCCTGGCGGCCGGAGCAGGGTTGGCGGCGGTCCTGTTGGCGGTGGTGACGGTGCGGAGCGGCTCGTCGTCCGCATCCCGGAGCACGGCGACGGAACGAATCCTCGACTGGCCGTGGCTGCGGCCCGTGGGGTTCGTCGTCGGCCTCGTCTCGGTGGCGGTCTTCCTGATCGGCGTCGTCGCCGGGTTCGTTGGCTCCGACGACCCGACCCGGAACCCGCTGCCGTCCCTGATCTCGCCGATCTTCTGGCCCGCGGTTCCCCTCGTCGCCGCCGCCGTCGGCAACCTGTACCCGGCGCTCAGTCCGTGGCGACGCCTCGCCGAAGTGTTCGGCCTGGGGGAGCGGGAGCGGCTCCTTCACGAGGAACGGGTCGGATACTGGCCGGGGACCGTCATCTTCGTGCTGTTCGTGTGGATGGAGCTCGTCTACCCCTTCAGGGCCGACCCTCGCCACCTGGCGGTGGCGGTGCTCGTCTACACCGCGTACGCGCTGGTCTACATCGACACCTTCGGCCGGGACACGGCTCTCGAGACCGGCGACGGGTTCGGGCTGTACGGCATGCTGGCCGGAGGGATCGGACCGTTCGAGAAGACGGGAGGTGGCGACCTCGTGTGGCGGGGATGGCTTCGGGGTCTTCCGGAGCTGGCGGAGCGACCGGGGCTGGTGGCGATGGCCGTCGCCATGGTGGGGACGGCGGCGTTCGACGGGGTGGTGGGCACGGCGTGGTGGCGGGACACGGTGGCCGCCGTCGTCGACCCGATCCTCGGCTCGGCTCTGGCCGACCCGTGGCGTGGTGCCATCTCGGGGAGTGTCGGCCTGGCCGCCGCCGTGGCCGTGGTCTGGGTCGGCTACATCGCCGCCGTGGCCGTCACCGCCCGAGCCGGCGGTGCCGCCGCGTCTGAGGTGGCTTCGGGTTTCGCCCACACCTTGGTGCCGATCGCCGTCGCCTACGTCTTCGCGCACTACCTCGTCCCGATCCTGGCCGGGGGACGACGCCTGTTGGCGCTGCTGTCCGATCCGTTCGCCCGGGGCTGGAACCTTCTCGGGGTCGCCGTTCCGCAGATCACCGACGTGGGGTCGCCGGTGTGGGCCTGGGTGCTGCAGGTGGCCGGCATCGTCGCCGGGCTCGCGGCGGCCCTCACCTTGACCCGCCGCCGCATCGAATCCGACCTGGACGGTTCGGGGCCGGCCCTCGGGGTACGGACGGCGATCCCGGCGTTCCAGTTCGTCTTGGCGTTGGGGGGTCTGGCGATCCTGGGGCTGGGCTGAGGCCGGAGCGTCCGGCCATCTGCGAGAAGCCGAACCGAGGCGAGAGACGAGGCCGGATTCCCAGCGGCTATGCTCCCGGGCCGATGAGCGATCTGCTGACTGCGGTTGCATCCGCGCTCCAGGCGCCGGAGGAGCTGATCCGCCGTTCGGCCGAGGCCCGGGCCGCTGCCACGGGGACGTCGGTGGACGACGTGCTCGCCGCCTGGGCGGGCGGAGGGAGCGTCGCCGTTGCGACCGAGGCCCCCGCATCCGCATCCGGCCCGGAGTCCGCACCCGCGCCCGAACCCGCACCTGAACCCGCACCTGAACCCGCAGCGGTCGCAGCTCCCGCCCCGTCGGCGGCGGCTACCGCGACGGCCGTCGCCGAGCCGGTGGAGGCGCCTCCAGCGGTCGAGGAGCCGGTCGAGGAGCCACTCGAAGCCCGGCCACTGTCCGACCGCGTCCGGGTGGCGGGGCGGTTCGGAACGTGGGCGGGGACGGTGGCAGGGCTCCTCGTCGTGCTGGCGGCTTCCCCCTGGCTGGCGCCGAAGGCGACGGTGGTGGAGACCGGCGAGGCGTTCCGTCCCGCCGTCGACGTCGCCCCCGGCCCGACGTTCTTGGCGGCCATGGTGGTTCTGGCCGCCTTCGGCGGGTTCGTCGCCGTCTTCAGCCGCGCCGGCACGGGATGGATGGGCCCGGAGTGGCGGCTCAGTTCGTCGTGGCGGTCGAGCGCCGCCCTCGGTGCGGTCGCGGGCGCCGTCGGCGGGGCGGTGGTGGGCGGGCTGTTGGTGTCCGTCTTCGCCTTGCCGGGCGCAGAGGGGACCGCCACGATCCCGGTCCTGGCTGGCGCGTTGGTGATGATCGTGGGCACCGCCATCGTGGGCCGCGGCACCGCAGCGGTGGTCCAGGCCCTGGGGGTCCCTTCCGGCTCCTTGGCAGAGAGTGCGGAGGAGGTGCGGTCGGTGCGGCGTCTCCTCGGCACGGCGATGAGCTTGCCGGTGGCGGGGCTGGCGGCCATCCTGCTGCTCGTCCTCCCGGCGGCGTGGCTGTTCCTCACTTTCCCCAAGGCGGCTCCGCTCCTGGCGCTGTTCATCGCCATGGGGATCCTGGCCTTCGCCGGCCTGGCGGCGTCGCGTCCCGGTATGAAGATCACGGTGGGCGAGTTCCTCGTCGCCGCCGCTGGGATCGGGGTCGTGATCCTCATCATCGTCGCCGTGCTGTTGGCTCGGGGAGGCGGCGAATCCGAAGGGGAGGCGAAGAGCGGCGGCGAAGCCGCCGTCGAGTTCGTCCTCCTCTGAACGGTCGTCGACGACTCGGCCGTTCGCCGAGGGTTCTTCGGAACCTTCAGGACCGTTCGGTGAGGTCGGTCTCGGCGAGTTCCCGTTCGATCGCCTCCCAGCGACGTTCCTCGCGGATCCAACGGAACCAGATGGTCACGATGATGCTCCACAGGAGCGCGCCACCCCCGAGCTTCATGATCAGGCCGGCGACGGTCTGGTCGACGATGGCGGTGGTGCCGTAGGCCTCCGCCGCGTCACCGTAGACGGGATAGATGGGGGTGGTGCTGAAGGTGAGGAAGCTCGCCGGCACCGTCGGGACGATCGTCTGCAGGAACAGGTACGCCATGCGCATGGGCGGGCGCAGCCGTGGCAGGTGGCGGGTGGGGCTGAAGATCGGGAGCCAGGCGAGGACGGCGACGGCGAAGAGCAGGCCGTGGAGGGTGAAGTGGGCGAGGTCGTTCGTGACCATGAGGGCGACGGCGTCGGGGGCGTGGATCGCCACCAGTGCGACGTTGAAGGCGCTGAAGGCGACCACCGGGTGGGCGAGGCGACCCAGGACACCCCGGAGGCGGGGATGGCCCAACGTGGTGTCGGCCAGCCAGGTCGGCATGCCGACGAGCAGCAGCGGCGGCACCGCGTAGACGATGACGAGGTGTTCCACCATGTGGAAGCTGAACAGGGCCGTCTCGGCGATGTCGGCGAAGGGCCAGTCGGAGACGACCCAGACCAGGGCGAGGCCCGAGAGGAACTGGATCCGCTGGCGGGCCGTCGCAGGATCGGCGGTGGGTGCCAGGCGGGGGCGGAGCCGGAGGTCGCCGTACAGGTAGGCGGCGGCGAGGCCGAAGACGAAGAGCCACACGTCCCAATGTGGATGCCACGGGGGAAGTGGCCAGTTCATGGCGTCTCCCCTAGGTGGCGGCCCGGATGGCGAGCACCCCGAAGGTTCCCAGGACGACGGCGTATACGAGGATCGCCAGCACGAACCCGGCGGAGAAGAAACGGGACAGGAAGGGCTTC
The DNA here is from genome assembly GCA_015488325.1 of Acidimicrobiia bacterium. Classification (GTDB taxonomy): domain Bacteria; phylum Actinomycetota; class Acidimicrobiia; order Spongiisociales; family ZC4RG35; genus S012-128. The sequence continues at coordinate 1,277 of WFOA01000055.1, read as the reverse complement.
TCGTAACGGAGGTGCATGTAGTAGCCGATGACGATCACGAACTTCAGGAAGGCGAGGATGATGAGGAACGGTACGACGAGGGGGCCGACCGCATCCTCGAGGTAGAAGAGCGCCACTTCGATCCCGGTGAGGATCGCCAGGAGGACCGCGATCTTCACGTACAGGAGCGGCGTTGGATGGGCGGCGTGGGTGGTGTCGGAAGCCATGCTCACAGCGGGGGTTTCGACAGCAGATAGACGACGGTGAAGATGACGATCCAGATGATGTCGACGAAGTGCCAGTAGAGGCCGACCAGCTCGACGTTCATGTGCTGTTTCGGGGAGAGCCCTCCCATCCTCCGGGACATCCCGTAGAGGGAGAACAGCATCAGCACGCCGACCAGGACGTGCAGCCCGTGGAATCCGGTGAGGACGAAGAACGCCGACGCGGCGGGGCTCGTCGTCAGCTTCATGCCGTATTCGGTGACGAAGGCCGTGAACTCGAAGACCTGGCCTCCGATGAAGACCGAGCCGAGCATGGCGGTCGCCAACAACCAGGTTCGGGTCCCCGACTGATCGTTCCGTTCGATGGCGTTGTGGGCGAGCACCATCGTGAGCGAACTCATCAGCAGCACGAACGACGACACCGAGGTGAAGGGGATGTCATACACCTCGGCCGGATAGGGGCGGGCCAGGCCGGGACGGGAGGCGAAGAGCAGGTAGGTGGTGATGAAGGCCCCGAAGAAGAGGAACTCGGAGCTGAGGAACACCCACATCCCCAGCTTCCGGTGTTCGATCCCGGTGCTTTCGTGCTCCCCGTGGGTTCCGGCGGGGACGGCCTGGGCGACGTCGGCCATCAGTGCGCCTCCGCAGTCGCGAGGCCAGCCTCGGTGTGTTCTTCCTCCAGAGGTTCCATACCCCACCCGAGGAAGGCGGCGATGGTGAGGAGCGCGCCGAAGGCAATCAGGAATTTCCCAGTTGCCGAGGTGTGGAAGATGATGCCGTACCCGATGATCGGCATGCCGGCCGCGGCGATGATCGGGAAGTAGCTCGGGTTGGGCAGGTGGATCGGTTCGGTCGGGTTCCGACCCTCTTCGTCGAGACGGGCGATGAGCTCGTCGGCGTCGGGCCGCCGTACGGCCCGGCCTTCTTCGTCCACGGTGTACTTCCGATGCCAGAAGTCGTCGAGAGAGCGGATCACCGGGGGCTTGGCGAAGTTGTATTCGGGGGTGGGGTTGGGGATCGTCCATTCGATGGTGCGGGCGTCCCAGGGGTCCAACCCGGACGGCTCCCCATGCC
>WFOA01000054.1 GCA_015488325.1 Acidimicrobiia bacterium | reverse complement strand
TCCCGGTCAGACTGCGAGCTGGCCGCCGTCGACCGCCAGGGTGCTGCCGGTCATGAACATCGACGCGTTGGAGGCGCAGAACAGCGCCACCCGGGCCACGTCGTCGGGTTTGCCTGACCGGCCGAGGGGGATCTGTTGGGCGAACTCGTCCAGGTTGGTCCCCGCCTGTTCGAACATTGGCTTCATCGCTTCGACCCCCGGCGTCTCGATGAGGGTCGGAGCCAGCGCCAAGACCCGGATGTTCATCGGGGCCAGTTCGGCGGCGAGGGTCCGGGTGAGGCCCCGCACCGCATGTTTCGCCGACACATGGTGGGCCATGCCGGGGAAGCCCCGGTACCCGGCGGTGGAGGCCAGGTTGATGATCACCCCGCCTTTCTCCGGGTTCATCCGTTCGGCGGCGGCTTTGGCTCCCCAGAAGGTGCCGTCGAGGTCCACCGACAGCACTTTCGCCCACTGGGGGTCGGTCATCTCCAATGCGGGTGCCATCGGGTAGATCCCGGCGTTGTTCACCCAGATGTCGAGGTGGCTGAACTCGCGGACCACCTGGTCGGCGAAGTTCTCCACCGAATGGTGGTTGGACACGTCGAGTCTCATTCCTTCGACCCGGTAGCCTCTCCGTTCGAGCCGCTCCGCCGATTCCCCGGGCTCCGCCGGTGACGACGGCGACCCGGCCGGTCAGGGAGAACAGTCGGGACACCGGGACGTCCGTGACGTCACGTATCGCCACGTTCTTTCCTTTCTCCGCTGGGGACGGCCGGTGGATGGTGGTGTCGGTCTCGGCGATCACCCCTTTTCCTGTTCGCTCCCGCCCCGTTGGGCGCACCTTTCGACGTCTGCCCGGAGGGGTGTGTCTGCCAGGGCCGGAAGTCCCGTGTCGACGGCGGGCGGTCGCAGGTGGGTCAGCTGTGCCGGTGGGCCTGGGGTTGGGCGACCCGGCGGGCGACCCGGAGGTCTGTCGCTTCGGCGATGGTTTGGCAGCGTACCGGGTCGGTGCAGGTGGCCGGGTCGAGTCGGCGGGCCCGTTCGGTGAGGGTCGCCAGGTGGTCCCGGGTGGCTTGGAGGGTGGCGATCTGGACGTCGAGGTCTTTGAGGTGCTGTTCGAGCAGTTCGGCGACGTGTTCGCAGGTCGGCTGGCCTTCTTCGCGGAGTTCGAGGATGGAGGCGATTTCGGTGAGGGTGAGACCGGTCGCTTGGGCGTCTCGGATGAACCGGAGCCGGTCGACGGCGTCTTCGCCGTAGTCTCGGTACCCGTTGGGTTCCCGTTCGGGTGGGGGGAGCAGCCCGATGTCTTCGTAGTAGCGGATGGTTTTGGCGCTCACCCCGGTGCGGGCGGCCAGTTCACCGATCCTCATGGTGTCGCTCCTTTCGACGCCATCATACCCTTGACATTCCAGCCGGATGGAAGGTGTAGGTTGCGGGTCGTAACGGAGGCTCCCACCGGCCACAGGTGGGGGCTGGACGCGAACAGGAGGTCGAAACATGCGAGATCCGGTGTGCGGGATGACCGTCGGGGAGGGTTCCCTCCGCGTCGAAGGTCATCCCGACCTCGGGTTCTGCTCCGAGCACTGCCGCTCCGCCTTCCTGGCCGACCCCGACCGCTATCTGGGCGAGTCGGACGGCGAAGGCCACGGCAGCCATCACGGACACGGAGATTCCGAAGACGACGAAGAAGACGACGTCGGGCCTGGTGTGGCCGGCAGGCGGGACATCATCCACCTGTCGGTCGAAGGCATGTCCTGCGCTTCGTGTGTCGCCACCATCGAACGGGCCCTGTCGGCCACACCGGGGGTGGTCGCCGCCCGGGTGAACTTCGCCAACGAGGAGGCCACCGTCGAAGTGGACGGCGCCCCGGTCGAAGCCCTGGTCGCCGCCGTCGAAGGCGCCGGATACCAGGCCCGTCCGGTCAGCGACGACACCGAAGACGCCGACGCCGAAGAGGAAGCCCGGAACCGTCTCTACCGGACGTTGCTGAAGAAGTTCTGGTTCGCGGCGATCATCTCGCTGCCGGTCATCTACTTCTCCTACCCGGAGATCTTCCCCGGCATCCCCCCGAAGGGCTCTACCGCCCTCAACCTGATCTGGGCGGGGATGGCGGTCGCCACGTTGCCGGTGTTGGCCTGGTCCGGGTCCCAGTTCTTCACCGGGGCCTGGTCGGCGTTCAAACACCGGACGGCCAACATGCACACGCTGATCTCGATCGGCATCACCGCCGCCTGGCTGTATTCGACGGTGGCGCTGCTGTTCCCGAGCCTGTTCCCCGAAGAGCGGCTGCGGGACGTCTTCTTCGACGTCACCGCTGTCGTCACCGCCCTGGTGGTGTTGGGGTCGGCGATGGAGCTGCGGGCCCGGGCGAAGACGTCGGAGGCGTTGAAGAAGCTGATCGGCATGCAGCCGAAGACCGCCCGGGTGGTCCGTGACGGCGTCGAAGTGGACGTCCCCGTCGAAGACGTGGTGGTCGGCGACATCGTCGTCGTCCGGCCCGGCGAGAAGATCCCGGTGGACGGGATCATCGTCTCCGGGGCGTCGACGGTGGACGAGTCGATGGTCACCGGCGAGTCGATCCCGGTGGAGAAGGTGGAGGGCGACCCGGTGATCGGGGCGACCATCAACCGGACCGGCACGTTCCGGTTCGAAGCCACCCGGGTCGGCAAGGAGACGATGCTGTCCCAGATCATCAAGATGGTCCGCGACGCCCAAGGTTCGAAGGCGCCGATCCAGCGGACCGTCGACAAGGTGGCCAGCTATTTCGTGCCGGCGGTGCTGATCGTCGCCGTCCTCACCTTCATGGCCTGGTACACGGTCGGGCCCGACCCGGCGTTGCTGTACGCGGTGATCACGATGGTGACGGTGCTGGTGATCGCCTGCCCGTGCGCCCTCGGTCTGGCCACACCCACGTCGCTGATGGTGGGGATCGGCAAAGGTGCGGAGGCGGGCATCCTCATCAAGAGCGGCGACGCGCTGGAGACCGCCCATCGGATCACCACCGTCGTGTTGGACAAGACCGGCACGGTCACCGAAGGCCGGCCGTCCCTCACCGACATCGTCACCTTCGGCTCCTTCGACGAGGACCGGCTGCTCGCGTTGGCCGCCTCCGCCGAACGGGGTTCGGAGCATCCCCTCGGGGAGGCGATCGTGGAGGGGGCGAAGGCCCGCAACTTGGAGCTGGCCGAACCGGACGACTTCGAGGCGGTGCCCGGCCATGGGATCGCCGCCTCCGTCGACGGGCACCGGGTGGTGTTGGGCAACCTCAAGTTCATGGCCGACGAGGGCATCGCGGCCGGTGAGGCCGAACCGGTGCTGGCCCGGCTGTCCGACGAAGGCAAGACCGCCATGGTGGTCGGCGTCGACGGTGAGTTGGCCGGGGTGGTGGCGGTGGCCGACACCATCAAATCCGATTCGGTGGCGGCGATCCGGCGGATGCACGAGCTGGGTCTCGAAGTGGTGATGCTGACCGGCGACAACGCCCGCACCGCCCAGGCGATCGCCGACCAGGTCGGCATCGACCGGGTCCGTGCCGAGGTGCTGCCCGGCGACAAGGCCGCCGAAGTGAAGGCCCTCCAGGCGGAAGGCAAGGTGGTGGCGATGGTGGGCGACGGCATCAACGACGCCCCCGCCCTCGCCCAGGCCGACGTCGGTTTGGCGATGGGCACCGGCACCGACGTGGCGATGGAGTCGGGCGACATCACGTTGGTGAAGGGCAGCCTCACCGGGGTGGTGACCGCCATCGAACTGTCGAAGGCGACGATGCGCAACATCTACCAGAACCTGGTGGGTGCGTTCGCCTACAACACCCTCGGTATCCCCATCGCCGCCGGGGTGCTGTACCCGTTCTTCGGGCTGCTGCTCAGCCCCCTCATCGCCGGGGCGGCCATGGCCTTCTCGTCGGTGACGGTGGTGTCGAACGCCAACCGGCTGCGGCGCTGGCGGCCGTCGTTCTCCCAGGAGGTGGCGTGATGGATGTCATCATCGTGAATCTGGTCGGGGTGGCGCTGATCGCCCTCATCGTCTGGTACTTCTGGCTGTCGTCGAACGAAGGGACGGCTGCGACCGTCACCGCCGGCGGCGTCCAGGAAACCCGGGTGGTCGTCCATGGCGGCTATTCGCCGGACACGATTCGGGTCCGGGCCGGGCAGAAGGTGCGTCTGCTCTTCACCCGCCAGGACGCCGACCCGTGTTCGGAGAAGGTCGTGTTCGACGACTTCGGGGTCAGTGCCGACCTGCCCACCGGGGTGGAGGTGCCGGTCGAGTTCGTGCCCGACCGGCCCGGCGAATACGAGTTCGCCTGCCAGATGGGGATGCTCCGGGGGAAGGTGATCGTCGAATGAGCGACGACGAACGTCTCCCGGTTCGGCGGCGACCCTTGTTCTTCCCCTTTGAGGGGGAAGTGGCCGCCGACGGAGGAGGCGGTCGAAGGGGGTGGAGGCCGCGCGTGGCGGGTGCAGCGGTGCCCCCCTCACCATCGGGCCTTGGGGGCCCGATGGTCCCCTCCCCCCGCAAGCGGGGGGAGAACTCTGTCGTGTTTGAGTTCTTCCCCCTCTTTAGGGG
>WFOA01000053.1 GCA_015488325.1 Acidimicrobiia bacterium | reverse complement strand
GATGATCCGCAGACCCTGGTACACACCGGGGGGCGCGGCCGCGGCGGCGATCCGTGTTTACCAGAAATTGGTAAGCCCGGCCCTGGGGAAGAACTGCCGCTACTCCCCCACCTGCTCCCAGTACACCCTGGAGGCAGTGGAGAGATTCGGGCTGATCCGGGGATTCACGCTGGGGATTCGGCGGATCGGCAGATGCCACCCACTGGCCGACGGAGGGTACGACCCGGTACCTGAGCGGGGTGACGACCGTGGGTGAGATCTTCGGAGCGATCGAACGGGGGCTGGGATCGGCCCTCGCCTTCCTGTACGACGTCGTTCCGTCCTTCGGCGTGGCGATCATCTTGCTGACGGTGGCGATCAACATCGTCCTGTTCCCCCTCACCCTGAAACAGACCCGGGCAACGAGGGCCTTCCAAGAGATCCAACCGGAGATCAAACGGATCCAGAAGGAACTGAAGGACACCCCCGAGGAGATGCAGAAGGAACTGATGCGTGTCCAGCGGGAGGCCGGCGCCACACCCCTGGGATGCCTATTCCCGATGCTCGTCCAGTTCCCGATCTGGCTGGCGCTCTTCAGGGTGTTGCGGGCGGCGAACGCCGCCGCCATCGAAGGGGGCGAATCCTTCATCCCCCAGGGTTCGGGCCTCGCCCAGGCGATCCTCGAGGGCCGACAGCAGTTCCTGGGGATGGACCTTGGGGTGACGATGTCGGATGGTGTCCTGGGCGGCAGCGTGACCCGGGCGATCCCCTACGTCCTGATGCTCGTCCTGATGGTGGCCACCCAGTACGTCCAGCAGTGGCACGCGATGCGAGGACAGACGTCGACACCGGGCAACAAGCAGCAGCAACAGACCCAGCAGGCGATCACCAGGATCATGCCGCTGTTCATCGGGTTCATCTCGTGGAGTTTCCCTGTCGGTCTCGTCCTCTACTGGACGACGTCGAACCTCTTCCGGCTCGTCCAACAGGTGGTGATCTTCAAGATCGACGGCCGTCCGAGTCCTCCGAGCACCAGCGGGACGGAGGAGCCCGCCAAGGAATCCGGGGAGGAGCAGCCCCGGAGACCGCAACCAGGGTCGAAGAAGCGTAAGCGCCGCAGGAGGAGATGACGTGGAGTGGGTTGAAGTTCGAGCGAAGACGGTAGAGCTCGCCGTCGAGGCGGGCATGCAGGAGCTCGGCATCGAGGACCGAGAGCGCGTCGAGATCGAGATCCTGCAGGAGCCGGAGCGAGGATTCCTCGGGATCGGGGGCAAGGAAGCCGTCGTGCGGGTGAAGCCCCGGCCAGCGAAGAAGCGAAGGCGTCGGAAGCGCTCCAAGGAACGCCGTGGCCAAGGGGCGAAGGGAAAGGCGAATTCGGGCGGGAGCCGGGAGCAGCGACGAGAAGACGATCAGGCCCGTGAGGGGCGCCGGGACGAGAAGAAGCAGGCCGAGCGCCCGAGGGAGGAGCGAAAGGTGGAGCCCACGACGACAGCGGCGCAAGAGCCGGACCTGGAGGCGATGGCGAAGGTCGTGGGGGAGTTCCTCGAAGGGCTCCTGGCCGCCTTCGGGCTCGAGGGAGAAGTGGAGGTCGGCGTCGAAGAGGACACGATCGTCGCCGACATCCGAGGGGAGCAGACCCAGGCCCTGGTGGGGCCGCGGGGCACGGTGAGGGAGGCCATCCACGAGCTGGCGAAGACGGTGCTCCAGCGGAAGACACAGCATTCCGCCCGCCTGCGCCTCGACATCGCCGGCTACGCCGAGCGGCGACGACAGGCCCTCACGATCTACGCCAACCAACTCATCGACCAGGTGCTCGAAGATGGCGGCGAGCTGATGCTGGAGCCGATGTCGGCCAGCGACCGAAAGGTGATCCACGACGCCGTGGCAGCCCGGGAAGGGGTGCGGTCCTACTCGGAGGGGGAGGCACCGCGTCGATACGTGGTGATCTCGAAGATCGAGCAGCCGACAGAGGAGGCGGCCCCGGAGGACTCCGCCGCGGTCGAGGAAGGCAGCGATCCCGACACCGAGGCGGCCCCGTAGCGGGTTGATTCACGTGAAACCTCGACCCGGGGTCGAGGGTCGAGGACGGGGTATCCTCGGCGTATGGGAGCCATCGCCCGGGCAGCTCGCTTCGCCGGAATCGCGCTGGGGCCGGATGCGGAGCGTCTGCTCGGGACCTTCGCGGCATGGCTGCGGGAGGAGGCGATCCCCGCCGGTGGGCTGGGCCCGGCGGAGGCGGCCTCGATCGAGGTTCGCCACCTGGCCGACGCCCTCACCTTCGCCGCTGGATGGCGAGAGGGACGGCCACCAGGATCGATCGTCGATCTCGGATCCGGCGTGGGTCTCCCGGGAATCCCCCTCGCCGTCGTCCACCCGGACACCCAGGTCGTGTTGGTGGACCGTTCCGGGAGGCGGGCTCGGCTGGCGCGTCGAGCCATCCGTGTCCTCGGCTTGGACAACGTGGAGGTCCTCGAAGCCGACGTCCGGCGTGTCGCCGTCCCCTGCGATGCCGTGGTCGCCCGAGGCGTGATGCCACCGGCGGAGCTGTTGCCCATCCTCCGGCGCCTCGTTGGAGCACGGGGATGTGCTGTGGTGGGGGGATCTCACCGCACCGCACCTGAGGTGTCGGGCTATGTGACGATCGAGGTCCCGGCCTGGGTCCTTGACCAGCCTGCCTGGCTCCTTAAGATGGCCCCACCGTGACCGATTCTCCTCAGCTCGTCGTCGCCCTCGCCAACCAGAAGGGCGGTGTGGGCAAGTCCACAACCGCCATCAACCTCGCCGCGGCCCTCGCCTTCCAGGGCGAGCGGGTGCTCCTCGTCGATCTCGACCCGCAGGGGAATGCCAGCTCCGGACTCGGCGTCGATCGATCCACCATCACCCACTCGATCTACGACGTGCTCTTGAAGGAGGTAGCGATGGAGGACGCCGTCGAGCCGACCAGCGTGCGCGACCTCTTCGTCGTCCCCGCCACCATCGACCTGGCGGGCGCCGAGATCGAGCTGGTGTCGGTGTTCTCCCGGGAGTCGCGGCTCCGCAATGCCCTTGCCGAGATCGCCGCCGACTACAGCGTCGTCTTCGTGGACTGCCCCCCATCCCTCGGACTCCTCACCGTCAACGCCCTCACCGCCGCCGACGAGGTGATGATCCCCATCCAGTGCGAGTACTACGCCCTCGAGGGGCTCAGCCAACTGCTTCAGAACATCGAGTTGGTGCGTTCGAACCTCAACCCGCGGGTGGAGGTGGGAGGGGTGGTCCTGACGATGTACGACGGTCGGACCCGTCTCTCCAAGGAAGTGGCGGATCAGGTGCGCCGCCACTTTGGCGAGGTCGCGTATCGCACCGTGATTCCCCGCTCGGTGCGCCTCTCCGAGGCGCCCTCGTACGGAGAGCCCATCGAAGCCTTCGATCCCATGAGCCGGGGGGCGATCGCCTATCGGGAGCTCGGCCGTGAGTTCCGCCGGCGTCATGGAATGGACTAGGAGGAGGCCATGAGCGGAACCCGGAGAAGTGGGCTGGGCCGGGGCCTCGATGCTCTCATTCCTGCCGGGACGTCGAGTGGGCCCTTCGCCACGATCCCCGTCGACGAGATCGAGCCCAACCCCGACCAGCCACGGCGGATGTTCGACGACGAAGCCCTCGCCGCCCTGGCCGAGTCCATCGCCGAGGTGGGGGTGCTGCAGCCCATCTCCGTGCGGCCGAAAGACGACGGGGGCTACGTGATCATCGCCGGCGAGCGGCGCTGGCGGGCCGCCCGTCGGGCCGGCCTCAGCACGATCCCGGCGATGATCCGCCAGGCCGACGCCGAGGAGGCCCTCACCCAGGCGCTCGTGGAGAACATCCAGCGGGAAGACCTCACCCCCCTGGAGGAAGCGGCCGCCTACCGCCAACTCCTGGAAGATTTTGGTATGTCCCATGAGGAGCTGGGGGCGAGGGTGGGGAAGTCACGGCCTGCCATCACCAACACCCTTCGCCTGCTGGCGCTCCCCGCCTCGATCCAGGGGATGCTGGAACGGGGCGAGATCACCGCCGGTCACGCACGCGCCCTCCTCGGAATCGAGGATCGGGCCTACGCCGAGCACATCGCCCGACGGGCCGCCGAAGAAGGCTGGAGCGTCCGGCAGGTCGAGGATGCGGCCCGCGCCCGAAAGGAGGCGTCGCCTCGCAAGGCTCGGGTCCGTGAGGTCCGTCCCGTCGAGATCGTCGAGCTCGAACAGCGGCTCACCGATCAGCTCGGGACCCGGGTCAAGATCGCCTACCGGAACAACCGGGGCCGGCTCGAGATCTCCTTCGGATCCTTGGACGAGCTGGAGCGTCTCTACCGCCGGTTCTTCTCCTGAGCCGTCCCGGCGAGGACGTGGGGGAGGGTGCGGAAGAAGTCCTCGAGGGCTTCGACGACCCGGCGACCCACCCCTTCGTCCAGATGAGGGTGGGCGACCACCACCGCCGGGGCGCGACTCTCCTTGAGCATGGCCGTGGCGCGCCCTTCGACAGGAAGGTCGAGCCGTCCCCCGATGGCTTCGGCGAGGAGCGCCCCGGCTTCGGACCGGGAGCGATCGGTTTGGAAGAAGAACACGGCTCCCGCGTCGGTGTCGGCGAGCTGAAAGGAGACGATCAGGTCGGCGCCGACCCGGTTGGCACGGCGGGCGCGGACCCGCTCGGTCGTCACCATGTCGACGCTTCTGGAAATTATTGGGAGACCGCCGCGCTCTTGCAGCTCGATCCGGGCCGCCGCCGCCGCCGCCCAGGCCCGTCGAGCCTCCTCGGGTGACCGCCCGGCAGGGTCGAAGAAGACCCGGGTCCCCACGGGCGAGCGGGGGAGAGAGCGCATCCACTCGCGTTCGCGCAGGGCGTCACGTCCGGTCCGGATCGGACCGCGGGCCACCAGCCGCAGCTCGGTGATCACCTCGGGGCCCGCCACGCCGTCCTCGGCCAGGCCCCGGTTGTGTTGGAACTCGACGACGGCCCGTTCGGTGTCGGGCCCGAAGATGCCGTCGACCTTGCCCGCGTCGAAGCCGAGGGTGTTGAGCCGGCTCTGCAGCTCCGAGACGTCTTCGCCGCGCAGCATCGGCCTTCGCAGAAAGAGGAGGCGATCACCGAGGCGGTAACCCGCCTCGTAGAGGGCACGCCACGTGTCGGGGCCGACGATCCCATCGGGAGCGAGGCCCCGCGACCGCTGGAACGCCACCACGGCGGCTCTGGTGGCGTCCCCGAACTCACCCCGAGGATCGGGGTCGGAGGGGAAACCCAGAGCGGCGAGCCGGTCCTGGATGTCACGAACCGGCTCGCCCGAATCGTTCAGGCGATAGAGCCGCACGGCTCCATCGTCTCACATCTCGCCCTCAGGAGAGGTACTCGGAGAGCTCGGAGATGAGCTGATGCTTCGGCCTGGCCCCGATGATCCGCTTCTGTTCGCGTCCGTCCTTGAACAGAATCAAGGTCGGGATGCTCATGACGTCGTAGTTCGCCGCGGTCTGGGGATTCTCGTCCACGTTGAGCTTGGCGATGGTGATCTTGTCGGCGTACTCGTTGGCGATCTCCTCGAGGACGGGCTCGACCATGCGGCATGGGCCACACCACTCGGCCCAGAAGTCGACGAGGACGGGACGGTCACCCGAGACCGTGTCGGCGAAGTTGGCGTCACTGACGGTGACGGTATTGGCAGCCATGTCGTCTCCTTGATTCAGTCCAATGCGTGGTTGGCGTCGATGGCGGCGGCGCAGCCGGTCCCGGCCGCGGTCACGGCCTGCCGGTAGACGGGGTCGGCCACGTCCCCGGCGGCGAAGACCCCCTCGACGGACGTCTGGGTCCCCGGTCCCCGCAGGACCACATAGCCCTTGTCGTCCAGCTCGAGTTGGCCTTCGAAGATCTCGGTGTTCGGCTTGTGACCGATCGCCACGAACACCCCGTCCACGGCCATCTCACGGGTGTCGCCGGTGACCGTGTCCTCCAGTCGGACCCCCGTCACCTCGTCGTCACCGAGGATCTCGACGACGACGGCGTTCCAGATCACATCGATCTTCGGATGCTCCAACGCCCGCTTCGCCATGATGGCCGAAGCCCGGAACTCGTCACGGCGGTGGACGATCGTCACCTTGGAGGCGAACTTGGTGAGGAACAGGGCCTCCTCCATCGCCGAGTCACCTCCCCCGACCACGATCAGCTCCTTGTCTCGGAAGAAGAACCCGTCGCAGGTGGCACAGGCAGACACCCCTCGACCGGTGAGACGTTCCTCGCCGGGGACGCCGAGCCACTTGGCGGAGGCCCCGGTGGCGATGATCACCGTCTGAGCCCGATACTCGTCGGACCCGGCCCAGACGCCGAAGGGACGGGATCCGAAATCGACCTTCGTGACGTCGGCCGAGACGAGACGGGCACCGAACCGTTCCGCCTGCTTGCGGAACCGGTCCATGAGCTCGGGCCCCAAGATCCCGTCGGGGAACCCCGGGTAGTTCTCGACGTCGGTGGTGATCATGAGCTGGCCCCCGGCTTGGCTGCCTTCGAACACCAGGGGGTTCATGTCGGCACGGGCGGCGTACAGAGCGGCGGTGTACCCCGCCGGGCCACTCCCGATGATGATGACCTTCTCGGCTTCGTTCATTGCTTGTCCTCGGATCGGATTCTCCTCGACCACACGAACGCCCCGGCCACCGCGAATAGTCCCCCGATCACCGCGAACCCGCCGCTGCTTCCGAGAGGAATGGCGAGGGCACCGTGGATGGTCATGAAGAAGAACACGACGGCGAGGGCGACGAGCACCGCCAAGGGGAGGGCCAGCGAGGCGACGGTGATCACCTTGGCCACCCGGTCGACCGTCATCGCCCGGATACGGGTGGCGATGACCTCGAGGAGATCGGCGAGTTTGGAGGGCCAGTCGTCCATGGGGGACGAGGTTAGACCGTCGACCGTCCCCGGTGGCCGGCGGGAAGGATCAACCCGGGAGGGGAGTGCAGTCGGGAACAACGAAGACGACGACCTCGGTGGTGGCGGCGTCACCGACGAGGTACGCCTCGACCGGTTCACCGTCGAGGACTGCGAACACCATGGCGAGGGGCTCCCCGTCGAGCCGGTCGAAGCAGGCCGGGAGCGGGGCCGGCTCGGCGGTGGTGACGGTGTCGGCCTTCGCCAGGTCCTCCAACACCGCCTCGATCTCGTCGATGGTCGTCTCGCCGAGGTCGATGCCGGGGCTCATACGGCGCAGGTCGGGGGAGGGCACCGGTGCTGCCTCCTCGACCATCTCGGCGAACGCCTGGTCCTCGGGAGCGGACTGCCCGCCGACCGGGGGGGCGAGCGTGGTGGCACTGGGCGCCGCGGCCGCCGCGGTGGTGGCAGGAAGGTCGGCGGCGACGTCCGGCTCGGCGGCGGACTCCACTCCGCCTCCCGTCTGCAGGAGGACGCCGAGCCCCACCACGATCACGAGGACACCCGCAGCCACCGGGGCCAGACGGAGCCACCAGGGGACACGACGAGGAACCCGGGACGGAGCGGGCGGGACGACCTCGCGTCGGGCTTCGATCTCCGACCACACCGCTTCGTGGAGGCGGGCACGTTCTGCCTCGGCCATCCGGACGGGAGCCAGGCCGCGGAGGAGGTCACGGACCTGGCGCTGCCGCTCGTACTCGGCGCGACAGACCTCACACGAGGCGACGAGACGTTCGGCATGCGAGGTGCCGTCCGTCAACGTGCCGTCGGCGTAGGCGGCGATGAGATCGAGGTCGTGGTCATGCATGGTGTTCGCCCATTGGATGGCCGGACGGACCGGAACGGTTCCCAAGGTCTTCGGCGAGACGCCGGCGGGCCCGGAACAGGCGGGACTTGACCGTCCCGACGGGGACCTCCAGCACTTCGGCGACGTCGGGGAGGGCCATGCCCTGGATGTCGGCGAGGACGACCGGGGCGAGGAACTCCTCGGGGAGGCGGCGCAGCGCCCCCTCGAGCTCGGGTCGCAACTCGGCCGCCTCCAACGCGTCCTGGGCTCCCCGGTCCGGTGGGTCGACATGGTCGGGAAGCGGGTCGGCCTGACGACGGGAACGACGCCGCAACTGGTCGTAACAGGTGTTGACGGCGATGCGGTACAGCCAGGTCGTCACCGCCGAACCGCCACGAAAGGTGTGGGCCTTCCGGAACACGGTGAGGTAGACCTCCTGGGTTGCGTCGAGGGCCGCCTCACGGTCACCCAGCATGCGGAGGCACACGGCGAAGACCATGTCTTCGGTGCGGCCCATCAACTCGGTGAAGGCGTCGTGGTCCCCCTCGGCGGCCCGGGCGATGAGCACCCGGTCCCGGTCACTCATGGCCGGAAGCGTACCTCCGCGATCTCGGCGGAGTGGTCATCCGGACCGAGCCGAGGCAGGTCGGTGATCCACAGCAGCCATCTGCCGCCCGGCCGGGGCGGGACCTGGATGCTGAGCACCCCGCCGAGGGTCCTGCCCGTAGCCAGCACCTCCCACTGCGAAGGGTCCGAAGGCGCGGTGTCGGACCAGGCCAGGACGTAGCTCACACCGGGAGTCATCCCGATCACCTCGAACGTCGACGGGGTCCGCGATGCCCGCACCGTCACCCCGACACCGGGTTTCAGCAGAGGGAGCGGATCCCGGTATCGCTCGGTACGCCACACCGTCTCGGGGTCGCCGTCGACCAGGTTCGGCAGACGATGGTCGTTCTCGTCGCCGCCGCCGAACGGATCGAAACTCGCCGGATCCTCCGCCGGGAACGGCTCGGAGAGGACCGGGGCGGGAAGAGGAGGAACCGTGGTCGTGGAGGGGAGGGCGATCGGGGCTGTCGTCCCCGGGCTTGGAGGGAAGAGGATGGGGGCACCGGAACCGGCGGCGACGATCCGGCCGATGCCGACCAGGGCCGCCGCCAAGAAGACGAGGACACCCGCCGCCACGAGCACCCGGAGGGACCGCCCGGTCGGAGGCGGCTCGACCGGGCGAGGCCCGGGCACCGCGGCGAGGTCCTCGGCGAGACGCCGCGCGGTGCTGACGCCGCTCCGGGCCCGGGCGAGGATCTGATCCACCTGGGGCGGGAGCCCGTCGACCACCTGGGATGGCCCCGGGCCCCCCACCGAGCCACCGGTCACGGCCTGCTCGAGTGTCGTGGCGAGGGCCACCACGTCGTCGGTGGCGGTCATGGTTCGCCTGCGTCGTCCGAAACCGGCGAGCTTCGCCGGGTGGGCGAGGGCGTACTGGATGGCGGAAGGGTCGATCGCCCCGTGGACCACCCCAGACTCGTGGAGTGCGGCGAGGGCCTCGGCCAGCCCCGTGGCGTTGGGGAGGAACTCCACGGGGTCCATCGGCTCGTCGGCGGCGAGACGGTCGGCGAGGGTGACGCCACCGGTCCACTCGGAGACGGCGTATGCTCCGTCGGCGGTCTCCGCCGCCGCGAACACCGAAGCAAGATGGGTGTGGGTGATGTGGGCGGCGGCCCGTACCGACTCGAGGAACTCACGATGCCGGGCAGTGGGCGCGTCGGGACCGATCACCCGGACCAGGACGGGACGGTCGAGGGAGACGTCGGTGGCGAGCCACTGCTCGATGTCCTCGTCCCGACCGAGACGGATCTCGAGGCGGAACCGGTCGGGGATGGGAGGGGGCATCAGTCGAGAAGGTAGGCGACACCCAAGGCGCCGGGTCCGGTGTGGGTTCCCACGACGGGACCGAGCTCGGCGACCCAGGGCTGGACGCCTCCGGCTTCGGCGACGGCGGCCGTGAACGATGCGACGTCGTCGGCGGACCCGTGGAGCACCGCCACCGACCGGAGCCGAGGCGCCAACTCGGCGACACGAGCGCAGATGGCGGCGATCGCCTTGCGCCGTGTACGAACCCGGCCGGCGGCGGCCACGGCCCCGTCGGCGAAGGTGATCAGCGGCTTGACGTCGAGGAGGCTGCCGAGGAGGGCCTCGGCTCCGCCGATCCGCCCACCCCGATGGAGGTACTCGAGGGTGTCGAGCGCGGCGAAGAGGTTGACGCGGGAAGCCCGGTCGAGGGCGCCTCTGGCCACCTCCTCCAGCGACGCCCCCGCCTCCGCTGCTTCGGCCGCCCAGACGACCACCAGACCCAACGCCATCGTCACGGCACGGGAATCCACGACCTTGACGGGGACCGGGCCATCCCACTGCTCGGCGGCGATCACCGCCGACTGATAGGTGGAGCTCAGAACGGAGCTCAGACAGACGGCGACGATCCCCGTCGCCCCCTGCGCCGCCAAGCGTTCGTAGGCGTCGAGGAACGCCCCCACGCTCGGGGCGGCGGTCTCGGGGAGGCGCTCGGCCCGTGCCAGCCTCGCCCAAAAGCCTGCCGGGTCGAGGTCGACCCGGTCGACGAACTCGACGTCACCGAAACGGACGGTGAGGGGCACGATCTCGATGCGATGACGTTCGACGAGGTCGGGTGGCAGGTCGCAGGAGGAGTCGGTGACGAGACGGATCATGGGCGGGATTCCGCGGTGCGCCCGAAGATGGTGAGACGCTCGGGGAGGATCTCGAAGCCTTCGGACCGGTAGAGGGTCGTGGCAGGCCGGTTGTCGAGCTGGGTGTTGAGCAGCATGGTACGCGCCCCCCGTCGTCGGGCCCACCGGAGGGCGGCCCGCACCAGCGACCGGCCGATCCCTCGACCTTGGACGGCCGGGTCGACCGCCATCCGCTGGAGGTATCCGACGTCGAGGGAGATCCCGGCGATGACGAACCCGATCGGCTCTCCGGCCACGTCGGCGACGAGCAGCTTGGAGCGGGGGGTGGCGGCGGCGGCGTCGGCGAGCCCGAGACGCCCCACCCTCCAGAAGCGGTCGAAGGCCCGGTCGTCGATCGCCGCGACCGCGGTCCAATCTCCGTGGCCGCCGCCCGGGCGGACGTGGTGGGTCGGCTCGGCGACCGCGTCGATGAGGGAACGGCTGAGCAGCCTGAGCTCGGTGTGGGGAACGAACCCGGCCGATTCCCAGATACCGGCCCCCTGCGGATGTACCGGCACCGACAAGACCTCGTCGCAACCTCGGTCGACGAGCCAGTGGAAACAGGCGTCGACGAAGTCTGCCCCACCCCGTTCGATCCGCAGGCCCGCCGCCTGCACCTCCTCGTTCCAAGGTCGAGCGTGGCCCTTGGCCCACCGGCGGCGGAGGACCACCTGGCCGGGCCAGGGTCCTCCCCGGATCCCGTTCGTGCTCATCGAGGGCTGCATCGTCGGTGCATGGTGCCAAAGTATGGACCGTGCGCGTCGTCTACCTGACCCACGAGGTGTTTCGCCGTCACGACACCGGATCATGGCATCCGGAACGTCCCGCGCGGCTGGAAGCGGCAGAACGGGGGGTCTATTCGGCGGGCCTGGTCGTCGAAGCCCACGAGCCCCCACCGGCGGATCGGAAGCTCCTCGAACGGGTCCACACCGCCGACTACGTCGACGCCATCGAAGCGTTCTGTCGGGCAGGCGGAGGTCATCTCGACCCGGACACGGTGGCGTGTCCGGCCTCCTGGGACGCGGCGCTGCGGGCGGCGGGGGCCGGTCCGGCGGCGGTGGAACTGCTCCGTGGATCCGGCGACGTCACCGCCTTCTTGGCGGTTCGACCACCCGGCCACCACGCCCTCCAGGCACGGGCGATGGGGTTCTGCCTGTTCAACAACGTCGCCGTCACCGCGGCGGCCCTCGTCGCCGACGGTGAGCGGGTGGCGATCGTCGACTGGGACGTGCATCACGGCAACGGAACCCAGGCGACCTTCGCCGACGACGAGAACGTGCTGTACGTGAGCCTCCATCAGTCGCCCTTCTATCCCGGCACCGGGCTGGTGGACGAAGTGGGCGGGCCGGGCGCGGAGGGGACCGTGGTCAACGTGCCCGTCGCCGCAGGTACCGCCGGTGACCTCTACCGGGCGGCGATGGAACGGGTCGTCGGCCCGGTGGTCTCCGCCTTCGCCCCCGACTGGCTGTTGATCTCGGCCGGCTACGACGCCCACGAACTCGACCCGTTGGCGGAGGTGAGGCTCGTCTCCGCCGACTACGGCTACATGGCGTCCCGGCTGGCCGAGGTGGTGCCGGCGAGCAGGGTGGTCGTCTTCCTGGAAGGCGGCTATCACCTCCCGGCGATCACCGCGTCGGTGGCCGAGACCCTCCGGGGGTTGGCGGGGAGGTGGGAGCCCGGCCCTCCGGCGCCGGAGCCGTCGCCGCCGGCCTCGTGGGAGAACCTGGACGTGGCGGCCAGGCACGTCGCCCGGTACTGGGGGAGCGGGTGAGGAGAAAGGTTCGGGGGAGACCGACGAGCCCCACCGGGGCGTCGTCGTTCCATCTCTGGTGGGACGACCGGGGACCCTTCGACGCCGTCGAGGTGACGTTGACCGTCGAAAACCTCCCCCGGGTCCCCGACCTGTACTTCTGGGCGCTCCAGGTGAGCTTCGTCGGGCCGGAAGGCCCGGTCGGTGCCGCCCATCTCGGACTGCAGTGGAATCCTCGGCATCCGGAATCCCGGGCCGTCAACTGGGGCGGATACCGCCGCGGCGGTTCGATCCTGGAAGGGACCGACTCGACCCTCCCATCCACCCCACACGACCCCAACACCCGGGACTTCCCCTGGTCGGAGGGGGTGGCGTACCGGCTTCGGGTCGAACCGGGTGACCGGCCCGGATGGTGGCGGGGGGTGGTGGTGGACACCCGGAGCGGCGAGACGGTGACGGTGCGGGAGCTGGCAGGTGGAGGCGACCGGCTGGCCGACCCGGTGCAGTGGTCGGAGGTGTTCGCCCCATGCGACGCACCGTCGGTCGTCGTCGCCTGGGCGGATCCGGCGGCGGAGACCCCCCGAGGTCGGCGACGGCCGACCGGATACCGGGTGACCTACCAGTCGACCGAAGCCGGTGGATGCTCCAACACCAACGTCGAAGCCGGCTCGGGGACGGTCCGTCAGATCACCACGGCAGTCCGTCAGGTCCCCGACGGTGCCCGCCTCCCGGTGCCGTGAACGGCCCCGTTCAAGGAGACCGGCCCCTCGGCCGATAGGAGTCTCGATACCGGACAGGGAGCGGGTGAAACCCATGCAGACCACGATCGACGAACTCCTTCGCCGGGCCGTTGAAGCGACCGCCTCGGACATCCACCTGAAAGTGGGGTCTCCACCGGCGATCCGTATCGACGGCGAGCTGATGCGAATGCAGAACCTGCCGCCGCTGACACCGTCGGACACCGAAGCCTACGCCCAGAGCATCTTCACCCAGAAGGCCGCCCAGACCTTCAAGGAGCGGGGAGAGGCCGACTTCGCCTACGGCCGGGCAGACCTGGGACGGTTCCGGGTGAGCGTGTACCGGCAGCGAGGCTCGGTCAGTCTCGTCCTGAGACGGGTGGTGGCAGGGGTACCGCCCCTCGAACGCCTGGGACTCCCGCCCGTCGTGGTGAAGCTCACCACCGAATCGAAGGGGCTGCTGTTGGTCACCGGTCCGTCCGGATCGGGGCGGTCGACCACGATCGCCTCCATCATCGAACACATCAACGCATCCCGCCCGGTGTCGATCCTCACCGTCGAAGACCCCATCGAGACCCTCTTCCCGGACAAGGTCGCGGTGATCACCCAGCGGGAGGTCGGCGTCGACGTCGCCAGCGCCGCCGAAGGGGTCCGTCGGGCCACCCGCCAGGACGCCGACGTCATCATGGTCAGCGAGATCTCCGACGTCGACACCGCCGCGGCGGCGATCTCCGCCGCCGAGACCGGCCACCTGCTGATCGCCGCCATGCCCACCGCCGACCCGGGCGACACCGTCGAGCGGCTGATCGGGTTCTTCCCACCGGAGACACAGCCGACGGTACGCAGCCAGGTCGCCGGCCTGCTCCGGGCTGTCATCTCCCAGCGCCTCCTCGAGGTCGCCGACGGCACCGGACGGGTCCTCGCCACCGAGATCCTCATCGGGACCACCCGGACCCAAGAGCGCATCCTGGAGGGCGCTTCCCGGGACGCCATCGTCGAGCTGATCAAAGACAGCGAGTACTTCGGGATGCAGACCTTCGACAGCTCGTTGCTGACCCTCGTGAAACAACGTCGGGTCTCGGTGGCGACGGCCCTCAACCACGTCCGCAACGCCCACGAATTCCGGGCCCGGGCGATCGAAGCCGGCATCGACGCCTGAGCCGACAGGCGGACCCGGATCGGGGGTGTGCTTGGATGGGGGCATGATCCCGGACCGCCTGCGCTGGCTGGTCGAGCCCGGAAGCCCCCACCTGGAGCTGGCGGAGCGCTTCGTCGCCGCCGGACACGTGCTCTACCTGGTCGGGGGCTCGGTTCGTGATGCGCTGCTCGGGCGTCACCACGGCGACCTCGACTTCACCACCGACGCCCGACCCCCCCAGATCAAAGAGGTCGTCGCCGGGTGGGCCGATTCGGTGTTCTCCGTCGGTGAAGCCTTCGGGACGGTCGGGGTCGTGAAAGACGGACGGGTTTACGAGATCACCACCTTCCGGAGCGAGGTGTACCGCGAAGACAGCCGCAAACCCCGGGTGGTGTTCTCCGATTCGGTGGAAGAAGACCTCTCCCGTCGGGACTTCACGGTGAACGCCATCGCCATCCGGCTTCCCGAAGTCGAGATCATCGACCCCTACGGCGGACTGGCCGACCTGGCGAAGCGGCTGCTGCGGACCCCCCTCGACCCGAAGATCGCCTTCTCGGACGATCCCCTCCGGATGCTGCGGCTGTACCGGTTCGTGGCCGTCCTCGGCTTCGACGCCGACCCGGCGACGGAGGAGGCGGTTCGGGAGATGGCCGGCCGCATCGAGATCGTCTCGGCGGAACGGATCCGCGACGAGTTCTCGAAGCTGATGGTCGCCGACAAGCCCGGATCTGCGCTGTGGGGGCTGGTGCGTTCCGGGCTGGCCGACTTGATCGTTCCCGAGATCCCGGCTCTGGCGATGGAGCAGGATCCCCACCAGCGCCACAAGGACGTGCTCGCCCACACCATCGCCGTCACCGAGAAGGCCTCCCCTCGGCTCCGGCTGCGTCTGGCCGCCCTCTTCCACGACGTCGGGAAACCGGCGACCCGGGCGTTCGGTCCCCGAGGGGTCACCTTCCACCACCACGAAGTGGTCGGGGCGAGGATGACCAGGGCGCGGCTACGGGAGCTGCGATACCCGAAAGACATCGTCGAAGACGTGTCCCGCCTCGTCTTCCTGCATCTGCGTCCCCACACGCTGAAGATGGGATGGACCGACTCGGCGGTGCGGCGGTACGTCCGAGACGCCGGACACCTGCTCGAAGACCTCAACGAACTCGTCCGCTGCGACGTCACCACCCGGAGCGAGAAGCGGGCCCGGGCGATCCAACGGCGGATCGACGAGCTGGAACGGCGGATCGACGAGCTCATGGCGAAAGAGGAGCTGTCGAAGCTCCGGCCTCCGATCAACGGCCACGACGTCATCGCCTACCTGGGCATCGAGCCGGGGCCCATGGTGGGTGAGATCATGAAGATGCTGCTGGAGCGGCGGATCGACGAAGGCCCGTACCCGCCTTCCGAAGCCTTCGAGATGGTGAGACGCTGGGCGGTGGAGCGCGGCCTCCCCGACCCGGGTCCACCTCCTGTGGGGGCCGACGACGAAGGATGAGCAAGCTCCACGGACTCCTGGCGTTGAGCCTGGTCGTCGCCGCCTGTGCCAGCTCGGATCCGGGCCCGTCGCCCACCACCGCCGGTTCGGCTCCGTCTTCGACGAGTCCGGTGAACGTCCGGACCGTCGACCCTCGCCCGGGGGCTCCCGGGATCGGAGACCCGCTCTACCCGAACCTCGGCAACGGGGGATACGACGTGGCCGACTACCGGCTCGAACTGGAGGTGGAACCGGCTACGGGCATGGTCCGCGGCATCGCCGCGGTTGAAGCGGTGGCGTTGCACGACCTGTCGTCCTTCAACCTGGATCTGGTGGGGATGGAGGTGCGGTCGGTCGACGTCGCCGTCGCAGAACGACGGGGTGCGGCGACCTGGCGCCGTCGGGGCCGGGAACTGGTGGTCGTCCCGGCGGAGCCGATCCCGGCCGGTGTCGTGTTCGTGGTGACGGTCGTCTACGAGGGAGTCCCCGGTCCGGTGCCCGAAGGGGCGGTCCCCTTCGCTCCGGGCTGGAGGAAGGTGGGGGACACGATCTACGTGTTCGACCAGCCCGACGGAGCCGCCGGATGGTTCCCCGCCAACGACCATCCCCGCGACCGGGCGACGATGACGTTGACGGTGACCGTGCCCGAGGACGTGGTGGTCGTCTCGGCCGGAGAGCGCAGCAGTCGTCGGGTCGGGGACGGACGGAGGGAATACCGCTGGGTGATCGACGACCCCATCGCGCCGTACCTGGTCCCCCTGGGGATCGGGCCGTTTCGGGAACGCGCCGAGCCGCCCGCAGGTTCGATCCCCGTGACCACCTGGTTCGACCCCGACATCCCCGAGGGGCGGTTGGAGCCGTTCAGGCGTCAAGGGGAGATGGTCGAGTTCTTCGCCGAGCGGTTCGGCCCTTACCCCTTCGAACGGATCGGTGCCCTCATCGTCGAAGACGAGAGCCTGCGTGCCGCCCTCGAGACCCAGGAGGTGTCGACCTACACGAGCCCGTCCCTCGCCTGGGGCGAAGCCGTGGTCGCCCACGAGCTGGCCCACCAGTGGTTCGGTGACGCCGTCACCGTGGCCCGTTGGGACGACATCTGGCTGAACGAAGGGTTCGCCACGTTCGGCCAGTGGCTGTGGGCAGAGCACGACGTGGGTCCCGAGGTCTACGACCGGCAGGTCATGCGGGCCTACCGGACGATGAGCGGGCTCGACCGGGCATCTTCGGGGGTGCCGCCGGAGGATGCGGCCCGCCAGGCCCGGGAGGCGTATCCGCCACCCGACCACCCCCGGGCCGACGAGCTGTTCTCGGCGTCGGTGTATCAGCGGGGAGGTCTCACGTTGGTGGCCTTGCGGGATCTGGTCGGTGACGAAGGGGTGTTCGACGTCTTGGAGGAGTGGGTGCGGCGTTTCGGCGGCCGGTCGGCCACCACGGAGGATTTCGTCGCGCTGGTGGAGGAGCGCCTCGGCGCCGAGGCGGCGGAGCTGGTCACCGCCTTCGTCGAGGACCCGCAGATCCCTCCGATGCCGCAGCGGGGGTTGGCACCCCCGGGATGAGGCCCACCCGCCCGTTTTGACAGCCAGATCCGGCGTATATCGCCCGATCGCGCTGTCAAAACGGGGAAGGGAGGGCGTGAGGGCGAATGTTATTCGCATATGCGTATACTGACCCCCATGTCCGTCAGCGTCGCGGTGCTCGGAGCGTCCGGATACGCCGGCGGGGAACTCGTCCGTCTCCTGGACGAACACCCCGCCTTCGACCTCGTCTACCTCGGTGCCCACCGCCGTGCCGGAGACGTCCTCGGGTCGGTGCACCCCCACCTCACCGGCGGTGAACGGGTACTCGGCCCGAGCAGCCCCGACGACGTCCCCGACACCGACGTCGTCTTCCTCGCCCTGCCCCACGGCGCGTCGGCCGAGATCGGCCACCCGCTGGCCGAACGGGGAACGGTGGTGGTGGACCTCGGCTCCGACTTCCGTCTCGACACCCCCGCCCGGTATCGCCACGCCTACGGCTCCGACCATCCCTTCCCCGACGAGTTGGGACGGTGGGTGTACGGGCTGCCCGAGCTCGTCGACGTCGCCGGACGACGCCGGGTGGCGGCACCGGGCTGCTACCCGACGGCGGTCCTGCTGGCGCTGGTGCCCCTCCTCCGAGCAGGTCTGGTGGCGCCGGGGGGAGTCGTCGCCGACTGCCTCTCCGGGGTCTCGGGCGCGGGCAGGAAACTCTCCGAAGATCTCCTGTTCGGGGCGGTGGACGAAGGTGTCCGGGCCTACGGGGTGGCGACGCATCGGCACCGGCCCGAGATCGAGATGGGGATCGGCCTCACCGTCGGTGAGGAACGTCCCGTCACCTTCACCCCCCATCTCGTCCCGATGCAGCGGGGGCTGGCGGCGACCGTGACCGCGCCGGCGGCGGAGGGGGCGGACACCGCCGCCGTCCGCCGGGCGCTCGACGAGGCGTATGCGCGGCGTCCCTTCGTGGAGGTGATCGACCGTCCCCCCCAGACCCGCTGGGTGGTCGGCTCGAACCGGGCGCTCGTCACCGCCGTCGTCGACGAGCACACCGGCCGGATCGTCGCCTTGGCCGCCATCGACAATCTGCTGAAGGGTGCGGCGGGCCAGGCCGTCCAATGCGCCAACCTCGCCGTCGGCCTCCCCGAGGAGACGGGACTGCCCATGGCAGGATGGATGCCATGATGGGAGGTGGATCATGAGCGTCACCGCGGCCAAAGGGTTCCGGGCCGGAGGGATCGCTGCCGGTATCAAACCCGACGGACAACTCGACGTCGCGTTGGTGATGGCAGACCGGGCGGTCCCGGCGGCGGCGGTGTTCACCCGCAACGGTGCGCCGGCGGCGCCGGTGCAGGTGAGCAGGCGTCATCTCGGCGAAGACCTGGGGGTGCGGGCCGTGATCCTCAACTCGGGCTGTGCCAACGCCGGCACCGGGGAACCGGGCTTGGTGGCGGCGTCGGAGACGGCGAAGGCCGTCGCCACCGAGATCGGCTGTCTCCCCGAAGAGGTGCTGGTGTGTTCGACGGGCCCGATCGGTGACGTGCTGGAAGTGGGGTTGATCACGGGGGCGTTGCCGGACCTGGTCGGCCAGACCCTCGCCTCCGCCGCCCATGGCACCGCCGCCGCCACCGCCATCCTCACCACCGACACCGTCCCCAAGGAAGCCACCTTCTGGGGGGACGGGTTCGTCGTGGGGGGGATGGCGAAGGGCGCAGGGATGATCCGCCCCGACATGGCCACGATGCTGGCGGTGCTCACCACCGACGCCGCCGCCGACCGTGACACCCTCCAGCGGATCCTCCGCCGGGCGGTGGAGACCACCTTCAACTGCCTGAACGTCGACGGATGCGAATCCACCAACGACACCGTCATCCTCGCCGCGTCGGGCGAGGTAGGGGGGGTGGACCCGGAGGCGTTGGCGGAAGGCGTGGAAGCGGTCTGCCGTGACCTGGCTCGGGCGATCGCCGCCGACGCCGAAGGGGCGACCCGAGTCGTCACGGTGCGGATCCGTGGAGCCGCCGACGACGCCGCCGCCCGGCTCCTGGGCCGGGCGGTCGCCGACTCGGCCCTCGTCCGGTCGTCGTTCTACGGACCGGACCCGAACTGGGGGAGGATCCTCGCCGCCTTGGGGTCGGCACGGGTGCCCTTCGACCCGGAGGCGGTCACCGTCTCCTACGCCGGGACGGTGGTGGCGCGGGACGGGATGACCGTGCCCGACCTGGACGTGGACGCCGTCGTCGACGCTATGGCGGGAGATTTCACCGTCGACGTGGTGGTGGGCACGGGGCTCGGGGAGGCGGAGATCCTCACCACCGACCTCACTCCGGAGTACGTGACCTTCAACGGCGGTCGGTCATGACCATCGGGCACACCCGCCCCGACCCGGCGAAGAGCCGCATCGCCCAGTCGATGGGCAAGGCCCGGATCCTGATGGAGGCACTGCCCTACATCCGCCAGTTCCGCGGCCGGGTGGTCGTCATCAAGTACGGAGGCTCGGCGATGGAAGACCCCGCGCTGCGTGAGTCGTTCGCCGGGGATGTCACGATGCTGGCGATGGTCGGCATCCACCCGGTCGTCGTCCACGGCGGCGGCCCCCAGATCAGCGAGGCGATGAACCGGGAGGGGATCGAGCCGGTGTGGGTCGACGGCCTCCGGGTGACCGACGAAGCGGCCATCGGGGTGGTGCAGCGGGTGCTGGTCGGCGAGGTGAACGTCGACATCGTCCGTCTCCTCGCCGGTCACGGTGCCAGTCCGATCGGCGTGTCGGGCCTCGACGCCGGGCTGTTCGTTGCACGCCAGAAGGATCCCCGCCTCGGGTTCGTCGGGGAGATCGAGACGGTGAACTCGGACCTGATCCGTCGGCTCATCGCCGAGGGCCTCGTCCCGGTGGTGGCGCCGATCGCCCGGGGCGCCGACGGAGCCGTCTACAACTGCAACGCCGACAGCGCCGCCGCCGCTCTCGCCGCCGCCCTCGGTGCCCAAAAGCTCGTCTACCTCACCGACGTCGAAGGCGTGTACCGAGACCTGGATGACCCCGCCACCCTCATCAGCCGGATGTCGCTGGCCGAGCTGGAGACCCTGGTCGGCGACATGGAGGGGGGCATGCTCCCTAAGTTGACCTCGGTGGTCACGGCCATGGCCAACGGCGTACGCCAAGCCCACATCCTCGACGGGCGGGTCCAACACGCCTTGCTGTTGGAGATCTTCACGTCCGAAGGGGTGGGGACGATGATCACCCACACCGGAGAGACGCCGTGAACCCGGTGGCCGAACGGGAAGCCCGTGTGGTCATGCAGACCTATGGGCGGTTCGCCGTCACCTTCGTCCGAGGTGAAGGCTCGTGGCTGGAAGACACCGACGGCAACCGGTATCTCGACTGCCTGGGAGGCCTCGCCGTGGTCGCGGTCGGTCACGGGAACCGGCGGGTCGCCGACGCCGCCTGCGAACAGCTCTCCACCCTCGTCCACGTGTCCAATCTGTTCTACACGACCCCGATGGTGGATCTGGCGGAGCGACTCGTCGGGCTGTCGGGTCTCGACCGGGTGTTCTTCTCGAACGACGGGGCGACCACCAACGAAGCGGCCATCAAGCTGGCGCGCCGGTGGAGTCAGAGCCGTAGAGGCCCCGACGCCTACCAAATCGTCTCGTTGGACGGGTCGTTCCACGGGCGGACCTTGGCGGCTCTGGCCGCCACCGGCCAGCCCGCCAAACAGGCGACGTTCCGGCCGCTCCCGGCGGGATTCGTCCAGGTCCCCGCCGGCGACTTGGAGGCGATGTCGGCGGCGGTCGGAGCGGACACAGCCGCCGTCCTGGTCGAGACCATCCAGGGTGAAGGTGGGGTGGTCCCCCTCTCACCCGAATACCTCCAGGGCCTCCGGAAGCTGTGTGACGACCGGGGCGTGCTGTTGATCGTCGACGACGTCCAGGCGGGGATCGGGCGTACCGGGACCTGGTTCTCGTGGCAGTCCCTCGGTTTCGTCCCCGACATCGCCACCGTCGCCAAGGCCCTCGCCAACGGCCTCCCCGTCGGGGCGTGTCTCGCCTCCGACCGGGTGGCGGCGGCGTTCGAGCCCGGTGACCACGCCACCACCTTCGGAGGTGGCCCGGTGGTGTGCCGGGCCGCCCTGGCGGTACTCGACGAGATCGAAGAGCGGGACCTGTTGGCCAACTGCCGGGCGCGCTCCGACCAGCTCCGGGCAGGACTCGAGTCGGTGGCCGGGGTGGTCGAGGTGCGGGGCCGTGGCCTGCTGCTGGCTGCCGTCTTGGACGCGGCGGTGGCCGCCGACGTCGTTGTCACCGCCCTCTCCGACCACGGCCTCGTGGTGAACGCGGTTCGTCCCGACGCCGTCAGGTTCGCGCCGCCCCTCAGCATCTCCGCCGACGAAACCGACGAAGCGGTCCGTCGGTTCGCGGCGGCCGTCGCTGCCGTCCGGGGGACTCATCCTTCCACGTCGAGCACCGTCAGCGAACCCGGGGCGGGGAAGACGTCTTCGTAGCCGAACACCCGCCGGAGAAGCCGGATCACCCCGCCGTGGGTGACGACGAGATGCTCGCCCGGGGACAGGTCGTCGACGAAGGACAGCAACCGGGCCTCGAACTGGTCGTACCGTTCGCCGCCGGGCGCGGCGAACCCTTCGAAGGCGGCGAGGGCCGCCTGGATCTCCGGGCCGAGGTCCTCCCACCGCCGTCCCTCCAGCTCCCCGAAATCGAATTCGCGGAGGCGCCGGTCGACGGTGGGTGGGCCGTAGACGATCTCGGCGGTCTCCTTCGCCCGGGTCAGGTCCGAACTCCACACTCCGGCGTAGGTTCTCCGTTCCAGTTCGGCGGCGAGGCGGCGGGCCTGGCGGCGACCCACCTCGTTGAGGGGGACGTCGGTGCGGCTCTGGAAGCGGCGCTGCGCGTTCCAGTCGGTCTCACCGTGACGCACCAGCCACAGCGTCACCATCGGCTCATCCCCACCACCCCTGCCAGGAACCCCAGCTCCGAGACCACCTGCACGGCGCCGAGGACGTCGCCGGTGATCCCACCGATCATCCGGCGGGCCCAGCGGACCACCACCGCGGCGGCGACGGCTCCCACCGCCAGGCCGGCTACGCCGCCGCCGCCGAGTCCGACCGCGGCGCCGACGCCGGCTCCACCTGCCACGACGATGCCCAGCCGGGTGGCGGCCCCGGCGTGGCTCGCCCCCAGCCCGGCGGCGGCACTGGGTGTCGTCCCCATGACCACGGCGGTGACGGCCCGGCTCACCGCTCCGGCCGTCGCCGCCGCGGCGACGACGAGGGGCTGGGACGCGATGGCGGCGAGGAGGGAAGCCTGGACGGCGAGGGCGACGAAGACGGCCGCCGCCCCGAAGGTCCCGAGGCGAGGGTCGCGCATGATGCGGAGGCGGTCTTCCCGGTCGCGGCCGCCGACGAAGCCGTCGAAGAGGTCGCCGAGGCCGTCGAGGTGGAGGGCCCCGGTGGTGACCGCCGCCACGGCGACGGCGACGAACCCGGCGGTCAGGTCGGGGAGGACGTAGGCCGTGCCGTAGGCGGCGATGCCCGTGACGAGTCCGACACCGGCGCCGACGACCGGGTACCAGGGGAGGGAGCGGGAACGGGCGGCCTCGTCGAGGGTCCCGGCGACCGGGATCCGGGTGAGGAGGCCGACGGCGTAGCGGAGGCCGCTCACCGCAGCTCCAACGTCTTCCCGGCCACGACCAGCAGGGTGCGTTCGGCGTGGGTGGCGAAACCGATGTTCACCCGACCGAGGAGGTCCCGGTAGCGGCGGGCCAGGTCGTCGACGGGCACGATCCCCGATCCCACCTCGTTCGACACCACGACGCCGGAGCCTGGACGCCGGGCGAGCAGGCGTGCCAGTTCGTCGCCCCGGCGGAGGACCGTGTCGTCGTCGAGGCCTTCGGCACACAGGTTGGAGACCCACAGGGTGAGACAGTCGAGGACGACGAAGGCGTCGGCGTCGACCCGGCCGAGCGCCGCTGCAAGGTCCGAGGGCTCTTCCACGGTGGCCCACGACGCCGGCCGTCCCCGACGGTGGAGGGTGATCCGCTCGGCCATCTCGTCGTCTTCGGCGGTGGCGGTGGCGACGAACACCACCTCCTCCCGCCGGGCCTTGGCCATCTCCTCGGCCAGGGCTGATTTGCCGCTCCGGGCTCCTCCCAGCAGCAGGGTGTAGGTCACGGTCCCGTCTCCACGGGGGCATTATCGCCGCCGGCCGTCGACGAAGCGGCGGGTACGTTTGGTGGTCATGGGGCAGCCTCCGGTCGTACCCGAAGACCGGGAGGAGGCGTCTCCCGGTGTGGTGCGCCCCCGCCGCGGTGTGGCGGTGGTGGTGTTCGCCGTGGCGGTGGCGGGCCTGGCGATGCTGTTCGGAGGCGACGGCCCGGGAGGAACGGTCGAGTCGCCACCGATCGACTCTCCCATGCCGTCGTTTCGAACCACCACCACCGGTGCGGCCCGTTCGTTCGCCGGGGACTGGGTGGCGAATGTCCTCCCGGGTGAGGGCCGGCTCAGCCGGGTGGTGGCGTCCGGGGACGGGTTCGTCGCCGTCCAGAACCGGACGGTGGGCCGGGCGAGATGGTGGACGTCGACGGAGCCGGGCTCGTGGGCGATGGGCGACGTCACCGCGGGCTGGGTGACGGATCTCGTGGCGGGACCGGAGGGGACCGTGGCCGTCGGGTTCATCCCCGGCGACGTCGCGTCGGTGGACCGGAGGCGGGGTTCGCCGACGCCGGTTGTCTGGCGGGGCGACCCGGGGGCCGAACCCTCGGAGGTCGTCGTCCTCCCGGGGGCTGCCTCCGGGGTGGCCACCGGCGTGGCCCGCCTCGACGACGGTTTCGTGGCGGTCGGATGGGAGGGAGAGCTGACGACCGAGGGGATCTTCGACGAGTTGCTGGTGCCCCGGGGGTTCGCCAGGCCGGCGGTGTGGCGCTCGGACGACGGGGGTGTGTCCTGGCGGCGGGTGGAGGTGCAGAGCGAAGGCTCCGGCTGGGTGGCGGCGATCACCCGGGTGGGGGACGGCCTCGTGGCCGGAGGGCGTACCGGGAACCGGGCCCGGCTGTGGGCATCCGACGACGGGGGTGTGACCTGGCGGCTGGTCGGGGAGGGCCGGGGGGAGTGGCCGGCATTGGAGGCCTTCCGGTCGATCGCATCCACCCCGTCGGCCACGGTGGCGTTGTCGGTGCGGGTCGGGGATGTTTCGGCGGCGACGATGTGGCTGATGGGGGACGACGGATGGGAGGCAATCGAACCCGAAGGGGTCACCGTCGGCGTCGTCCGGCGGGTGGACGTGGCGGACGGGATGCTGTTGGCCTTCGCCCGGAGCGGGCTGGCGGGGTCGCCGTTCGTGTGGGAGTCGGCAGACGGCCGCACCTGGGAGGGGGTGGCGGTGTCGACTCCCTGCCCCGGCTGTCCGCAGGCTCTCCGCCGGCCGTTCCGGGTCGTCGACGCCGCATCGTCCGGGGAGACGACGGTGATGGTGGGATCCGGCTTCGGTCAGCCGGTCCTGTGGAGCCGGGAGGCTCCGGTCCGTCTGCTGGCGGCCGTCGGATCTCAATGGCGGCGACTCGACCTCCCGATCCTGCCGGATGAGGTCGCCGTCTACGTCTCGGACCGGCTGACGGTCCTGGACGGCCGCCGGATCGTCACGTTGGTGGACGGACGCCGCTCGACCACGGTCTGGGAGGGCATGGATCCCGCCGCCGTCTCCACCGTCACGGAGGCGGGCGGGGCCTGGTGGCTGGCGGGCTGGACGGCGACGGGCGAGGTCGGCGTGTGGGTCTCGACCGACGGGGAGGACTGGAAGTTGGCGGCGACGGGCCCGGGTAGGGCCGACGCCCCGCCGGTCGTCGCCGAGGCCGGCGACGAGGTGTGGGTCGTCGGCACCGGCCTCGTACCGGCGGGCGTGCGTTCCGGGATGCGGGTGGTCGGGGACGTGGAGGGGAACGCCTACGCGGTGGTGGAAGGAAGGATCTTCGTCCTCGACTTCGACGGCCGGGTGACGGCACGTCCCGGCGGCGAGGTCGCCCTGCCCTCCGGTGTGCGTCCGGTTTCGGTGGCGACGGTCGGGGGACGGCTCGTGGTGGGAGGCTTCGACGCCGACGACTCCAGGATCGTCGCCTTCGACGCCGACGGCGCCCCGGCAGGGGAGGCCACGGTGGCGGTGTCGCCGTGGTCGTTCGTGCGGGTCGGCGACCTGATGGCGGGCGTGTCCGGCGTCGACGTCGTGTACGTGACCGCCGACGGGGTGGACTGGATGCCGGTTCCTGCCGACGTCCCCGCCGGGATCGCGGGCACGCTCCTCGGGCCCGTCGCCACCGACGGTCCCCTGGTGGTCCGCGGTTTCGACGTGGGCCGTCCCGCCCTGTGGCGTTGGACCGGGCCGCTCCCCGGCCCCTGAACCACCGCCGGGAAACCACCCCGTGTTCGGGTACGTTCAAGGGGTATGGAAGACTCGTCGGTGGTCCCGGCCGGCTCCGAGAACGGCTCGACGGGGACCCGGTCGCGGTGGACGGCGGTCGTTGTCACCGCGGTGGCGGCGGCGGTGGCGGTGCTGTGGGGCAGCTCCACCTCGGTTCGGTCCCCGCCGTCCGAGCGGGGTGAGGTTCCGGCGCCGCCGCTCGTCTTCACCACCACCTCCACCACGCCGCCTGAGGTCTCGGCCCTGGAGGGCGAGTGGGTGCCGACCTGGTTCCCCGGGGAGGGACGGTTCGGCACCGTCGCCCGCCTGCCGGGCGGCGGCGGGGTCGCCGCCCAGGTGAAGGACCGTGGCGGAACCTCGACGACCCTGTGGCGGTCGGACGACGACACGACCTGGGAGATCTTCGCCGAGCTCGACGGGGTCGTCACCGGTCTGGCCTCCGGCTCCGACGTCGTGGTGGCCGTCGGTGCCACGATCGAGGGCGACCCGTTGGCGGACGTCGTCGACACCTCGCCCACCGTCTGGCTCCTCGACCCTTCCGGTGGGACCGTCCGGGTCGTCGACCTCCCCGGTGG